>NZ_JBVAYT010000007.1:0-233315 GCF_055412765.1 Pseudarthrobacter xylosi | reverse complement strand
TCTGCCAGACACTCCTGGGCGCAAAAACCGACGCAAAAACCGCCCTGACCAAACTCCAAAGCGATATCCAGTCAGTCATATCATGAGCACAACACCACTCATCCACAAGAGTCGGCTCGGTTTCACCTTGCGAGCGAGGCCGGCCCTCTGGCCGGCATACGCGGTCAAAATCATCTGACGCCCTGGGTGAGGATCGGATGACTTTCGGCGACGACCCCTTAGCCAGTCTCTAGGAGCTAAGGGGTCGGCAATGGACGCGGCCCCGTGAATGACTACTCGACACGCCTATTACCTGTACCACCGGAGATGGTCGACACACGGGTTGGCGCAATGAGTGGTCTGCAAGAAATGAGAATGACTGCTACGACCACCACGACAGCCGACACCTTCCGCCCGGCATGGCGTTACCCAGCCCGAAACACCTGGCTCCATGACCCCAACGGCCTGATCTTTCATGACGGCGCCTACCACCTCTGCGACCAGAAAACCCGCTGGGCAACGTGTGGGGAAGCATCTCGTGGGGCCACGCCACCTCTGCAGACCTGCTCACTTGGACCGAACACCCCGTCGCTATCCATGCCGGTCTGGTAAACCGATGGACGCTAGACTCTGCTGCCCCCGGTCGGGGTTTTTCGTTTTGCTTCGGCATTTTGGTTCTTCGACTCACCTACGATCGGTGCGAGAAAGATTCCAATGACGCAGAAAACGAGAGGGACTAGGAAGGCCACCGTAAGGTCAAACATGCCGCCCAGCCACCCGATGGCAGCAGGCCCAGCCAAGAGCCCCACATATCCGGAACTGACAACGCGTGAAAGAGTCTTGCCAGAGTCCGACATGCCCATATTGCCAGCTGCGGTGTAGACCTGCGGGACAATTCCTGACAGTCCCAAGCCAAAGAGCAACCAGCCGCAGATCGAGATCGCGTAGAGCGGCGATGCCACCACGATGATCATGCCAAGTGCTGCCCCGATAGAACCAAACCTGACGACGTTAACAGGGCCTACTGCATGGGATATACGGTCGGCGCAAAGCCTGCCAATTGTCATGGCGGCGGCAAAGGCTCCGTACGCCAAGGCGGCCGCGGCATCAGATTCATCAAGGTGTTCAACTGTCTGGAGAGCGCTCCAATCGTTCGCGGCGCCCTCGGAGAGCAATACCAAGAATGCCAGACTTGCCAACGCCATCATGCGCCGCTTGTCCTTGGGTTTCGCGCTTGGGTTAGCTGAATGCTGAACCTGTTCAGTGGCAAGGTTATGAACGGTTTCGAGCGCCAGTTCCTGCGACACCGGAAGTAGAGCGGGCCCGGACAGGCTGGTGCCAAGAGCCCCAACCAGGCAAGCCGCGAGCAACGTCCACGGCAGATCAAGGCCGATAGCTTGAGTTGCTGCTCCTGCGACCGCACCCAGCACTCCGCCAAGGGAGTAGAAAGCATGAAAGGCGGACATAATGGGCCGGCGGTAGCCCCGTTCCACTACGACCGCATGCTGGTTCATGGCCACGTCGGTAATCCCGTGCCCGAGACCAAATATAAACAGGGCCAACCCAAGGGTGACGGCGTCGGTAGCCATACCCGGCAGATTTACCGTGGCCAGCAACACTCCTAACCCCAAAAGGATTGAAGCCCTGCTCCCGATTTTTCGAATAAGCAAGCCCGTGAACTGCATGGAAATCAGGGCACCCAACCCCAGGAGGAGGATCAAGACCCCGAGGACGGTGTGATCGGTAGCGGTGCGGTCCTGTATGTCAGGGATGTTTACTAGCCAGATCGCAGTCAGGAAGCCCACGATAGAAAATGCGCCAAAAACCCCCCAGCGTGCCCGCGAGAGCTGATGGGAGGTGGGGCGCGCGAGCTCAGGCATAGCGGAGATTCTTTCGGGTCGTTGTGGTCCTGGGATTTCGGGGATGCCACCCACAAGTCGAGATGGACGCTGAGGGCGCTTATAGTGCCAACGATCCCGACCACGCACGGGTCAGCTTAGAATCATCGGTTTTGTGTACGAACGTACTTCAAGCGTCTAGGGGCCGAAAAGGCATTGCGGGGGCTCGATACGCCATGCCGCCCGGTGCAGCAGGGTGGCTAGCCTGCTCCGCAGCCGGGTCGTGCTGCTTTCGTCATCCTGAACAACCGGCGCACCCGGCAGTGCACTGCGGCTCTCGTGGTTCGTCCCGGCAAAATACAAGCCAGCTGCCATCTCAAACACAAGTCTGCCCACCTATTTTGACCGGCCCGAAAAGCGGATTCCTCCGCGGGGAAAAGTATCTGGTGTTCCCGGAGTGGGGACTCACCTCTCGTAACGACGCTTCGGAGCGTAGGCAGCAAGCAAAGGAAACCTTTTGCTTGCTCATTATTATTCCATACAATCTTATGTGTTGCCAATCTCTGCCGTAGCGCCGTCATTCGTTCTCGCCGCGCAGAATGCGCCGTTCGTGCTCATTTAGGTGACTGCGAGGTCATGCAAGATGAAAACACTCGCCGGATAGGTCGACCGTTTTGCCGGTCATGTAGCCGACGTCGCAGCTTGGTGTGGGGGCTTACCCAGCAGGCGGTTTTGTCCCGGTTGCGCCAGGGCTTTGGGATACGGGTATGCCGACTATGACGGTGCGGCGATCTGCTTCTCCGTTTCGTCAAGTGTCGTGACAATGGACGCACCGAATGCGGCGTCGAACTCGTCTGCAGTTCCGGTGCCGATGGAGTCCAGCAGCCGGTCGAAGGCTCGGGAGTAGGCCTCCCGCAGACCGTTCAGGGGCAGCTCTAGACTGTGCCTGCCACCCGGTCCCCAAACTTCCATTCGTGCGAGGTGGGCGCTGGACGGTGCCCTAACGGAGAGGGTCGAGGTACTGATGGCCTCTTCTGCATGTCGCAGGCTAACGTGCACGGTGTCATGCCTTCCCGCAATCGCTTGAACCCCGAGGGCTGGACCGAACAACCCGCTCGTGAGGGACAACGCATGAGGGCCGAGGTCCCACAACCCACCGTTTTGATGACGCCATGTCGACCCGGCGTAGGGGCTGCCGGGCTCATCGATTGGCCCTGCCCACACGATATCCAAGCCGATCCACGGGCCGCAGGTCTTGGCGATGGAAGTCATCTCAGACAGCCATCGCTCGAGCTGCGGCTGCATCCTCAGGGTCATGAAGGACACCGTCGAGACGTTGGCCGCACGGATGGCCTCGACCGCCTGGCGGGCGACGTCCACGTCCAGTGCCCGAGGCTTGTCCAAGAGCATGTGGACGCCGCGACGGGCGATGGCGGGGATCATTGCGCCCTGAACCGTGGGCGGCAGCGCTACGGAGACGCAGTCCACCTGCTCCAGGAAGTTATCCAGGTCGGATGTTCCGAACCCACCTACGGCGTTCGCTGCCTCGTGGGCTTTGTCCGCGTCCCGTCCCCAGAAGCCCACAAACTCGACGTCGGGGCGAGCGGCGAGTTCCGTCCCGTGGCACCAGCGTGCCCAGTATCCCGTCCCCAAAACACCGACTCTGAGTCGCGGTGCCACTTTAGGCCGGCCGGCGGGCGTGTTGATCTGCACATCCATGTTCGTACTCCTCAGACGTTCTGCGGGCAGTTAGGGTTGATGCCGCCGTGTGAGGGGTCGGCCCAGCCGACAGGGATGACCTCGCCATGGGTGAAGAGGTTAACTCTTTCGGTGCCATGGTCTTGGATGGCGCCGAAGAAGGAGTATTTCCAACCACCGAAGGAGTCATTGACCACGTTGGCGCGATTCGTCATCCCCGCAATCGGGGGAGCCCTGACTATTGCAACAGCGGTGGGCTTCTCGCTGTTGAGCCAGAGGCGAAAGGGTAGCAGTTTGGTCATGGACGAAATCATGTTCAGGTCCTTCGTGGTTTGTTTTGTGTGGCTGGAGATCATGCACGGTCGGCAATTCGAACAGTGTCTGCCATTGCAGCGACCGTTGCCCGGGGTTCCGGCAGCGCCACAAACAGTCGCGGAACGCGACGCCGCGTCCCACCCCTCGCGCGCAGCGATTGGGTGGGGCGCGACATCTTTTAGGAAGTGCTGGCTCCCGTAATCATCGACACGATTTCATCCGGGTTGGTTAGCTTAGTCACCCGTGACCCGACGACTTGGCCGCGCCGGAATACGTAAACCCGGTCCGTCAGTTCCAGGACTTGCTGCACATTGTGGCTGACGATGATGACGGCAACCCCACGCGCTTTGAGGTTCCGGATAATGTCGTGGACGTGGCCTGTTTCCTGGAGCCCCAGGGCGGCGGCGGGCTCATCCATGATGATCAGGCGGGAGCCCCAGCCGGCCGCACGGGCGATGGCGATGCCTTGCCGCTGGCCGCCGGACAGCCCGCTGACGATCGCATCTACCTTCGGCACATTCACGCCGATCTCGCTGAGAAGTTCGATAGAGCGCCGTGCCATCTTCTTGCGATTCAGTACGCTCAAGCCGCCGAACTTGAAAGCCAGTTCCTCTCGTCCCAGGAATAGGTTGCTCATGACATTGAGGTCATCCGCCAGCGAGAGGTCTTGGTAGACCGTTTCAATTCCTGCCTCACGCGCGTCGACCGGAGTGGCGAAGTCGCGCCTCTGCCCGCCGAAGTGGCCTTGGTGACACATACGGGCGGCTCAGGGCGGATTTTGTGAACGCACTTCGCCGATATACCCACTCGTTTACATCCAGAGGAATACGTCCAGGCGCAGGACTGATGGACGCGCTGGCGGGGCCGCGACCACATGGAGGCCTACTGCTCCGGCCCTATCGGCCAAACGCCGGAGGTAAGACGCTGGCCAGCAGAAAACGTCACCTTCCCCACTGAAGGAATGCACGCATCCGCTAAGAATCCCAATGGTCACCGCCCACTGAGGAACATGTCACGTTGCAGTCTGCATAGGTTGAAGGGTGTTCGGCGCGCTGGCAACGCCATCCATCGCGACCTAGCTTTCGCCCCAAATGAACCAAAGATAATACTTTGCTTTCTCTCGTTTTTCCCATATTGTGTTATGGAAATCCACTTCCAAGACTGGACTTGTGCACGGAGAGTTGTGATCACAGGTAACCCTGCCGGCATCGCGCATGGCCGGAGTGGGAACCTGCCCCTGGGCCTGCAGTTTTCGGAGCGCCAGTAGCCGACCTTATGAAGGCTGGTTGCTGTGGCAACCATCACCGCGCCGTGGAACGCGCAGAGGTAACGGGATCGCTTGCGCGACGATGCGCCCGCTTGGCGAGGGCACGCATCGACGAAGGTGCCGCCCAAGCGACGACGTGAAGCGTCACTTCCTGAAAGAAAAGAAAAGGTGAGCGCCATTGCTGACAGCCACATCAACTATCACGATCAATGTAAAGGACTCCGCTTCCAGAGACCGACAACTTGAGCAGGCTATTTCGCTACTCCGCGGCAAGGCCACTAGTTGCGGCATTCTCGTAACCAGGGTCGATTTCACAACATTCACGATCGCCCTCAGCCCCCAGATCGCGTACGGCCTCACCCGGGAAATCGATCTACTGTGAAGGCGGGCAGGAATGCTGGGCACCCGACGGAATTATCCGCGCCACGCCTACTGTCCTGTAGCCACTGATCGGCCACATCGTGACAAAGCACGGAGTGGCGGAGAAACATCCGCTGTTGATTTGGACGAGCCTTACGCCCGGGGACGTCGTGTCACTTCGAATCGCCGGGAATCTGGAGCATGAAGGCACCGTGGACGCCAGTACAGCCGACGGACTAATCATCTGGGTCAGGGATGCTTTGAACGAGAGGAGACTTTTCCATTTCCGCGACTGTCAGTCCATACGTCTTTTGAGATTAGCTCCGACACCAAGTACAGGAACGCGCTGTCGCCTTGACTAGCTGGTTTGGGTAGCGAGCAGACCACGGCCGGCCGGTTGCAATGATAAATTGTCTTGCCTCAGCACGGGCGCTACCGGGCCCTCAGCGTCTGGCCTGGCATTCCGAGGGGCAGTAGAACTGGCATGCACGGTTGTTCGTGAGACGGGAGTTCCCTCCTCCATCCGCGGGATCCGTTCTCCTGGTGGAATCGTCAGAAGACGGCGGCTCGCGCCGGCGTCATTGTTTCTTCCGCATGCCGTAGGCGGGCTGGCAGTGGGCGCCAAGAGAGCTGCTCGAGCGAAGCATTTCGGCTGTACGCGTGACCGCTTCAGGCCAGTGATACGCTCGCCGGAGAGTATTCCATGCATCGGATTGAGCTTGATGGACGCGAACGATATGAACGACCCGGCACCCGACATAACGATGTCGAGCACGGAAGCCGCAGCTTACCTGAGCGGTTTAGTCGGTTACGGTGTCAGCGCTGAGGTGCTGGAGAGCCTGAATGCACTTGGCCGTGGCCCTGTCACTGAGGAACAGGGCCAGAGTTTGGTATATCGCCGGTCAGCGCTCGATGCGTTTTTCCGAGAAAACGGCGCGGATCCGATGGTTTGGATGGCTGGCTCGTGGCGGACCATCGCGGACCAAGTCGAAGCCGTGACCGCAGACCATCCTGAGCTGCGGTCCGAGACATTCGTAGAAAAATTAAGAAGTCTGGACAGCGACGACGGATGGGATGCCGACAAAGCGAGATAAGCGGCACAATCGCGTGGCCAGGAAGTCATCAATGTCTGCTGGCCGCCATTGCCACGGAAATTCACCCGTGAAGCCCTGAAAACGTTCCAGCAGCTGGCAGCGCTGCTTGATGGTCTGTGTCGTGAGGCCGCGTGCCAGCATCTGTGCCCGCCAGCCATCCAGCATGGCAGTGAAGACCCGTTCATCAGCCCTGAACAGCCCACTGTCCGCATCCACCAGCATCCGCGGGAGGAAACCCGGAACGGCACCACTCATAACGACGCCTAAGCCCTGGAAACATGCATTAGATGCAGGAAACCTACAGCCATAAGCAATCCGAGGGCAAAGTCAGCCATTGGCGTGAGGAATGCGCGCCACCAGCAAAGCCCGGTTGACCTGCGGAAACGCCGGATTCGTGGCGAGACGGGAGTTTTCGCAGCTACTTCTACTCCCGTGCTTTCTGTGCCGATAACGGACGTTCCGTCAAGCTGAGGACGGGGGAGTGGGCTATACGGGAGATCAGCAACTCCCACTCCGCAGCGATTTGCCCATTTGGGCGATGCCCCTGACGAAAGTCCGCGCGGCGTTGCATAGTTTCTAGTCAGGGGACCTGAGTAGGCGGAGGACTTCAAGGATGTCTTGTTCGGGTATGCGGTCCAGCCACATTGATTGATAGAGAAGATTGCCGCCCCATTCCAGCTTGTAAGATCCAAGCTCGGTCGCAAACTTCTGAAACCCCAGGGAGGTCGTCTCGCGGCCCCCAACGATGAGGCCCCGGCCGAAGTCACCTAGTTCTGCCAGCTGCTTATGGGCCGCCCAAGCAGCGAATTCTGGCGCATGAGTATTTGTTTCAATGCCTTGAACCTCAAACTCATCGAGTCGGCCGATCAGTGCAAGGAGTACGTACTGCTGCCAAGTAAGTTCTTCCGCTGTCCGGATCGCATAAGCGGCCGTATCTGCTGTGATTTCAGGCTCGTAGGCAACCCGCGCAAGGAGGTTCCCCATGAACTCCAGTTTTCTTTCCTGAGGCTCACGTTGTGCTGCGATCAAGACACCTTCTATCACCTGCTGTCCAGGAGAGATGAATGTTCCCGACGAGACCCAAAAATCATCTTGGCGTACGCTTCCTCCCGCCTCTTGAATGATGTTCATGGCATTAAGGGCATGCAGATAGAGTGCGCCTACACGCTGACGTTCACGGTGACTTAGGGCTCGGTGCGCCACATCCTTGAGAATGTGAATCAAGCCGGTTCCCGCTATCGCTCCAGCCAAGCCGCCAGCGGGTCCGCCTATGGCAGTGCCCGCGAGGGCCCCTCCGATTGTGCCGGACATATCGATGCCAGCCTCAATAGTCTTCTTTAGTAGGTCGTCATCATTTCCTGGAAGCTGCACTCCACGAGTAAGCCATTCGTTTTTGACAATGGCAAATTTGAAAACTGGCGTCGCTCGGGCGGTGCCATCCGCTAGTGAGCCGACAGCCGGCCTGGCTCGAGTTGCGTCAGTTGCGCGATTCTCCCGCCTAATGACAGGCCGGATCGAACGTCGATAATGGAGATTCCGTGGAGCTATGGCCGCGTTGGCTATGGCACAAAGGCGGCGACGGTAGAGGAATGGGCGTTAGCACTATCTGCCCTTCCTGATGGGGGAGCAGCGTCGGGCATTGGCAGTGAAGTCGTTCGCTGGGGCGGCTTAACGGGCTATCTTGTCATCCTTGGCAAACGGAACTTTTACGTCGCCCTCGTCGATGACCTCCTGCGCAGAGACTTCCAAAACGACACCGTCGGCATCCAGATCTGCGGTACCGAAATGACCGCAGCGGCGGATCATTTTTTCCTGCGGCTAAAACGGGCGTTCGGGGAAATGGAAGACCATTGTCAGGGCTTAGCGATAGCCTTCGAGGAGACTGAGGTTTGAACTTCGGTACATCGCCTTCCGGATTTCGTCTGAAGGGCACCGTTGCGCTTCCGCTCCTGAGCGTGAAGCAACAAGCGTGGGGAGAATCCTTTGCGAAAAAGGAACGATGACGTGATAGGTCGTCTGATTGTGGAAGGCGACGGGGCGCTGGACGCACTGATGCAGAATGTGGAACAAGCAACTGCTGGTCTCTCACCGGCTGAATCCTGGGACGAATTGCGGCAGCAGGTACCCGGAATCGTTCGCGCATGCGTCGATGCGATTACGCACGAGCTCGCTGGAGTGGATCTCTGGAATATTCTGGAAGCGATACGTCAAATCACCTCACCCTCGGATCTGGGCACGTACAGGGAAAGTGAAAACACTAATCTCCCGGTCATCGTCGAAGTAATCGCGCTAGTAGGGCTTGCGCAAGCCCCCGGAGGGCGACCGCAACTGGACCAGGAAGTTAAGTCCCCTGGACAATTCAACGAGTCAGTCGCAAAGATTCATGCGGCCGGATATCAGATTGCGCAACTTGCACAGCTGGTGGCCTTCGCGTCGTCAGAGGACGTTCATCTGGGTAAAGCGGCAGAGCTGACGGGCATGCTCAGGGCCCATGAAGTCACAGTGCGCGGGCGAAACTACCTTTCCATGTCACGCAGTGTGGTGAGTTCAATCTTCGGCGCCCCTCACATCGAAAAGATCGTACGGGAGAAGATCGGATACACACACGACGACGTTGTCAAAGTGTGGGATGGCATCCAGCGGTTTCGTAGCAACATGCACGAAAACCGAATGGAACGGATGGATCAGATCGTCAAGGAATGGGCGGCCGGCAAGCCCCAGTCGCCAGCCGTAGCTGCTGAAGGACGGCAAATAGTTCACACGTTGCTCCAAGGGCCCGGGAGGGGATTGACATTCACGCCGTCCGATATCTCCGCGGAGTCCGGAGTCATCGAACCGTCGGTCCGGAGCATTTTGAATGCATTTAGCATCGCCGAGGTGTCAGTGTCTGCCTACGACGCTTGCGCAAAATTCGTCGACGGCGAAAACCTTCTTGCCGGAAAAGGAATGATTCGGGATGAAGATACCTACATGCTTTTTGGGGATCCGATCCCGCACGACTACGTACGTCCCGTGTTGGAATCACTTCTAAAAACAGCACCGGGTAAATCAGCCAAAGACTGGGAACGCTACAAGCGCTACCGTGACGGCTGGGCTGAGGAGACAGCTGCTTCTGCGCTTGCGACCCTCTTGGGCGCCGATGCGCCGACGTTTTCGTCTCTGAAGTACCGCGCCCCCAACAAGGCCAGCTCGGCAGACCTGTCACAAGAATCCGAGGATCCGAAGCTTGATACCCATGAAACGGAGGCCGACGCTCTCTTCGTAATTGATGACGTTGCAGTTTGCGTTGAGGTAAAGGCTGGTTCGATCACAGATAAGGCCCGGACAGGAAATGTTCGCCGTGTCGAAACGGATGTCCGGAAAACCATCGGCGAAGCAGCCGCACAGGCGTCCCGTTTGGAAGGACTCATTAGAAAGAACGGCGGCCTCTGGCAACCCAATGGGAAGTGGCTTGGCCTCTCCGGTGTGCGGGAAATTCACTCGGTAGTCGTGTGCTTGGACGATTGGGGGCCATTGGCCATCGCTACCGACGCCCTTGTTCGGGCCGGCTTCATCACAGACGCATCGATCCCTTGGTTGGTTTCTATCCACGACCTTGAAGTCATCAAGCTCCTCCTCGACCGACCGGCGGACTTTCTCACCTATTTAAGGAGGCGGACTGACCCTGTCAGCTCCCGCCTTATCATCGCCGCCGACGAGCTGGACCTGGTGATGTGGTATATCAACGGCGACATGTACATCGAGCCAGATCCAGACCGAATCTACGAGCAGCACCCGATGACTTCCCCTCCTACCGCTGCCGACCGCCGGCGGTTCGCGAAAGGCCATATACCCACCAGGGTCAGCACCCTGACTGATCCCCTCGACGCCTGGATGTATTACGCAACCGGACAGACCAATGTTCCTGCTGTGAAGCCGGCCCGAGAAAACACTGAATTTGTCACCGGACTTCTGGACTTTCTGGAGGCAGAACACAAGCCGGGATGGCTCCGATTCGGTGCCGACCTGACCAACCTTTCACAGATCGCCCAACAGGGCATCGGAAATTATGCGAAGCGGCTCGTTACCCTGACACGCGATGACGGCGGATTCCACACTTCTGTACAGAACTTTGTCGGGCCCTCGGGCCACGCCGCACTCTTCTTTGGCTCTAGACCTGAACGTTGGACGCTTCAGCTATGCCTGGACCGCTTAGCGACATATGGAACGCTCAAGAAATACCAGCTTCGCGCCGACAGAAGCCTTGAGCTACTCATCGACACCAACTACCAAATCGTTTCCGTGCGATACCTCAACGATCCCTACATTCAGACGGACTACATGGATCAGCGCCTTAAAGAGTCAAGGCTCATTGCTCCTACACGAATGCCAAAGGCGCTTCCTCCATCGGCCCGTCGACCCACTTTGCGCCTAAAGACGAAGAAAAGCAGAAAGCGGTAGCAGTGCTTCGAAAAGTAGAATCCGCAGGCCCAAAGTGTTCACCCACGGCACTCCCGACCACCATCCCTGAGTTACATCATTTTGGGGCTCTGGCCCCCAGACGCCCGGCACAGGGTTGAAGCCCGCTGGTCTGGCGCCCTGGGGGAGCGATTGCTATGCTTTACGTAGGAGTGATTATGTCCTGTCATAATGACAACTCGACATAATCTCCATTATCGGCGTTCAAACAACGGGAGTAGTAGCCGCGAGAACTCCGTTCCTTGCCAAAAATCGGCATTTCCGCGGGTCGGGACGCCTTTTTCAATGACTGCGTTCGGACGCCGGGACACGAATTTTCCCTTGGATCGCTTGCCGCTGTAAGTTTCCTGCGATCAGTACCGGAATCCATGGCTTGGATGGTTGCTGTGAGCGCGGCGTTCCTGGGCAGCCACGGCGCGGAGCGCTAAGCCGAGCAGGCTTCCGTCAGCGCCGCAACTGACTCGGCCGGCACCTGGTCTCCGGCATCGGCGATCTGGCCCAGCGGCGTCGTAATTTCCGCGGGGACCCCGGCAGCGTCCGCTGTGGACACCAGCCCGCCCAGCAAGGCCTTGTCCTGGACGCTGACCAGCCCGTCTTCCACCACGGCGCAGACCTGCTTTTTGACTTCGTCGGCGGCTGCGGTGGCCACCTTGGACGCGGCATCGTTCGCGGCGGTTTCGGCGACTTCCTGGACCGATCCACAGCCGGCAATGAAGAGAAGAACGGGGATGGCGGTCAGGGCGGCAAGGCGGCGTTTCATCAGTTCAGCCTACCGGTTCAGTCTGTTCCGGCTTCGCCGTGCACTTCGCTCAGGTTGTCTTCGGAGCGGTCCAGATACGCCAGGAGAAGGTCAGCCGCACGGTCCAGTTCCCCGGATTCCAGGGCCAGGCAGATCGTTTCATTGTCCTTCAGGTAGTGCTGGTAAAACTGCGCGTCCATGGTGGCCTTATGGAAGAACAGGCGCATCTCGGCCAGGACCTGGCCCATGATGCTGTCCAGCCGCGGGCTTCCGGCCATGGCCACAATGGCGCCGTGGAAATGCTGGTTGGCGGTGCCCAGGGCTTCGTCGTCACCGGCTGCCGCCGCACGTTTGCCTTCCTCGACGGCGGCCCGGACGGCGGCCACATCCTCGGGGCTGCCTCCGGCTCGCAGGGCGCTGACCTCGATGGCGCGGCGGACCGTATATACGTCGTGGATATCGCCGGCCTCCAGGCTTGCCACAAAGACGCCGCGGTTGGGATGACGGACCACCAGGCGTTCGCTGGCAAGTTCAACGAAAGCCTCACGCACGGTGTTACGGGAGACGCCCAGGTCCTCCGCGATGGTGGATTCGGTGAGCCGCGTTCCCGGGAGCAGCGCTCCTTCCGCCAGCTGCAGGCGGAGTTCATCCGCCACCCGCTCCGCCACGGACGGAACGGCCACCCGAAGGCGGCCCGCAGCGGTCCGCGCCGGGCTGCTGTTCAAAGAAAGTCGGGAAGAGGGGACGAGCGGGTCTGAAGAGGCCATACACGAGAATTTACACGGTCGTCACATTGTGGAATCGAAGGATCGTTGAACAATTTGTAAATTTAGGGCATCCTAGTAGGACCACCCAATGAGACGGGAATCACAAATGGCAACGATTGACCTGAACAGCGACGTCGGCGAGTCCTTCGGACGCTGGAGCCTCGGCGATGACCTGGCGATGTTCGGCTCGGTTTCGAGCGCGAACGTGGCCTGCGGATTCCACGCCGGCGATCCCAGCGTCATCCGCAACACCTGCAAAGAAGCAGCTGCTGCCGGCGTTGTCATCGGCGCCCACGTCGGTTACCGCGACCTCGCCGGTTTCGGACGCCGCTTTATGGACATCAGCCCCACAGAACTGGCCGACGACGTTGTGTACCAGATCGGGGCCCTGCAGGCTTTGGCCGCAGTTGAGGGAGCCCGGGTCCAGTATGTGAAGCCGCACGGCGGACTGTACAACGCCATCGTCACGCACACGGCGCAGGCCCAGGCCGTCGTCGACGCCGTGAAATCGGTTGACCCCACCCTGCCGATCCTCGGCCTCCCGGGCTCGGAAGTCCTGCGGCTTGCCGAAGCCGCCGGCCTGCGCGCCGTGACCGAAGCGTTCGCGGACCGGGCCTACAATCCGGACGGCACGCTCGTCTCGCGATCCCAACACGGAGCAGTCCTTGAGGATCCGGAACAAGTGGCGCAACATGTCCTACGGATGGCCACTGAATCAGCGGTCCGCGCAATCGACGGTTCCATCCTCAAAATCCGCGCAGAAAGCATCTGCGTGCATGGTGACTCACCGGGGGCCGTAGCGATGGCCACAGCAGTGAAGTCCGCTCTCGGCGACGCCGGCGTCAGCATCGGCTCGTTCCTCTAGCCCCCATCCCATGGCCGCAAAACAGGCCCCCTGCACCACCCCGCATCCCCCGGAGGAAACCATGACCAGCACGAACAAGGCAGCAAAGGCCGCCGCGCGGAAGCCGCCGCCCGGTGCGCTCAAGGCGTACGTCGCCAGCCTCACCGGCACCTCGCTTGAGTACTACGACTTCGCGATCTACTCGGTGGCGTCAGCCCTCGTCTTCCCCAAGATCTTCTTCCCCTCGGACGACGAATTCGTGGGTCTCCTCCTCTCCTTCTCCGCGTTCGCGGTGGGCTACCTCGCCCGCCCCATCGGCGGCATTATCTTCGGACGGCTCGGCGACAAGGTGGGCCGCAAGTACGTCCTGGTCTTCACCCTGGTGCTGATCGGCGTCGCCACCGTCCTCATCGGTGCGCTGCCTGACTACTCAGCGATCGGCATCTGGGCCCCCATCCTCCTGGTGCTCCTGCGCCTGGCCCAGGGCATCGGCGTCGGCGGTGAATGGGGCGGTGCTGTGCTGCTGTCCAGCGAATTCGGCGACCCCAGCAAGCGCGGTTTCTGGTCCTCCGCAGCCCAGATCGGCCCGCCCGCCGGCAACCTTATGGCCAACGGCGTACTCGCCATCCTGGCAGCCTCGCTGAGCACCGAAGCGTTCCTCTCCTGGGGCTGGCGGGTAGCCTTCCTGGCCTCCGCCCTGCTGGTGGTCTTCGGCCTGATCATCCGCCTCAAGCTCGAGGAAACCCCGGTCTTCAAGGCCATCGCAGCCCACGGCGACCAGCCGAAGGCACCCATCAAGGAAGTCTTCACCACCCAGCCACGTGCGCTGATCGCCGCCGCCCTGTCCCGCGTCTGCCCGGACGTGCTCTACGCACTGTTCACCGTCTTTGTGGCCGTCTACGCCACCAAGGAACTCGGCATGACCACCGGCAACGTGCTGGCCGCCATCCTGATCGGCTCCGCGTTCCAGCTCTTCCTCATCCCGTTCGCCGGCGCACTCACTGACCGGTTCAACCGCCGCTGGGTGTACGGCATTGCCGCCGCCGCCACCGCCGTCTACATCCCCCTGTTCTTCCTGATGATCGCGGGCAAGTCCGTGGTGATGCTGATCATCGGCGTGGTGATCGGACTGGCCCTGCACGCCTTTATGTACGGCCCGCAGGCAGCCTTTATCACCGAGCAGTTCCCGGCCCGCCTCCGCTACGCCGGCAGCTCCCTGGCCTACACGCTTGCCGGCGTCATCGGCGGCGCCGTGGCGCCGTTGATCTTCACCGCCCTTTACGGCGCAGCGTCCGGCGGCTGGTACCTGATCGCCGCGTACATCCTCCTGGCGGCCATCATCACCATCGTGGGCATGCGCCTGGGCCGCGACCCGCAGCCGGACGAGGACCTCCACCTGCTGCACAACGACGGCGCGCAGGAGAGCCACGCCTAAGCGGCGCGGCCTGATCCCATGGAAACAGTCAGTAGCGCCACCACGGCGGCCCGGGTGCTCGCCGTCAGAGTGCTGTCCGTCAAGCCGGTGGGTACGACGGCGGTACTCGCCGAACTCTCCGGGCTCCACGACGTCCTGGCCCTGCAGGCCCTCCTGCTGGAGGAGCCGCTGCCCGGCCAGGTGGACGTCCTGGCCGCCGCCGAAACCGTGATGGTCAAGGCGGATTCCCCCGCTGCGGCGCGCAGGATGGCGGCCCGGCTGCTGGAGATGGACCTGACGGTCCAGTCCCACGCCGAAGGCAAACTGGTGCAGATTGAGACCGTGTACGACGGCGACGACCTCGCCGAAGTGGGTCGGCTCACCGGGCTGGGCGCCGACGGCGTCATCGCGGCCCACACCGGGCAGGTCTGGACGGTAGCGTTCGGCGGCTTCGCCCCGGGCTTCAGCTACATGGTTGGGGAGAACCAGGACCTTGAAGTCCCGCGCCGGAGTTCGCCCCGGACCGCCGTCCCCGCAGGTTCCGTGGCCCTGGCCGGCAATTATTCTGCCGTCTACCCGCGGAAGTCCCCGGGCGGCTGGCAGCTGATCGGCCGCACCGCGGCCCACATGTGGGACCTTAGCCGGGAGCAGCCGGCCCTGGCCGCGCCCGGTGACCGCGTGCAGTTCAGTGCGGTACGCGAGCTCATTGAAGTTACGGCCACCCAGGCTGGGGCGGCGGATTCCGAAGCTCCGGCCACCCAGGAACCGGACGTCCAGTCCGGTCTGCTGATCCTCTCGCCCGGACTCCAGAGCCTGATCCAGGACCTCGGCCGCCCCGGTCACGCCGGGCTCGGGGTGTCCTCCGCCGGGGCACTGGACCGGTCCTCCCTGCGCCGCGCCAACCGGATCGTGGGCAACGACCCGTCCGCCGCCGTCGTCGAATCCGTTGCCGGCGGGCTGCGTGTGCAGGCCGTGGGGGACCAGGTGCTGGCTGTGGCCGGCGCACCGTCGGCACTGACTGTAGTGACGCCGTCGGACGTTCCCGCCTCAAACGATCCGGACGACGACGGTGACGAGTCAGAGCTTGACCGGCCCGACCAGGTGCGCGAGGTGCCCATGGCCACGGCGTTCGCCCTGCTCGACGGCGAGATCCTGACCATCGGAGCGCCCGAACTCGGCTTCCGCAGCTACCTGGCCATCCGCGGCGGGGCGGCAGCCGATGCTGTGCTGGGGAGCCGGTCCACGGACACCATGTCCGGGATCGGGCCGGCACCGCTGGCCGCCGGGCAGCTGCTGGGTGCCGCCGCCGCCACGTCCTCCAACGTGGTGGGCAACCCCGAACTGCAGCCCGACTTCCCGGACACCGGCGTTACGGTCCTGGACATCGTCCCCGGACCCCGCGATGACTGGTTTGACGCCGCCGCGCTGGAATCGCTCTGCGCCCAGGAGTGGGCGGTGACGCCCCGCTCGAACCGCGTGGGCATGCGCCTGGACGGCGAGGCGCTCAGCCGGAGCCGGGACGGGGAGCTGCCCAGCGAGGGAACCATGGCCGGCGCGCTGCAGATCCCGCCGGAAGGACAGCCGGTTCTCTTCCTGGCCGACCACCCCATCACCGGCGGCTACCCCGTGATCGCCGTCGTGGTGGACCACCAGCTGGACCTGGCCGCCCAGGTTCCCATCGGCGGGTCCATCCGGTTCCGCTGGGCTCCCGGCTACGGGCTGCCCACCAGCTTTTCCGAATCATCCCCCAACATTTCCCAGACAAAAAATTCCCAGACAAAGTGAGCAACTGATGCGCAAGGTCCTGATCGCCAACCGCGGAGAAATCGCCGTCCGCATCGCCCGTGCCTGCGAAGACGCCGGGCTGGAGTCCGTGGCCGTCTACGCTGACGTCGATGCCGACGCCATGCACGTGGGCGCGGCCACCGAGGCGTACAGCCTGGGCGGCAACGCGCCGTCGGAAACGTACCTCGATATCCCCAACCTGCTGCGCGTGGCCGCGGAGTCCGGGGCGGACGCGGTGCACCCGGGCTACGGCTTCCTGTCCGAAAACGCCGGGTTTGCCCAGGCGGTCCTGGACGCCGGCCTGACCTGGATCGGCCCCAACCCGGAGGCCATCCTCCAGCTGGGCAACAAAATCACGGCGCGAGAGATCGCCGTCCGCGCCGGTGCCCCGTTGGTGGCCGGGAGCGAAGGTCCGGTGGATTCGGCGGCCGAGGTCCGCAAGTTCGCCGAGGAGCACGGACTGCCGATCGCCATCAAGGCGGCCTTCGGCGGCGGTGGACGCGGGCTTAAAGTGGTCCGCGAGATGGACCAGATCGAGGAGTCCTTCGATTCCGCGGTCCGTGAAGCGGTGGTGGCCTTCGGCCGCGGCGAGTGCTTTGTGGAGCGGTACCTGGACCGGCCCCGGCACGTGGAGGCGCAGGTCCTGGCGGACCAGCACGGCAACGTGGTGGTGGTGGGTACCCGCGACTGCTCGCTGCAGCGCCGGCACCAGAAACTCGTGGAAGAAGCCCCCGCACCCTTCCTGACCGAAGCGCAGACCCAGCAGATTTACGACGCCGCCAAGGCAGTATGCCGTGAAGCCTCCTATTCGGGCGCCGGGACGGTGGAGTTCCTGGTGGCCGCCGACGGCACCGTCGCGTTCCTCGAGGTGAACACGCGCCTGCAGGTGGAGCACCCCATCACCGAGGAGACCACCGGCGTGGACCTGGTCCAGGAGCAGTTCCGGATCGCCGCTGGCGAACCGCTGCGCTTCACCGCCGATCCCACGCCGCGCGGCCACTCGTTCGAATTCCGGCTCAACGCGGAGGATGTAGGCCGGGGCTTCCTGCCGTCGCCAGGCACCATCGCCACCTTCAGCGGCCCGACGGGACCCGGCGTCCGGCTGGACTCCGGGGTCCGCTCCGGCTCGGTTGTGGCGCCGCAGTTCGATTCCCTGCTGGCCAAGCTGATCGTCACCGGCGCCGACCGCCAGCAGGCGCTCCGCCGGGCCCGCCGCGCCCTCGCCGAAATGGAGATCACCGGCGTGGCCACCGTCCTACCGTTCCACCGGGCCGTTGTTCAGGCGCCGGACTTCACGTCCGAAGCCGCGCTCGGTATCCACACGCGCTGGATCGAGACCGACTTCGCGGATTCCATCGCGGCCGATCCGGAGTTCGGCACGTCCGTTCCGGACGGCGAGCGGCGCACCATCACCGTTGAGGTGGACGGCCGGCGCCTCGCCGTCGGCCTTCCCGCTGACCTGCTGGATGGCTGGGCCCGCTCCGGTGCGGGCGTTCCGGCGGGGGTTTCCCTTGACGGGACGGCTTTGGATGGCGCTGCCGACGGCGGTGCTGCCGCTGATCCCGGCGAGCTGCTGGCCGACATGGCCGGGACCGTAGTGAAGTGGCTCGTGGAGCCGGGTGCCGAGGTGGCGGCGGGGGACGCCGTCGTCGTGCTTGAGGCGATGAAGATGGAGACCCAGGTGGCCGCCCACCGCGCCGGTACGCTGACCGATCTCAGGGCCCGGCCCGGCGGCGTTGTGAACGCCGGAGCCGTGCTGGCGCTGATCGGCTGACACTTCCCGTCCGGATGCCCGTTCTATACGCTGGTCAAACCCCGGCGATAAGGACGGCCTGACGTGAGTGAACGCATTGGAATCATCGGCGGCGGGATCGTGGGCATCGCCGTCGCCCGGGCCTTTATGCAGCGCGGGATCGGGGACGTCACCGTCTTCGAGAAGGAGGACCGGCTGGCCGCGCACCAGACCGGCCACAACTCGGGGGTGGTACATGCCGGCCTCTACTACGCCGGCGGGTCCCTGAAAGCGCAGCTGTGCGTAGCAGGCCGCTCCGCGCTGGAAGAGTACTGCCGGGAGAAGAACCTTCCGTACCGTGAGGTGGGCAAACTGGTGGTCGCCGTCGACGAAACGGAGCTGCCGGCCCTGGCCGAAATCGAAAAGCGGTCCAAGGCCAACGGCGTTCCTGACTTGGCCCGCATCGATGACGTGGCGCGGCTGCACGACATCGAGCCGCACGTGGCAGGTGTGGCGGCGGTCCACTCACCCCACACCGCCGTCGTCGACTATGCGGCCATCACCGAAGCGATGGCGCAGGACGTCCGCGCGGCGGGCGGCACCGTCATCCTCGGGCAGGAGGTGGTGTCGATGGTCATCGAACCGGCCGGAGTGCGCGTGGTAACGCCCGTGTCTGAACACGTCTTCGACCGGGTGGTGGCCTGCGCCGGACTGCAGTCCGACGCCGTGGCCCGCCTGGTGGGTGCCGACCCTTCGCCGAAAATCCTGCCCTTCCGCGGCGAATACTGGGCGCTGAAGCCCGAACGCAACAATCTCGTCAGGGGCATGATTTACCCGGTGCCCGACCCGCGCTTCCCGTTCCTGGGAGTGCACTTCACCCGTGGCGTTTACGACGACGTCCACGTCGGCCCGAACGCCGTCCCGGCGCTGGCCAGGGAGGGCTACGGCTGGCGCACGTTCTCGCTCAAGGACACCTGGGAGTCCCTGACCTGGCCCGGGGCCGTTCCGCTGGCCAGGAAGCATTGGCGGATGGGGATCGACGAGATCAGCGCATCGCTGGTGAAGTCCATGTACTACCGCAAGGCCAAGCGCTTCATTCCCGAGCTCACCATGGCGGACCTGACGGCGAAGACGGCCGCCGGCGTTCGGGCGCAGGCGTGGGGCCGTGACGGTTCGCTGCTCGACGATTTCGCCGTCGACCAGGTGGGGCCGGTGACCCTGCTGCGGAATGCGCCGTCGCCGGCAGCCACCTCGTGCATGGCCATCGCGGACCACGTGATCGATCGCCACGTGCTGGTGCGGGACTAGGTAGAACTCTGGTCTTCGGAGCTGATTAACCAGGAAGGCCCGGCCGGTGTTCTCACCCGGCCGGGCCTTCCTGCGCGTTGAGGTACTTCAGTCGACATGCTTGGACAGGGCCACCAGGACGCCTGCCACGGCAAAGTATTTGTTACTGCCGAGATCGCGGACTGTCTTAATCCCCATGCCAGCGAGAAGTTCGGCGTGCTTCTCCGTGAGGCCCGCAAGGGCGGACGGCGGGGCGTCGAGGACTTCCTCCAGGCTCTTGTTCTCGTAGTCCTTGTCGAGTTTCTTGCCCAGTTCAATTGAAACGGCCATGATCATCCTTTGCTCGAACGAAACAACAGTCACAACGCGGCGGCATCATCGCCGCGGATCCCGCGGATGCGGTAGCTCGCCATCCCCGGATGAAACACACTCTAGTACTACAGCCTGCCGCGCAGCAGGGATCGGCGCCGTCGGAAACGGCATGGGAAAGTGTTTGACTAGGCTTCATGACACTAAATCGGAATCCGGCTGTTGATTCGTTTCTTGAGTCACTGGAGCACCCGTTGAAGCCTGTGGTTGAGAGCCTTCGGGTGGCTATCCTGGACGCGGATGACGCCATCACGGAGCGGATTAAGTGGAGGGCGCCGAGCTTCTGCTTCAGCTCCGTTGACCGGGTCACATTTAACTTGCGGCCGCTTCATCATGTTCAGTTGATTTTTCACCGGGGTGCAAAGGCCGTCGAAGAGGAATTTCCTTTTGATGCCTCCAAATGGAGCGGGCTGCTGGAAATGATCGGGCAAGACCGCGGCCAGGTGATTTTTCGCAGCGCGGAGGACGCGGCGGCCCGGCAGGAGGAATTCGTGGCACTGGTGCGGGAGTGGGTTCGGGCCTGAGTTACTGCCGTGGGACTCTGATAGTCTTCAGTCATCCACGGGCCTCCCGGTCTTTTCTTTGGCCGGTTGTAGATAACGAGTGGGAGCTCGCGATTTATCGCGAATGAATTAGGAGGCTTTTATGCATCTAACGCCACGCGAAAGCGAAAAACTGATGATCGTGGTTGCTGCCGACCTCGCACGACGGCGGCAGAAACGCGGACTCAAGCTCAACCATCCGGAATCCATCGCGATTCTTGCGTACGAGCTGGTGGAGGGCGCCCGCGACGGACGCCGGGTCGCGGACCTTATGAGCTACGGCACCACCATCCTGACCAGGGAAGATGTCATGGAAGGCGTCGCCGACATGATCCACGACGTCCAGGTCGAAGCGACGTTCCCGGACGGCACCAAGCTCGTCACCGTGCACAACCCCATTCGCTAGGCGAGGAGAACCCCAATGAAACCCGGCGAATACATCCTCCGCACGGAGCCCATCACGTGCAATGCAGGCCTCATTCCCCGTTCCCTTGCCGTGATCAACCGCGGTGACCGCCCCATCCAGGTGGGGTCCCATTATCATTTCTTCGAGGTGAATGATGCCCTCGAATTCGACCGGGAGGCGGCCCACGGCTTCCGGCTGGACATCCCGGCGGGTACGGCAGTGCGGTTCGAGCCCGGGGATGAAAAGACGGTCAACCTGCTCGCGTACTCTGGCGACCGTGCGGTCTACGGGTTCCGGGACCGCATCAACGGCCCCCTCGAGCCGAGCCGCGGCCTGATCGACCTCCAGGACGACACCAAATGAGCTTCGAGCTGAGCCGCAAGCAATACTCGGACCTCTACGGCCCCACCACCGGCGACGCCGTTCGGCTAGCTGATACTGACCTGTTCCTCGAGATTGAGCACGACCACACCAACTACGGTGAAGAAGTCGTGTTTGGCGGCGGCAAGGTCATCCGTGACGGCATGGGCCAGAACGGGCAACTGGTCCGGGACGACGACATTCCGGACACCGTGATCACCAACGTGATCGTGCTGGACTACACCGGCATCTACAAGGCCGATGTGGCCCTGCGCGACGGGCACATCTTCAAAATCGGCAAGGCCGGCAACCCCCAGATTTCCCGGGGCGTGAACATCACCATCGGCGTCGCCACCGACATCATCGCGGGCGAGGGCAAGATCCTTACCGCCGGCGGCATCGATACGCACGTGCACTTCGTGAGCCCCGATCAGGTGCCGGTGGCGCTGGCCTCAGGAATCACCACTCTGATCGGTGGCGGTACCGGACCGAGCGACGCGAGCAAGGCCACCACCGTTACACCCGGCGCCTGGCACATTTCCCGCATGCTTCAGGCCGTGGAGAACCTGCCGATCAACATCGGACTGCTCGGCAAGGGCCACGCCAGTGCCATCGAGCCCCTTGCGGAGCAGATCCGGGCTGGAGCGATCGGGCTGAAGGTGCACGAAGACTGGGGCTCCACCACGTCCTCGATCGACATGTCCTTGCGTGTGGCTGACGAGTATGACGTGCAGGTGGCCATCCACTCCGACACCCTCAACGAGTGCGGCTTCGTCGAAGACACCATCCGTGCCATCGGCGACCGCGTCATCCACACCTTCCACACCGAGGGCGCCGGCGGCGGGCATGCTCCGGACATCATCAAGATCGCGGCGCTGCCCAACGTCCTGCCGGCGTCGACCAATCCCACCCTGCCGTACACGGTCAACACCATCGACGAACACCTCGACATGCTGATGGTCTGCCACCACCTGAGCCCGGACATCCCCGAAGATGTGGCCTTCGCCGATTCGCGTATCCGCAAGGAGACCATCGCCGCGGAGGACGTGCTGCACGACATGGGCATCTTCTCCATCACCAGCTCCGATTCCCAGGCGATGGGCCGGGTGGGCGAGGTAGTCCTGCGGACCTGGCAGGTAGCGGACGCCATGAAGCGCCAACGCGGAAAGCTCGACGGCGACCCCGAGGTGGGGGACAACTTCCGGCTCAAGCGCTACGTGGCCAAATACACGATCAACCCGGCGATCGCCCACGGCATCGCGGACTCGGTGGGAAGCATCGAGGAGGGCAAATTCGCCGACCTCGTGCTCTGGGACCCGATGTTCTTCGGCGTCAAGCCCGAGCTCGTGCTCAAGGGCGGGCAGGCTGTCATGAGCGTTATGGGGGATCCCAATGCCTCAATCCCCACCCCGCAGCCACGCACCTTGCGCAGCAACTTCGGGGCACTCGGCACCGCGGTACACTCCTCCTCGATCACCTTCCTTTCCAAGGCCGCCATCGCCGCCGGAGTCCCCGAACAGCTGGGCCTGCGCCGCGTAATCCGGCCGGTGAGCGGGATTCGCACGCTCACCAAAGCGGACATGAAGCACAACGGCGCCACACCGGATATCGGGGTCGACCCGGAAACCTACTCGGTGACTGTCGACGGCGAGCCGATCACGGCGGAGCCCTCCACTGTGCTGCCCATGGCGCAGCGCTACTTCCTCTTTTAGACGCATATTCCCAAGGGGGCATATATGATTATTGACCACGTCATCGCCAACCGGCACGATCTCCCAGACGGCGAACTGGCCGGCCTTCACGAGGAGCAGGTCCTGCTGCCGAGCGCGGAACTCGTCAAGAAAATCCAGCGCGTGACCACCGACCACGGCCGTGAGCTGGGCATCCGGCTCAGCGAGGACGCCGGCCCGGTGCGGGATCTCCGCGACGGCGACATCCTGTTCCGCGACCACAAAACCGTCATCGTGGTGACGGCACTGGCAACGGACGTCCTGGTTATTGCCGCGCGCAGCATCCGTGAAATGGGGGTCGTGGCGCACAATCTCGGCAACCGGCACATGCAGGCGCAGTTTTTCGACGCCGATAGTGAATATGCCGCAGAGGTGATGGTGGTGCAGTACGACCACACGGTCGAGGACTACCTGACCCACGTGGGCGTGCCGTACTCGCGCCAGGAACGTGTGGTGCCCGTGCCGTTCCGCCATGCCGAACACACCCACTGAGCGCGTGAACGAGCCGCCGTCGTACCTGCTGCCGCTGTTGCAGCTCTCTGACTCCGCGCTCCCCACCGGCGGGTTCAGTCATTCCTTCGGCATGGAGACGTTCCTGGAACGCGGCCTCATCGACGGCGAAGCGGGCTTCGCCAGCTGGTTGAGCCAGTTTGTGGGCGTCCAACTGACCTACAGTGACGGGTTTGCCCTGCGCCTGGCGTTCGAGGCGACCTCGGCGGACGATATTGCCCGGGTCGACCGGTTGATAGCCGCGGCGGCGTTACCCCGTGAGGTCCGCGAAGCGGGGATCAAGATGGGCGCACGGATGTTGGCCATCGCCGGTACGGTGGCGCCGGGTGCCCGGCTCGCGGGCTACGCGGCCGACGTCGGAGCGGGGCGTTGCGCCGGGCATCCGGCTGTTGCGTTCGGCGTTGCCGGCCGCCAGTTGGGCGTCCCGCTGGAGGAACTGCTCGCGAGCTACCTCTTCACTGCGGTCACGTCCCTGACCCAAAATGCGATCCGTGCCATCCCCATCGGGCAGGACGCCGGGCAGCGTGTGCTGCTGGGAGCACATCCCAAGATCATGGACGCCGTACGCCGGATCCAGGCACTCGAGGCCGACGATTTCGGCATCACGGCCCCGGGCCTCGAAATCGCCCAGATGCGCCACGAACGCCAGCGCGTCCGCATGTTTATGTCTTAGCCGTCCGCGGTCCGCCGCACCCAAATGCCTAGCAAGGAGCACCATGAAACTCATCAAAATCGGCGTCGGCGGTCCCGTCGGCGCAGGCAAGACCCAGCTCGTGGAACGCCTGACCCGCCACCTCAGCGCCGAGATCTCGATGGCCGCGATCACCAACGACATCTACACCATCGAGGACGCCAAGATCCTCGCGGCCAACGGCATCCTGCCGCTGGACCGCATCATCGGAATCGAAACCGGCGGCTGCCCGCACACGGCGATCCGGGAGGACACGTCGATGAACTCGGCGGCCGTGGAGGAGCTGCGGCTGCGACACCCCGGCCTTGAAGTCGTGTTCATCGAAAGCGGGGGAGACAACCTCTCTGCCACGTTCAGCCCGGAGCTCGTGGACTTCTCGATCTACATCATCGACGTGGCTCAGGGGGAGAAGATCCCGCGCAAGGCCGGCCAGGGGATGATCAAGTCCGACTTCTTCATCATCAACAAAAAGGACCTGGCCCCGTATGTGGGTGCTGACCTCTCCGTGATGGAGGCGGACACCCTCGAGTTCCGCGGCAACAAGCCTTACTGCTTTACGAACCTCAAAACCGACGAAGGACTGGAACACGTCATCAACTGGATCAGGCGCGACGTGCTCATGCTTGACCTACGCCAGTGACGGGGGCGCCTGCGCCCGCACTCCCGGTGACCGGCGCCGCCGTCGAACTCGCCGGGACGCTTGCGCTCACCGTAGGGGTGCGGGGAGACCGCTGCATCGCCACGAGCCAGTACCATCAGGGGGCGCTGCGCATCCTCCGGCCGCACTACCTCGATGACACCGGCCAGGTCTGCTACGTGGTGGTCAATCCCGGCGGCGGGTACGTCGGCGGCGACGAGTATGAAATCGATATCACCGTTGAAACAGGGGCCCGGCTCCTGCTGACCACCCAGTCAGCTACGAAGGTCTACCGCACGCCAGAGACTCGCGCCGAACAGCGGACGCACATCCGGCTCGGCCCCAACGCGAGCCTGGAATCTGTGCCGGACCCGCTGATCGCCTACCGCGGGGCAACCTACCGGCAGGCCACGGTGGTTGAGATGGACAGCAGCGCCTCGCTGGTGATGGCCGAGATCGTCACCCCGGGATGGTCACCGGACGGTGCCCTGTTCGGCTACGACGAGATCCGCCTGCGGAACGAGATCTCGGTCGACGGGCGCCTGGCGGTGCTCGACAACCTGCTGATCCGCCCGCTGACCGGTGCCGCCCCGATAGACGGCATGGCCTTCCTAGAGGACTACACCCACGTTGGTTCCCTCCTGGTCATGGATGCCCGTGTGGACGCCGCACTGCTGAACGAGCTGCATGAGGAGCTGTTGCCGCTTGCCGTCGGGTGCAATCTGGGCATGTCACTGCTCGACGGCGGCCTGGCCGTCCGGGCCCTGTCCCACGCCACGGAGCCGCTGGACGCCGTCATCCGCGCCGGCATCGATTTTCTGCGCTTCCGCTGGCATGGCCAGCCCCGTCTCAACCTTCGAAAGTATTAAATGAAGGACCTCTTGAACCACCACGAGCGGGAAGCCCTCCCGACAGCCCGCCGGTTGGCGGTGACGTTCGCGGCTGTCGCCGCCCTCCATGTGGTGATGCTCGCGCTGCTGGCCGATTCGCTGCGCACCAACCACAACCCCGTGGTGTTCGGCCTGCTGATCACCGCGTACCTGGCCGGCGTGAAGCACAGCTACGACTGGGACCACATCGCCGCGATCGATAACTCCACCCGGCGCTTCGCGGCCCAGGGCCGCAGCCCGGTCAGCGTAGGCTTCGCGTTCAGCATGGGCCACAGCATGGTGGTTGTGCTTGCCGGGGTACTTGTGGTCAGTGGTGCCGGCATCATTCAGGACGCACTTAATGACGGCTCGTCCGTGAACATGGTTTTGAGCCTTACCGGGGCGTCCGTCTCGGGCCTGTTCCTATTGACCATCGGTATTTACAACGCTGCCGCGTTCCGACGGACCGCCCTGTTGTACCGCCGGGTCAAGGGCGGCGCGCCCGTCACCCGCGAGGAACTGGCGCCGACCGGGCTGGTGGCCCGGCTGCTCGACAAGCCGCTCTCCCGGGTTAACCGTCCCCGCGATATTTTCGTCCTGGGGTTCCTCTTCGGCCTCGGCTTCGATACGGCCTCCACCATTGCGTTCCTGCTCCTCACGGCGACCGCCGCCCTGGCCGGCATCTCCCCGGTCGCGCTGATGTCCCTGCCCTTCGGCTTTATGGCGGCGATGACCCTATGCGACACGGTGAACGGCGTCGCGATGATGAAAATGTACGGGAGCGCAGTTGTGGACCCCAGGCGCCGTATCGATTTCAACATGGTCATCACCGGTGTGTCCGCAGCCTCTGCCCTGTTCATCTCGGTCATCACCATCGCCGGCGTACTGCACGGGATGCTCGGGCTCACCGACCCGGTGACCACCTTCCTGGCCGAACTCGACCTCGGCCACGCCGGGCTGGTCCTCGTGGGGCTGCTGCTGTTCATCTGGGCTGCGCATACCTGGGTGCGCCGCGCCGGCGAAGCCCCGTCAGCCACAACGGGCGGAAACGCGCAGGGATAGGGCCCGACGGCGGGAGCGCCGCTTGGTCCGGCCAGCGGGACCGCTGGGTGGCGCTACTCGGCGGACGGCCGCCGGCGTTGCTGTTTCGTCGCTGACCGCTGTACCTTCGTGGCGAGGCGACGGCGGTTCGAACCCCGGGTGGGTTTGGTCGCCCGGCGGCGGGGGCCTTCGGGCGCCAGGCCTTCTCTTAGGAGGTCGGCGAGTTTGGCCAGGGCAGTCTCGCGGTTGCGGAGCTGGGAGCGTTGCTCGGAGGAGGCAACGGTGATCGCTCCGGTGACGAGGCGTGGTCCGAGACGTCTCAGCAGCATCTGCCGCTGGTCATCCGAAAGGGCGGCGGAGCCAGCTATGTTCCATGAGAGTTCGGCGCGGCTGTCCGTCGTGTTGACGTGCTGACCGCCTGGCCCGGACGAACGTGAGAACCGCCAGCGGAGTTCCGACGCGGGAATCGTGAGCGCGGGCGACACCTCCAGATCCATGCAACCAGCGTTGCACACTATGGGCCTGATCCAAGCCCCGAACGGCTCGGCGGAGGGAGGTACTGGCAGGCCCCTGATCAGCAGGGCCCTCGCTAGGACGGGGAAGACCGGGTTTTATTGAACGTGACCCCAGTCTTTGCCCTCAACCCGTAGAACGGAGCCAGCGTGACCGCCGTCGTATCCCCGATTCCCGCACGCGAGCAGGCAGTCGGCCGCCCCCTGGCGATTGTGCTCGGCCTGCTGACCATCTTCGGTCCCATCTCCATGGACCTCTACCTCCCGGTCCTCCCAGCCCTCACCGGTGAGCTGCAAAGCACGACGTCGGTGGCACAGTTGACCATCACCGCGTGTCTGCTGGGCCTCGCCATCGGCCAAGTAGTCGCCGGGCCGCTTTCGGACCGCCTGGGGCGGCGGACGCCGCTGCTGATCGGCGTTGTTGCGTACACACTTACCTCTGCGCTCTGTGCGCTGAGCCCAACCGTCGAGACGCTCATTATCGCAAGGTTCGTCCAGGGCCTGGCCGGAGCCGTGGGCATCGTTATTGCGCAGGCCGCCGGGCGGGACGTCTACTCGGGCGCCAAGCTGATTCGCTACTACGGCCGCCTTACGGTTCTCGGAGGACTGGCTGCCATCGTTGGGCCTGTCATCGGCGGGCAACTGGCAACCGTCACCGACTGGCGCGGAGTCTTCCTGTTCCTCGCAGCCGTCGGCGTCGCCGTCCTGCTGGCGTCATTGGTGGTCTTCCAGGAGACCTTGCCGGCGAACCGTCGGGTGACCGGAGGCCTCTCCCACTCAATCCAGGATTTCCGCCGGCTCCTCGCTGATCCGGTGTTCGTCGGAGCCGTGCTGATCACGGGTTTCACGTACTCGGCGGTCTTCGCCTATCTGAGCGGGGCAACGTACATACTCCAGGGCATGTATGGGCTCTCCCCGGTGGGGTACTCCTTGGCCTTCGGCCTGATTTCATTCGGCTTTATGGTCTTCGGATTCATCGCCGGCCGGCTTTCCGAACGGTGGTCCGAACGTGGAACCCTCACACTGGGTCTGATCATGACCGCGGCCGGTGCCTTGGGGCTGCTGGCGACGGCGCTCCTGCACCTGCCGCTGGTAGCGATCATCCTGTCACTGTTCACCATGGTTAGTGGGGTGGCCGTCACCAGCCCGCCGGCCACCTCACTGGCACTCAAGGATTATCCCGATATCGCCGGGACGGCCTCCTCATTGCTGGGGCTGGCCCGGTACGCCTTCGGCGGCATCGCCGCACCCCTGGTCGGCATCGGCGGCGCCAACGACGCCGTCCCGTTCGGGATAGTCGCGGCCGTTTCCGCGGCAGCAGCCGTCCTGTGCTTGGGGCTGGTGAGGAGGCGGCGGATCCCAAGTGTCCATGCCCGGACGTAAGTCACTCTTCGAGCGCCACTCCGCCAGCTCTACCGCGGCCAGAAGGAGAAAACATTGCGTGAGCTGATGCCTGAGCCGGTCTGTGCCGATGAAGCTTACGAACGTGGCGCGGTCACCAACTACGGATGGCTGTTGGCTGACTTGCTTCGGCGACTTTTGCGGTGTCAACGAACTGTTCGAAGCGGACGATCAGTCCGCCGCGAACGATGAAGTGGTGGGCCACCCGGACGTTCAGGGGTTTCCCGGTGGCCCGGTGCTTGGCGGTGTATCTGGCCAGGACCACGACGTTTTCGTCTTCGACGATGTAGGTGTCGTCGTGGGCGGTCCAGTCATCCCAGTCCCGGCCGAGGATTTCCATGACGTTTGATGTGACTCCCGCGGGTGTCCGGTAGGTTCCGGCGAGGGGGAAGCCTGCCATCTCCGTCCACTCGACATCGGGGGCCATGGTGGCGCGGAGCGCTTCGAGGTCACCAGCTGCTGATGCCAGGTACTGCCGGCGGACGACGTCGCGGGGCGAGGTTGAGGGGGCGGGCTCGGTGGTACCGCTCAGCCCCATGTCATTTCCCCCTTGGCGACCTTGGGCCCGATTTGCGCGGCAATGAGCATCCCGGAGTTCGGATAGCTTTCGATCAGGGCAGCCGTGACAGACGCCCCGTCCGCTGAGCGGGCGAGGATCCGCTCGAATTCCTGGAGGTAGGACCGGGTGTAGTCGATGCCCGAGGCGTCGTTGGCGGTTCCCGGCAGTCGGTGGCCTGCGATGACGAGCTCTGGTTTCAGAGCCTCCATCTGGTCAAGGAGCTCGATCCATGCCGAGCGCTTTTCGGGAGTTGCGGTGTCTGCGGTCCATACGTGTTCCTCCTGGAAGACCAGGACTCCACCGACGACTGCGTTCTGGCCCGCGTTGTACAGGTAGTGCCTGTCAGGGAGGGTCTCTGAGCCGCCCCGGAGTTCGAAGCGGTACCCCTCGAGGTCGATGGCGTCCGCGGTCAGGGGAGTGATCGTGGCAAGGCGCGTTGGAAGGTTGGCCCCCAACGCCGCCCAAGCCTTGAGCTTGCCCTCGTAGGTTGCCTGGATGTGTTCAATCACGATGGGGGTCGCCAGGATCGTGGCATTCGGGAACGCGTCGGCGATGACTTCCAAGCCGAAGTAATAATCGGGGTCGGCGTGGCTGATGAAGACCGTTTCCAGGTCCTTGCCGGAGTCCAAGACCGCCGCAACGAGTCGGTGGCCATCAGCCAGGGTAAAGCCGGCGTCCACGAGGAGAGCCTTTGAGGAGCCGGTAATCAACGTTGCTGACTTGTTGGGTGAACCTGCGGGGAAGTCGAGATCGAAGACCTCAAAATTCAGTGACATGCTGGTGAACCTTTCTCGGAAGTCCCCGGAAGAATAGCCGGGGCGAGTCGCGCAAGGCACGCTCACTCCATTCAACAATAGCTGACCAGTCAGCTATTCCCGAGGGTGGGCCAATAATAGTTACGGCATGATCGGCAGCTCCCGCGCGGCGTTTTTGCTGATCTTTTCCACGAAAGCCGAGAATACCTCGGCCTCCGCGGGCGTTAGCAGGTTGAGGAGATGCCGTTCGAAGTTTTCTACATGGCGGCTGCTGGCGCGAAGGAGCACGTCTTGGCCGTGTGCGGCGAGACGGATCACCTGACCCGGGCATCAGAAGCGGAGTTCTCGCGCTCGATCAGAGAAGTTCAAAAATCGAGTGACTGATGCCGAATTCCTGCTCCAGGTCGCGCCCCAAGAGGTACTCAAGCCGGTTCGCATCGTCGCTCACTTTCGAGGGCAGTAACGCCTCCCGACCCGGACATCGTGTTCCGATCAGGCTGGACCACCACAGCCTCGATTGCTGACATTTTGTAGGGTAATACGTTGCGTATCTCATCAGATGAATCCTGATCCAGAGCATGCATTAACTAGCCAGGCACCGCGAAAATCCGAACGCTCCATCAGAGTCGGATCAACGCAGACGGAAGGCGGGAGACCAGCCGACGCCACCAATGCAGGCCGGGCGTCACACCGCCCGCTCCACCGCCGCCAGGATCGCCTGGCCCAGTTCCACAGGTTTCGTGAACTGGGGCCAGTGGCCGGTGGGGAGGTCCACGTAGTCGACGTCGCGGATGCGGGCCAACTCCGCGGTGAAGGGGTGGCCGGCGTCGATCCATTCGGTGAGGAGCGACGACGGGAATTCGCACGCAATCACCGTGGCGGGGACCTCGTAGCGGCGGACGTCGTGCAGGTGCTGCCGGCCGTACGCCACGCCCTTGGGCTGCGGAATGGCGCGCGCCCGGAAGGATGTGCGCAGTTCGTCAGTGAGGTCCACCAGGTCAGCCTCTTCGAAGCCGTCCCACGGCGGCAGCGGCACGTCGTCGCCGTCGGCTGGCAGCTCATCGTTGATGACGCCGCCCTCGCCCAGCGGTCCGCTGTCCACGTAGATGTTCCGTGCCACCCGGTCAGGCCTCGCATCCGCCACGCCGTGGATGATCGCGCCCCCGCCGGAGTGCCCCACGAGGACCACTTTCCCATCGAGACCGTCAACAAAATTCACGACGGCGGCAATATGGTCCTGCAGGCTGATGCCCGCCCGGGGTGCATCGACGGATTCAAGGCCGGGCAGGGTTAGCGGGTGGGGGGTGTGCCCCGCCGCCGCCAGCGCCGGCGTCACCTTCTCCCACGACGACGCGTCCAACCAGAAACCGGGTACCAGGATGATGTCCATGACGGAACCCTACTCCGCGACCCCGGCGCTCGGTAAGGCACTAAGCAAGGCGCCGGGCAACACCGGGGCGGTCAGGCCGCCGTCGCGCATTACAGCGACGGCGTCGGTCAGCGGGACGAATTCCGTATCGTGGGTGACCATCACCGTGGCAACCTGGAACTCGTCCGTCACCTGGCGCAGCAGCCCGATGATCGACGCGCTGCGCGCGTGGTCCAGCGCCGCCGTCGGCTCGTCCACCAGCAGCACTTTCGGGCTGCCCATCAGCGCCCGGGCAATGTTCACCCGCTGCCGCTGCCCGCCCGACAGCTGGTGCGGGCGCTTGTCTGCGGACGCACCCAGCCCTACAAGGTCCAGTAGCTCACGGGCCCGCGAACGCGCGGCCTTCAGCGGCTTGCCGCGCAGGTGGTGGCCAATCATCAACTGCTCGACGGCGGTCAGGGACGCCAGGAGGTTGGGCTGCTGGAAGATGATGCCCACCGTCTCCCGGCGCAGCGCCGTCAGTTCCTTGTCCTTGAGTTCCGCGGTGTTGGTTCCATCAATGACCACGTCCCCATTGGTGGGGCGGACCAGGGTTGCGGTCACGGCCAGGAGGCTGGATTTGCCCGAGCCGGATGGGCCTACCAGCGAGACCATCCGGCCCGCCGGGACCTGGAGGCTGACCCTGTCCAGGGCCTTGACGGTTCCGCCGCCGTCCGGGTATTCGAGGGTGACGTTGCTGAGCGTCAGCGGGTGGTCGGGGGCCGAGCTGGTTCTAGGGGTGAGGGACGCAGCAGTAGTAACAGTCATGGGGGATTTCCTTTCGGGAGGTGAAGGAGAGGGGTTCAGTTGCCGCCGAGGGCAATCAGCGGATCGACGGTGGTCACCCGGCGGACTGCCAGCGCGGCGCCCGCCATGCCCAAGGCCACAATTCCCAGCACTGGAAGCAGCGTGGTGGCCGGCGTGACCAGGAACGGCGCGGCCTGGGCTGCAGCGAACCCGCCCAGAATTCCGGCCGTCCCGCCCAGGCCCGCGCCGGCCAGCAGCACGATGGCGGCCTGGGTCATGGCATCGCGCAGCACGTAGCCGCCGGACGCGCCCATGGCCTTAAGGACCGCGATATCGCGGGTGCGCTGCACCGTCCACACCGTCAGGAACGCCACAATGACCAGCGCCGAAATCCCGTAGAGGAACGCCTGCATCAGCAGCAGCGACCCGTTTTCGCTTTTGAAGGACCCCAGCGCCTGGAACGAACCTGTGCGGGAGGTGCTGACGGTGCGTGCCAGCGCATTGGCCGCCGCCTCGTCCGCTGCAGCCCCGTCCTGATAGGTGACCGCGACGACGGTGGCCACCGGCATGCTCCCCGGCGCGCTGCCGGCAGCCGGAGCCAGGTGCGCCACCTCGGCCCAGGTGGGCAGCGCCGTCCACACCACGCCGGTATGGGAATACCACTGGTCAGCCACGACGGCGGTAACGGTCAGTTCAGTGCCACCCACCGTGGCCGTGTCGCCGACGTTGAGCGACAGGTCTGCGGCGACGGTCGCGCCGATCACCACCGAGCCTTCCCGGACCGGCGACGGCGCCAGCAGCCCGTCCTCGGCGACGCCGAATACCGCCACATTAGCGGTGCCGCCATCGCCGCCCTGGAGGCGGGACTGGCTGATGCCCAGGGCCTCGGCCCTGGCCACCCCGGCGGTGCGCTTCCAGCTGTCCACCTGCGCCGCCGTCACTTCGCTTTCGGTGAAGGACGCCGCCGGCTGGTTGGTGCCCGGGGCGCCAAAAACGATGGTGTCCACCGGCTTGGCCTCAGCGCCGGAGCCCGCACCAGACCCGGCACCCAGCTTCCCGATGGCCGACGTGGACTGGTCGCCCAGCCCGGCGGTGAGCCCGGAGAGCAGCACCAGCAGCAGCGTCACCAGGGCTACCACGCCGCCCATCAGGGCGAACCTGCCCTTGGCGAACCGGATATCGCGAATAGCGAGAAACACGTTGTACTTCCTTCAGTGGAGGTGGAATTCCTTCTGAATCCACTCTCCGGCGCATCGGCCCGGCCCACATCGGGGACCTGGTTGAGCCGGGCGGGATAAAGGGCTGACCGGGTGGTCAACCTTTTGGTTGATCCGTACACCTCCGCCGGCGCATAAGCTGATGAAATGCCTGCCGCGGACCCACAGACCACCCCGTCGGGGGCTGCCATCCTGCGGTTCCTGCGGGTGACGCTTCACGTCAGTTTTGCCGTGCTGCTGCTGGTCGCCATCCTGCGGATCCACCTCGCGGACGGACCGGCCGACGGCGGCACATCGGTAGGGGCGCGACGCTACGCCTGGTCCGCGCTAGCCGTCGCCCTGGCCGGGGCATACCTCGCCGGCACCGTCCTGGAAAAACGCTTCGCCGCCGGCCGCTCCGGCTTCAACCCGCACCCCTACGCCGCCCCGTGGCTGGGTGTTGTTACAGCACTGTGGGGCATCCTCCTCGCAGGCAGCGCCGAATTTTCCTGGGTCGCGTTTCCGCTCTTCTTCCTCCACCTGCACGTCCTGCCGCGCCGGATTGCGCTGCTCACCATCGCCGCCATGACGGCCGCCGTGGTGGCCTCGCAGTGGGTGGCCAGCGGACTGCCGTCGCCCTCCCTGCCCATGGTCCTGGGACCGTCGCTGGGTGCCGTTTTCGCAGTGGTCACCGGGATCGCATACCGCGCGCTCTACGAAGAGAGTCAGGCGCAGCGGCTGGCCGCGGACGAACTCCGCAGGACCCGGGCCGAACTGGCCAGGACCCAGCACGAGGCCGGCGTCGCAGCTGAACGTGAGCGCCTGGCCCGCGAAATCCACGACACCCTCGCCCAGGGCTTGTCCAGTATCGTCCTGGTAGCGCGGGCGGCTGAGAAGTCCCTGGCCGGCGGCGATCTTGCCACGGCCGCCGAGCGCTTCGCGCTGGTGCAGCAGACGGCGTCGGAAAACCTCGCGGAGGCCCGCAGTTTTGTCCGCGGTCTCTCCTCACCCCAGCTCCAGGAGTCGTCGCTCCCGGAAAGCCTGCAGCGGCTCTGCGGCGAAACCGAAACCCTGGCCGCCGCCCGCGGAGACGGCCTCCGCTGCCGCTTCGAGCTGGTGGGCGATCCGGCGGAGCTGCCGCCGCAGTACAGCGTCACCCTGCTCCGGGCCGCCCAGGCCAGCCTCGCCAACGTCAGGCTCCACGCCAAGGCAAGCACCGCCGTCGTCACCCTCGCGTTCCTCGGGGACGAGGTCACCCTGGACGTGTACGACGACGGCACGGGCTTTGTGCCGGAAGCGCCGGGTTCCGGCGTGGCCGGCCGGGCGGACGGCAGCGGGTTCGGGCTGCGCTCGCTGGCTGCCCGGGTGGGTGAACTGGGCGGATCCGTGGACGTGGAGACGGCACCCGGCGATGGGACCGTCGTCGCGGTCCGGCTGCCGCTCATCGCCGGCGAAGCAGCGCCGAAGGGGGAACGGGACTGATGGGTAATCTCCGCATTCTCCTGGTGGATGACCACCCTGTGGTCCGCGCGGGCCTGCGCGCCATGCTCGCCGAATTCGAGGACTTCAGCGTTGCCGCCGAGGCAGCCGACGGGGATGCGGCGCTGCGCGAACTCGCGCGGCTGCGGACCCTGGGGGAGCGCGTGGACGTGGTGCTGATGGATCTGCAGATGGGCGCCGGGATGGACGGTATCACCGCCACCGCGGCAATCCGGCAGCTGGACACCCCACCGCCGGTCCTGATCCTGACCACCTATGACACCGAGGCGGATATCCTTGCCGCCGTCGAGGCAGGCGCCAGCGGCTACATGCTCAAGGACGCCCCGCCGGAGCAGATCCGCCAGGCGGTATTGTCGGCGGCGGCCGGCCAGACGGCCCTGGCGCCCAAGGTAGCCGCACTGCTGATGTCGCGGATCAGCAGCCCGGAAACCGCGCTCACCACCCGCGAGGTGCAGTTGCTGGAACTGCTGGCCACCGGCCTGACCAACCGAGCCATCGCCAAGCGGCTTTTCATTTCCGAGGCCACCGTCAAGACCCATCTGGTGCACATCTACGGCAAGCTCGGCGTGGACAACCGGACCTCCGCCATCGCCCTGGCCACGCAACGGCGGATCATCCGCCCGCCGGGCCAGTAACGGTGCCATACTGGGCGTTCATCGCTTCGTCGGCAGGGGAACTTCGGAAATGGTCCTGGATACCGCCACGCTGCGGGTCGCCTTCGGTGTGATGGCTTTGGTCCTGGTCTTACTGTTCTACTTTTCGGCCTACCGCTCCACTCGCTCGCCGTACAGCGGCTGGTGGTGCACCGCACTGGTGTTCTTCCTCGCCGGGTCCGCCGCTTTCCTCTTGAACGGAACCGGCCATCAGTGGTGGGCCAACACCCTTGGCAACGTCCTGCTGGTTCTCGGCGGAGTGGCCGTCTGGGCTGGCGCACGCTCGCTCCGGGACCTGCGGCCGCTCCGGTGGCTCTTCACGGGGCTGCCGATGGTCACGCTGGTGGCATCCGCCGTCGACAATCCCGGCACTAACGTCTGGGCCGGCGGTGCCGTCTTCCTCGCCGCGATGTGCCTGACCATCGGGCTGGCATCCCGGGAACTCTGGCGGCTGGAACCTGGCTATTCCCGCGTGCGCGTGCCGATGGCTGCCGCCGCGGCGGCGATGTCCGTGTTCTATTTCGGCCGGCTGGCGTACTTCGTGTTGGAGGGCCCAAACGGACGCACGTTCGCCACGTTCTTCGGCTCCGCGGGGACCACCTTGGTGACCATGGTGCTGCTGGTGGTGGTTTCCTTCAGCATGGCCGCCCTGAGCACCGAACAGCAGACCCGGGCCTTACGCATGGTGGCCACCCGGGACGATCTCACCGGCCTACTCAACCGCAAAGCCTTCCTGGACCTGGCCACCGAGCTGTTGGGCGACAGGTCCGTTACCCCGGGAACGGGCGCCCTGATCCTCGCGGACCTGGACAACTTCAAGGCAGTCAACGACACCCACGGCCACGCGGCCGGGGACCTCGCCCTGCAGGCCTTCGCTGGAGCGTGCCGGGACACCGTAAGGTCCACCGACCTGGCGGGCAGGTACGGCGGGGAAGAGTTCGTCCTCCTTATTCCCGGCGCCACCGCCGGACGGGCTGAGAAAACCGCGGAGGAGATCAGCCGGCGCCTCGCCCAGGTCCCCACAGCGGACGGACTGCAGATGCCCACAGTCAGCTACGGTGTGGCACTGTACGACGCCGGGACCTCCGACCTGGAGGACCTCGTCGCCGCTGCCGACCGGGCCCTCTACGCTGCCAAGTCATTGGGACGGAACCGCACCGTCCACAGCGAAGGCAACAATTAGTTTCCCTGCGCCCGGCGCCCTGCGCCTGAAGCGAACTCCAGGCGCAACGCCCGCGTAGGGTCTTCGTGGCGACCGCCGCGAGAGCACCGGGGTGCGAGGCCTGTAAAATTGAGTCAAATCAGACCAACATGATGAAAATGCCGGCGCCGGCTTGAACCTCGCGCCGGCATTCGTGCATCACAATGATCGGCAAACATGTCATTCAGGTTTTTTCCCAACAAACTCACGCCACGGGCCCTGTGGGCCGCGGTGGCCGCTGCCGGTGCATTGGTCCTGGTGGCCGCGGCAATGGTGGTGGGTTTGGGCTCTCAGCCGGACCCGGGCAGCCCGGCCGAGCAAGCGCTGGCTGACGTTGCCAAAGCGCAGTCCGAAGCCAAAGCGGCGAAGGGCCATTACGGCTCATTCTGGCTGACCGGGGGAGACCGCAGCCTGGAAGGCCTGGCGTATCCGCTTCGGACCGAGGGTCTCTCCGACCTCCGCGCCATCGAATGCGCCGACGGCTGGGTGGCCGCCGCCCGGGTGGGCGGGGAAGTCTACGCGCGCTCCAGCGTTCGGGACCAGGTGGCGCGGGCAGGCTCCGCGGAGATTCCGAGGCCCGGCTGCATCACGCCCGAAGCGGTGGGGGCCATGTTGTCCGACCTCGGCGCCGGCCCGGAGGTGCCGGCGCCGGCAGAGTCGGCGTTCGCGCGTCCGGACGGCGCCTCCGGATACCGGCCCAGCTACCACATCACGCCCCGGGAAAACTGGATGAACGATCCCCAGCGGCCCTTCTGGCTTGACGGTCAGTGGCACTACTACTACCTCTACAACTCCGGCTACCCCGGGGAGAACGGCACCGAGTGGTACCACCTCACCAGCACTGACCTGGTGCACTGGAAGGACGAGGGTGTGGCCATCGAAAAGTACAAAAACGGCCTTGGCGACATCGAAACGGGCAGCGCCGTGGTGGATCACGGGAACTCCGCGGGGTTCGGCGAGGACGCCGTCATCGCCGTCATGACCCAGCAGGACGAGGGAGTGCAGCGGCAGTCGCTGTTCTATTCCACCGATAAGGGGTATTCGTTCAAGGCCTATGACGGCAACCCGGTGATGGACAACCCCGGGGAGCAGCACTGGCGCGACCCCAAAATCATCCGCGATGAGGCCAACAACCAGTGGGTCATGGTCCTGGCGGAGGGCGAAAAGATTGGACTGTACGCCTCCTCCAACCTCAAGGAATGGCGCTACCTGTCCGGTTTTGAGCGCGAAGGCCTGGGCGTTCTTGAATGCCCCGAGCTCTTCCAGCTCGACGTTGACGGCGACCCGGCCAAGCGGACCTGGGTGCTCGCGGCCAGCGCCAACGGGGCCGAGGAGGGAAAGTCCACGGGCGTCGCCTACTGGACCGGAACCTGGGACGGCACACGGTTCACGCCGTCAGACGAGAAACACCAGTGGCTCGACGACGGCTCCGATTTCTACGCCGCCGTGACCTGGGAGGACCCCCGGCTCACGGAAAGCCAGCGCATGGGTTCCCGCCACGCCATCGCCTGGCTGAACAACTGGGCCTACGCGCGAAAGCTGCCCACGGACGACTGGCACGGCGGCACCGACACTATAGTCAGGGACATCCGGCTCAAATCGGTCTCCGGAAGACCAACGCTCGTCTCCACGCCCACCAACGCGCTGAAGTCACTCGAAGGCGAGACGGTCACTGCGGAGAACCGGAAACTGACTCCGGACGGTGCTCCCGGGCTGCCCGAGCTCCACGGCGGTGCCTACCGGCTTGACCTCACGCTCGAACGCGCGGCCGGGGACGACGGCTCCGAGGCCAAAGTGGAGCTGCTCGCCGAAAACGGGGCCTTCGCCACAGTGGGCTACGACTTCGAATCGGAAACCGCGTTCGTCTCCCGTGACGGCGCAGCCAAGGAAACCGCCGGACTCGGACCCGATTACGGCGCGGTCCGGCGGGCAGAATCCGCTCCCCGCGAGGGCAAGGTGCAGCTGACAATCTATGTGGACTACAGCTCCGTTGAAGTATTCGTCAACGGCGGCGAGAGGACCCTGACGTCGCTGGCGTTTCCCGCTGGCGCTCCCAAGGGCCTGAAAGCATCGACCAAGGACGGGACACTGACGCTGAAGTCCTTCAGTTACACGCCGATGGCCGCTGCTTCCTGAGCCGCTCCGCCCTGAGCCGCCCCGGCGCAGGACATCAGTTCAGCTTTCCCGCCAGCCGTTCCCGCATAACGACGCTGGCGGCGTTCAACCCGATCAGCTCCACGTCCCGACCGTGCCGCCGGTACTTCTCGGTCACGCCGTCGAGCACCGCGATGGTTGAGGCATCCCAGAGGTGCGAAGCGTGCAGGTCCACGATTACACGGCTGATGCCCGGCTCGGCGTCCAGGGCGTACTCGAACTGCGTGTACAGGTCGTTGGACGAGGCAAAAAACAGCTCGCCGTCCACGGTGTAGGTGGCCACGTTTTCGCCGTTAAGTTCGACCACGGTCCGCTCCACTGTGACGAAGTGCGCCACCCGCCGGGCGAACAGGGCCGTGGCCGCCAGCACTCCGGCCCCGACGCCGATGGCCAGGTTGTGGGTGGCCGATACGACTGCCACCGTGATCACCATAACGGCGGTCTCGGACCTGGGCATGCGGCGCAGGGTCCGCGGGGCGATGGAGTGCCAGTCGAAGGTGATGGCTGAAACGAAGATCATCACGGCCACCAGCGCGGCCATCGGGATCAGGCCCACCACGTCGCCGAGCACCACCACAAGGACCAGCAGGAAGACGCCGGCCAGGAACGTGGACACCCGGCTCCGTGCCCCGGATCCCTTGACATTGATCATGGTCTGGCCGATCACGGCGCAGCCGCCCATGCCGCCGAAGAAGCCGGTGACGATGTTCGCGACTCCCTGGCCCCAGGACTCGCGGGTCTTGTTGGAGCGGGTGTCAGTGATGTCGTCCACCAGCTTGGCGGTCATCAGCGATTCGAGCAGACCCACCAGTGCCATGGACAGTGAGAACGGTGCCACGACCTGGAATGTCTCCCACGTCAGCGGGACGTTCGGCAAGAACAGGGACGGCAGGCTCTCGGGCAGCTGGCCCTTGTCTTGGACGGTGGGGACGTCCACGCCTGCCAGCACGGCAAACAGGGTGAGTACCACGATGGCCACCAAAGGTGAGGGTACCGCCGTCGTAATTCTTGGCAGTCCCACCACAATCACCAAGCCGATCACCACCAGCGGATACACCATCCACGGCACGCCGATCAGTTCGGGAATCTGGGCCATAAACACCAGGATGGCCAGGGCGTTCACAAAACCCACCATCACCGAACGCGGGATGAACCGCATCAGCCGTGTGACGCCGAGGACCGCCAACAGGATCTGGAAAACGCCGGCCAGGATCACCGCTGCGATCAGGTGGTCCAGGCCGTGGCTGCGCATCAGCGGGGCGATGACCAGGGCGACGGCGCCTGTGGCGGCGGAAATCATGGCGGGCCGGCCGCCTACAAAGGAGATGGTGACAGCCATGGTGAACGAGGCGAACAGGCCGATCCGCGGATCCACGCCAGCGATCACCGAGAAGGCGATCGCCTCCGGGATCAGCGCCAGCGCCACCACAAGGCCTGCCAGCGCCTCGGTCTTCAGCCGCCGCGGCGAGCGAAGGGTGGCGCGGACTGATTGGAGCTGCTGAGGCGTTCCGGTCCGGGCATCGGGGGCGCTTCGTGCGGCCATGGCTGGGTCCAATCGTGCTCGTGAAGCGGCAGTGGTGGCTTCATTCTTAGGCGGGGAGGGGCGGCGGGACGCCTCATTGCGGAATAGGGGGCACGTCCGCCCCTACCAGTCTGGGGCACACGCTAAGCCAACTGCTAAAATGGCTGGGTTGTAGACCGGCCTATAGCTAGTCCAGCCAGCGCCGTAACGTAAGTAGGGGACCAAAAGACATGACGGCAGGCGGTTCAAACATCAGCACTTCGGAGAGCGTCCCCGGTCCGTCCAAAAAGACAGCGGCCGAGCTCCCGACTCCTGCCGCGCCCGCCGTAGCTCCGTCCACCAAACGCAGGGTGTTCATCGCCACCTGGCAGGGGTTCCTCGGCGCCCTCATGATGTTTGTGGGTTCTATCGGAACGGGCTGGATCGCCAACGGCTCACCCATGATCCGGCAGCCGGTGGTCATCGCGCTGCGGACCGAGGGCTGGGGCGTGACGCTGTCCACCGTGCTCCTGACACTGGGGGCCATGCTCCTGATGCGGTCCTGGCTCCGGCTGGGCCAGCGGCTGGACGACTGGGGCGAACACTCGCTGCGGTCGGTGGTCATAGCCATCTCCGCCTGGTCCCTGCCGCTCCTGCTGGCTGTCCCCATCTTCTCCCGCGATGTCTACGCCTACACTGGCCAGGGCCGCCTGGTCATGGAAGGCCAGAACCCGTACACCGTGGGAATCTCCACCCTCAACAACTGGTTCGCCCTCGGCGCGGACCCGGCCTGGGCCGAGAACAGGACCCCTTACGGGCCCTACTTCCTGTGGCTCGCCCGCGGCGTGGTAGAGCTGACAGGGGCGCAGCCCGACGTATCCGTTCTGCTGTTCCGCCTGATCGCCGGCGTCGGGGTCCTGCTCTGCGTCATTTACGTGCCCAAACTGGCCGAACTGCACGGCATCAACGGCGCCCGGGCACTCTGGATTGCGGTGGCCAACCCGCTGTTCCTGATCAGCTTCGTGGCCAGTGCCCACAACGACGCGCTGATGGTGGGCCTCGCCGTCGCCGGTGTCTACTTCGCCGCGACGAAGCGCTACCTGGCCGGAATCCTGCTGGTCACGGCCTCCATCGGGATCAAGCCGATCACCGTGCTGCTCCTGCCGTTCATCGGGGTTATGTGGGCAGGACCGGCCGCGTCGTGGACGCGGAAGTTCCTTATTTGGGGTGCGACGGCGGGAATCAGTTTCGCGGCGCTGGCCGTCAGCGGGATCCCGTTCAACCTCGGGTTGGGCTGGGTCTGGGCCATCATGGACCCGACGCCGGGGTACACCGGCTACTCGCCGTCAGGCTTCCTGGGGCAGCAGGTGGAGTTCCTCGGCAACGTGCTGGGACTGCCGGGCGGCACCATTGCGGACCTCTTGCGGACGGGCATGAAGTGGGCGGCGATCGGGCTGGTACTGCTGCTGATGTTCCGTGGCGACTACTCGCGGGCGGTCCGTCGGCTGGCTCTGGCGTTCACCGCCGTCGTAATGCTCTCGCCCATCATCCAGCCCTGGTACATCCTCTGGTTCCTGCCGTTCCTGGCCGTGACAGGTATCCGGAACGACTGGCAGATCCGGAGCCTCTACGTCGCCGTGACGTTCTTTGTCGTATTCGGCGCGCAGGACCAGCTCTCGGTCTGGTCCTTTGTGGAGCTTCCCATCGACGCGTCCTCCTTGGCGTTCGTGACGGCCCTGCTGTTCACGTTCTACCTGCTGGTCCTGGACATCCACACGCGGAAGCTGCTGATCGAGGGCAAACCCTCGGACTGGGCCCGGCGTGGCTGGCGTTGGGTCATGGACCAGCGCCGCAGTGACCGCTGAGGCACCCAGCTCCGCCAAAAGGCTCTAAACGAGCGGAATTAAGACGCGGCCTTGCGTCGGAAACCCAGGCGGTAGCCCAACCAGAAGACGGTCCGCGTCAGACGGCCTGCGGGACCGCCGTCGACTTCCGCCCAAGCTCCGCGGTCCGCTTCACCGACCACCACAGCAGCACTACCAGCAATACGTTGCGCGTGGTGAGGATGGCGGCCATGACCGGGTGGGCGTGGATGAGCGGGGTGTAGAACAGCGGATAGATCACAAACGTGGTCACGGCGATACCCATCAGCAGCGCGGCCGGCACCTTCCAGCGGTTCCAATCGTGGGTCAGCCCGGCGATGATCACGGGGGCCAGCCAGATAATGAACTGCGGGGAACCCACCTTGTTGAACACTATGAACGCCGTGGTCATCATCAGCGCGCCCTCGAGGAAGAGTTCTTCCCGCTCGGCGCCGCGGTTCAGTGCCCGGACCAGCAGGACGGCCGCCACCACGGCGGCGAGGATCAGCAGCGGCTGCATCAGGAACGCGGCCACGCTGGCGCCGGGGCCGTAGACCTCGGTGGAGTTGATGGCGGTGTTGTCCGCCATCTTGGACCCGGCGATGTTGAACACGCTGAGCCACACCCATGGCGTGGAGAACGTGGCTTCAAGTTGCATGCCACGTTCGCCCTGGTTGGTCAGGAAGTCCATGATGTGCGGCAGCCCGCCGGACAGGTACGTGCCCAGGCCCACGACGGCGGTGACCGCCACGCCGGAGGCCAGCACCTGGATCCGCTTGCGGCTGGCAATAACGATCGGCACCAGGACCGCTGCCGGCCACACCTTGAGCCAGGTGGCCACGCTCAGCAGGATCCCTGCCACGACGGGGCGTTCGGCTGCGTACAGCAGGGCAATCAGCACGATGGGGGCGGTGATTCCCTCCACCCGGGCGAAACTGAGGTAACCCATAAAGACGGTGAAAAACAGCCACCACCAGGCCGGAGCGATACCCTTCGCCTTCCGCGGTCCGCGGGTCAGGAAAGCAAGCCCGACGGCGTTGAGCGCTGTGATGATCAGGAACCAGCACAGGAGGTACAGGCCGGGTCCGGCAATGTTCGCGAGGAAGATCGGGATCTGCGCCAGCACCGGGTACACCCAGGGGCTGATCTTGCCGTCCAGGCTGTCCGGGTTGTAGCCGTCCATGGCCCACTGGCGGTACTGCTCGGTGTCGCTGAACGTATCGCCGTTGAGGAAGAACGATGCCATCCAGCCCAGGAAATACAGGTGGATGACGGCGAAGCCCCACCAGACGCTGGACGGACGGGCAAACCAGTCCACCACGCGCGCGGGCAGGACGGTGCTGCGGACGCTGACCAGCCGGTCGAAGAACTTCGTGGAAATCTCAGGACTCCTTGAGCGCGGGGACGGACGCGGACGTCTTTTTGCCCAGCGAGTACAGGCGCCGGACCGACCACAGGAACAGGACCACCAGGAGAACGTTGCGGATGGTCAGCACACCGGCCATGAGGGGGTTGTTGTGACTGAGGGCATCGTAGAACAGCGGGTAGATGAAGAACGTGGCCACCGCGATGGCGATGAGCATGGCCGCGGGAACCCGCCATTCACGCCAGCTGTGCGCCAGGCCCACTGCCACGGCGGGCGCCAGCCACACCATGAACTGGGGTGAGCCCACCTTGTTGAAGACCACAAAGGCGGTGGTGAGGGTGAGGGCTCCTGCGAGCAGCAGTTCGGTGCGGTCCACGCCACCGCCGTTTGCATCCTGGTTCAGCTTGCCATTGTGCAGTGCCCAGAACGTTAGCCCGGCCACGAGCAGCGCGGCGAGGATCAGGAGCGGCTGCATCAGGACGGACATCACCGCGGTACCGGGGCCGTCCACCTGCATGGAGTTGATGTCGGTGTTCATGTACATCCGGGAGTCGCCGATGTTCAGCACGGACAGCCACAGCCACGGGGTGGTGAAAGTTGCCTCCAGCTGCATGCCCCGGTCGCCCTGCTGGGTCAGGAAGTTCAGCAGCTTCGGCACGCTGCCAATCGTGGCGGCGAGTGCCACCACCACCGCTGTCGTGGCCACGCCGGCAAGTACCACCAGCAGACGGTTCTTGACGACGGCGAAGAGGGCCAGCATCACCGCGGCCGGCCAGACCTTTACCCAGGTGGCGGCGGCGAGGATGACAGAGGCGATGAACGGCCGGCCCACTCCGTAGGCCAAAGCAACCAGAACGATCGGAGCTGTGAGGCCGTCCACGCGTGCGAAGCCGAGCCAGCCCATCAACAGCGTGAAGCAGAGCCACCACCAGCCCGCCGGGATGGCGTCCTGGTTGCGGCCACGGTCAGTTAGCTTGGCCAAGCCCCAGCCGTTAAGGAGGGTGGTCATCAGCACCCAGAGGAAGAAGAACGGTCCCGGTCCCGCCAGCCCTGCCAGCGCCATCGGGATCAGGGCCAGGATTGGATAGACCCACGGGCTGGGGCCACCGCTGAGGTTTGCCTCGTTGAAACCAGCCGCAGCCCAGTCACGGTAAATGAACGTGTCACTGAACGCTTCGCCGCGAAGGGAAAGCAGCGCACCGAAGATCAGGAATCCGAGGTGCACCAGGATGAAGCCGGTGAGCAGCCCACGGGAAGTGTTCAGCCAGGACCGTACAGGCGTCGGCAGAATGACGTTGCGGATCCGGGTGAGCGAGGCGAAGAATGCGTCCGTGGAAATGGCGGAATCCTTGTCAGAGAGGGGCAAAACGGGTGCCGGATCGTGCCGCTGGGCGGGAACCGGAAGCATCGGGGGTCCATTTACAACAGCCGCCCCTACCAGTCAAGGGTAGTTGACTGTCCGTGGTGGCCAATAATCTGCGACCCCGCGCCCGTCTCTTTCCAGGGCTTGAAACGGTTAGGTCGCCTTGGCCTGGCGGTAGCGCTCGATCTGTTTGAGCCGCCGCAGGAGGCTGTCGCGCCGCGGGTGTGGCACGGCGTCGGGCGTCTCTGCGGTGAGGTCAATGTGTTTGGTGCCGTACTGCCAGAGCAGGAGGTCATCCAGCAGGCGGTCCGGGCCGGGGGAGTACCGGTGGTCCAGCGCCTTGCGGACCTCGGTGATCCGCTGGGCGCTGAGCAGGCCGGCCAGCTGGACGGTCTGGTTGAGGCCGTGGGCGGCCATGAGCTCGGCAGCCCAGCCCCAGTCGTCATCGACTTTGCGGTCCACGTGCGGGAGCAGCGTGCGCCAGACGTCACGGATCCGGTTGGGTGTGAGCTGGGCGGCCCCCTCACCCTCGACATCCCAGTAGCTACGGACTTCCTCGTAGCGTTCGTGGAGGTCCGCGAAGGCGCTTTCCACGGTTTCCAGCATGGCGGCGGTGGCGGTGAACTGCCGGTCGAAATGCGGTGTCCAGGCGCGGGGGTCCTCGGCCTTGAAGCGGATGTCGTGCTCGATCTCGCTCCAGGCGTGGGCAAAGACGGTGCGGATCTGGCATTCGAAGAAGTAGCTGCCGTTGGCCGGGATGTCCGGGTTGAAGGCCTGCTGGTATTCCTTGACGGCCTCGTTCTGGATGGTGCGCAGGATGAGGTGGCGGCTGGAATAGCCGTACGTGCCGGACTCGATGGAACCGATGTCCTTCTCGCGGTCACCGCGGCAGTCGAATATCTGGCGCTGGCGCTTGATGATGTTGGCCACCAAGGCATTCTCGGCCGGCAGCTTGGTGATGACGCGCACGCCCACCATGTCGTTGAGGGTGCGGAACGGGTCCGGGAACTTCAGCGCCGGGGGTCCGCCGGGTTCCAGCGGGTCCTCGATCCGGGAAATCTTCTCCCGGAACGATTCCACCGATTTGGTGCGCCCGGTGACAAACAGCGGCGTGACTTCGGTGTCCTTCAACATGTCACGGAGGATGTGGAGAACGTCCTTGGTGACCAGCTTCAGGGCAGGGCGGACGCGCTCGTAGATCTCCACGTTTTCCTGCACGGATTCACGCAGGCTGATGTCCAGGCTGTCCCAGTTACTCGGCATGCCCCCAGCTTACGGCGGGGGTGTGACAGAGGAGTGTCACGCGTGGCGCAGTGTTATGCCGATGTGGAGTTGCGGATCACCAGTGAGCTTTCAAGAGTCAGCTGCGGCTGCTCCAGCCGGCGGCCTTCCATAAGCAGGCGCAGCTGCCCACCTGCCTTCAGCCCCAGCGAGGTTGCCGGCAGGTGCACGCTGGTCAGGCTGGGATTGCTGGTCGCGGAGTACGGCAGATCATCGAAGCCGGCGATGGCCAGCTGGCCCGGAATCTGCACGCCTGCCACGCGTGCTTCCTGCAGCACCCCGTAGGCGTGGGTATCCGTGCAGCAGGCGACGGCGGTGACCCCGGCCTCCTGCCATGCCGGCCAGGCGGCGGCGAACGCGGCTGCGGACGCACCGACGTCGATGGTGGTACTGATGATGCCGTCAGCGGGCACCGACATTCCATGTGCGCTGGCCGCGGCCAGGAAGGCGCGGCGTCTGACCTCAAACGTGGCCGTGCCTGTCACGCTGTCCACGTAGGCCACCCGGCGGTGCCCAACATCCGCCAAATGCGCGGCCAGCTGGCGCGCGCCGTGCGCAACGTCCAGATTGACGGACGGGGCGTAGGCCTCGAGGCCCGGCGCATCCAGCAGGACCACGGGGCCGGCGGCGGAAAGTTCCTCCAGGAATTCGGCGTTGGGAGCGTCAACCAGAAGCCCTGCCGGCCGGAGCGCCATCAGCTTACGTACGTCGTCCGCCTGCGGGAACTCCCCGGCGTCGGTGACGGACAGCAGCAGCTGGTAATCAGCCCCGAGCGACTCCCGGACCCCGGCGATCACGTTGGCGAAAAACGGGTTGGAGATGTCCGGGGCCACGAGTAAAACGATGGAACTGACGCCCTTGGCCAGCGAACTGCCCACGCTGTCCACGACATAGCCGAGCTCGGAAATGGCCTCCCGCACCCTGATGATGTTGTCCTCAGAGACGCGGCCGGCAGTCTTGCCGTTGGCCACCAGGGAAACCGTCGCCGTCGAGACGCCGGCGCGGGCCGCAACCATGGCCGCCGTGATGCGCCGCGAGCGGACGGATTGCTGCACCTGCTCCGCGGATTCCATACCTCGATCGTAGTAGGCCGGAACGCCCGCACTGCACCCGCGATCTTAGGCACTGACCTCCTGAACGCGGGCGTCATCCGGTGACGCTGTGAGCGGCACAAGTTCCGGTCGCGACGCCGTGCTTTGGACCGGGACAGAGGATCCGGTGCGGGCCGATTCGAGCACAGACTCCATGACGTCGAGGACGTGATAGGCCAACTGGCCGCCGGCGCGCGGCTCTGCTCCCTCCGGCGTCGCCGCGAGATCGGCGATGCCGAACCCCCGGCCGGAGCCCCTGTACCCTGCCGAGACCGGAAGGGTTTTCCAGGTCCCGGCGCCGAGGGTGAACAGTTCCACGTCGCCGTCGAAGCGGTTCGGATCAGGAACCACCAAGGAGCCGCGCTCGCCGTGAATCTCCATGTTGGAGGACCTGGTCTTGACGGCGTCGAAGCTCATGACCAGGGTGGACAACGCCCCGTTGGCGTGGACCAGGATACCCGTCACGTGCGAGTCGAAGTTGACCGGGATCACCTCGCCCTCCCGCGGGCCCGACCCGATGGTCCGCTGGGTCCGCGTACGGCTGGCCGCCCCGGTCACGGAGACCACCGGACCCAGCAGGGAAACCAGCGCACTGACGTAATACGGGCCCATGTCCAGCAGTGGGCCCCCGCCGGGTTGATAGTAAAAATCCGGGTTGGGGTGCCAGCGTTCATGGCCGGGCGTGACCATCGTGGCGGTGGCCGAGATGGGGGACCCGATCAGGCCGTCGTCGATCGCTTTGCGGGCGGTCTGGATGCCGGTTCCGAGAACGGTATCCGGGGCGCAGCCGACACGGACGCCGGCGGCGCGCGCCGCTTCCAGCACCTGGCGGGCCTCGCCCGTCGTGGCCGCCAGCGGCTTTTCGCCGTAAACGCTTTTGCCCGCGGCGATTGCTTTGAGGGCCACCTGGGCGTGGGCGGCCGGGATGGTCAGGTTCAGGACCAGGTCCACGTCGTCGGCGGCGATCAGTTCATCGACCGTGAGCGCCCGGACGCCGTCGTAGTCTTCGGCTACAGCCTGCGCGCGGGACGGATCCAGATCCGCCACGGCCACCAGATCGATGGCATCGAGCCGCCGGAAGTTGGCGAGGTACTGGGCAACGATGGCCCCGCACCCAATGATTCCTACTTTCAACGGCTTGCCCACAGCAGGCCCCTTTCGATGATGGTGCGGACGTTGCTGTCCTGGAGGATTTCCACCCGGTGCCCAGGGGTGGCGACGAAGATTCTGCCTTGGCCCCATTGCCGGGTCCAGATGGCCGGCGAGGTCACCTCGCGGTTCCAGGGATCCCAGGCGCGGACCTTCTGGGTGGTGGTGGCGAGGACGTCGACGTAGTCGTCGGCCAGCACCCAGTACTGCTCGGTGACCAGTTCGAAGTCGCTGATGCCGCGCGTAATGGGATGGATTTCCGCGGCGGGAAGCATGTTGATGGTGTACGGAACGTAGTTGTCGGACTGTTCGCCGCTGCGCTCGTCGGGGTGTTTGCCGGGATGGCAGGCAAACTGTCCGCCGATCAGGTGGAGGTAGTCCGAGGTGTTCCGGTAGGAGTCGGCGATCCCGCCGTGCCAGCCGGCCAGGCCGGTTCCATTCTCGACGGCGGCCCGCAGGCCCTCGAATTCATCCTTCTCGATGGTGGACATCGTCATGCACTGCATGATGAGATCAACGCCGGCCAGGTAGCCGGCATCGGCGTAGATTTTGGGGGATTCTTCGACCCGGACGTCAAAGCCGTTGTCCTTCAGGTAGGGAATGAAAAGCTCCGTGGCCTCTATGGGCTGGTGGCCATCCCAGCCGCCACGGACCACGAGTGCGGTCTTTCTGTCTGTCATGGGTATTCCTTTGCTGGGGTTCCGTGTTCTGTGCTCAACGTCTTAGACGTTCTGCCACTGGCTGGAGTTCGCCGCGCTGTCCTCCACGGCGGCCAGCACCTGCTGGACCTGTAAGGCATCGGCGAAAGACGGTTTCGGCTGGCGGTTTTCCGCGATGGCGGTGACGAAGTCCACCACCTGGTGGGTGAAACCGTGTTCATAGCCCAAGCCGTGGCCGGTGGGCCACCAGTTGCCGACGTACGGATGCTCAGGCTCGGTGACTAAAATCCGCCGGAAGCCGGCGTCGGGGGATTCGGCCGCGTCGTAGAAGGACAACACGTTCATTTCCTCGAAATCGAAGGCCAGAGACCCCTTGGTACCGTTCAGCTCGAGCCGCATCGCGTTCTTGCAGCCCAACGCGTAACGGGTGGCCTCGAAGACACCGATGGGACCGCCGTCGAACCGGGCACTGAAGATCGCGGCGTCGTCGACCGTGACGGAACCGCGCGGCGCATCATTGCCCGACTCACCGTGTCCGCCCAGGCCGACACGATCGCCGGCCAACGGTCGCTCAGCAACAAATGTTTCCAGCAGGGCCGAAACGCCTGTTATCTTCTGCCCGGTAATCCATTGCGCAGCGTCGATGCTGTGCGCACCGATGTCGCCGAGGGCGCCGGAACCGGACTTGCTCTTGTCCAAGCGCCACGTCATGGGCGCGTTCTCGTCTGAGAGCCAGTCCTGCAGGTACTGCGCCCGCACGTGCCGGATGGTCCCGATCCGGCCCTGCTCCACGAACCGCCTGGCCAGCGCCAGCGCGGGCGTCCGCCGGTAGCTGAAGCCGCACAACGAGAACACTCCGCGTTTGGCGGCCGCCTCCGCGGCAACAGTCATCCGCTCCGCTTCCTCCACGGAGTTGGCGAGAGGCTTTTCGCACAGCACGTGCTTGCCCGCTTCGAGGGCGGCGATCGCGATCTCGGCGTGCGTGTCACCAGGCGTACAGATGTCGATCAGGTCAATGTCATCGCGCTCTATCAGCCGCCGCCAGTCCGTCTCCACGGAGTCCCAGCCCAGTTTGTTGGCCGCGGCGCGGACTCTGTCCTCGTTCCGGCCCGCTATAGCCGTGAGCTCGGGTTCAAGCGGCAGGTCAAAGAACCGGGGAGCGGTCCGCCATGCGTGGGAGTGGGCGGTGCCCATAAAGGCGTAGCCCACCATGCCGACGCGCAAAGGTTTTGCGGAAGTCATTGATTTCCTTTCGACGGCACTGTGACTGGAGTTGCCTGCTCATATCTTCGAAACATTTCGGCAATGCTTTCGATAGAATCAACCAAAAATAACGGAACTGCAAATGCGCGTCAAGGCATTTTGTGGTCCGCATTCCGCCAATGCGTTGACGCAATCTGTGGATGGCTGCAAAATTGACGGAGCGAAATATTTCGAAAGCCAAGGAGAACCAAATGACCGTCAGCGAGCAACGGGGAAAGCTCACCCTGGCAGCGATTGCCCAGGAGGCCGGCGTTTCCGCGCCCACGGTCTCGAAGGTCATCAACGGACGGGATGATGTGGCGGCGGAGACCCGATCCAAAGTGATGGCCGTGCTGGCGCGCACGGGCTACAAGTCCCCGGTCCAGCAGCGGCGGAACCTTGCGGGCCGGCAGGCGGTGGAGGTGGTCTTTGATTCTCTGGATTCCGCTTACTCGATCGAAGTCCTCAACGGGATCCTGGATGCGGCCGGCGCCGCGGACATTGAAGTGCTGCTGAACGTCACCAGCAAGCAGGGGTCTTCGCGGTTGACCCCGGAACAGCGTGCCCGCCGGATTGTGGACGAGGGGCGCTGCGGAATGATTATGGTGACCTCCGCCTTCAGTGAGCCCCAGCTTGATGCCTTCAACCGCAGGGGAGTTCCCACTGTGGTCATTGATCCGCTCAACCCACCGGCCGGAAACGTGGTCAGCATCGGCGCCACCAACTGGGCCGGCGGCAAAGACGCAACGTCCCATCTGCTGGATCTTGGCCACCGCAGGATCGCCTACCTGGGCGGTCCGGACGGCGCCGAATGCAATCAGGCGCGGCTCCACGGCTACCTGGCCGCCTTGCGGGCAAGGAACGTCCCGGTGGACGATCGATACATTGTCCAGGGCAGCTTCCGGTCCGAGGCCGGGGTCCGGGGCATGAGGCAGCTGCTGCAGCTGGATGAGCGTCCTACTGCAGTTTTTGCGGCAAACGACACGGTTGCCCTGGGTGCGCTTGCCGAGGCCCGGCGGCAGAACGTGCGGGTGCCGGAGGACATGAGCCTGGTGGGGTTTGACGGCACGTACCAGGCGGAGGAATCCGTACCCGCGCTGACCTCAGTGGCCCAACCGTTGCAGGAGATGGGCCGGGCCGCGCTTCGATTCATCCTGCGCCAAATGCGCGGCGAGACGTTGGACTCCCGCAGGGTCGAGCTGGCCACGAACCTCGTCATCCGCGAATCCACTGCTCCGCCCCAGCAGTGCGGGCAATCGGCCTGAACTGCTTGCCCTGAACTGCTTGCCCTGAACTGCCGGTGCGTCTATGCGTCAAGCGCTTGACGTGCGACAACGTTAAGCGCTTGACGCGCAGCCCGGGCGGGTGCCATGATCACACTGAATACTTTCGGCCACTGCCTCGGCAGGCCCCAATGACGTGGAGATTTAACGTGGAATCCAAACCGATAAAACCCGCCCCCAGGAAAATCATTCTTGACTGCGACCCCGGGCATGACGACGCCGTGGCCATCCTGCTCGCACACGGGAACCCGGACATTGAACTGCTGGCCGTCACCACCGTGGTGGGCAACCAGACACTCGAAAAGGTCACCAAGAACGCGCTAGCCGTTGGGACCATCGCCGGCATCACCGGCGTGCCATTTGCCGCCGGCTGCGGCCGGCCCCTGGTCCGCACCATCGAAACCGCGCCGTCCATCCATGGCGAGACGGGCATGGACGGCCCCGCGCAGCCCGAGTCCACCATCGAGTTGGACCCGCGCCACGCCGTGGACCTCATCATCGACACCGTGATGGCCCACGAACCGGGCACGGTCACCCTGGTCCCCACCGGCGGCCTCACCAACATCGCCCTGGCTGCCCGCAAGGAACCGCGCATCGTGGAACGCGTCAAGGAAGTTGTCCTCATGGGCGGCGGATACCACGTGGGCAACTGGAGCGCCGTGGCCGAGTTCAACATCATCATCGACCCCGAGGCCGCCCACATCGTGTTCAACGAGAAGTGGCCGGTGGTGATGGTGGGACTGGACCTCACCCACCAGGCCCTCGCCACCCCGGATGTGGTGGCGAAGATTGAGGCTGTGGGCACCGGACCCGCCAAGTTCGTGATGGAACTGATGGAGTTTTTCACCCAGACCTACAAGGACGCCCAGGGCTTTGACTTCCCGCCCGTCCATGATCCCTGCGCCGTGGCCTACGTGATCGATCCCAGCATCGTCACTACCCGCAAGGTTCCGGTGGACATCGAGCTCCAGGGCACGCTGACCCTCGGCATGACCGTGGCCGACTTCCGGGCCCCCGCGCCGGACGACTGCACCACCTCCGTGGCCGTTGACCTGGACCACGCCCGTTTCTGGGACCTCGTCACGGATGCCCTGGTCCGCATCGGCGAACCGGCCGTTCTTGAGGTTGCCGGCCTCGCAGCAGTCACGGGAGGCAAGTAAATGAGTGCCACCCTTACCGAGGCAAAGACCAGCCGGGGCAACGTCACCGCCCTGATGGTCGCCCTGCTGGCCGCGTGCGTCGCCTTCCAGCTCAACGCCTCCATGCTCAGCCCCGCCCTGGTCACCATGGGCAAGGAACTGAACACCGATCAGGCCGTCATTGGCCTCTCGCAGACCTGGTTCTTCACCGCGGCCGCCCTGTTCTCCCTCTTCCTGCCCCGCCTGAGCGACATCATCGGGCGCAAGAAGATCCTGATCGGCATGATGCTGCTGATGGCTGTCGGTTCGGTCATTGCGGCCATGGCCCCGGACGTGACCTGGCTCTTTGTGGGCCGTATCATCCAGGGCGTCAGCGGCCCCACCGTGCCGTTGTGCCTGATCATGCTGCGCTCCGCCGTCAGCAACCCGCGTAAATACGGGACCCTTATGGGCCTCATCACCGCGGTCAACGGCGGCGTGGCCGGCGTTGACTCGTTCGTGGGCGGCTACTTCGCCGAGCACTTCGGGTTCCGCAGCATCTTCTGGCTGATGGTGGTCCTGGCCCTCGTGGCCACAGCCCTGATCGCCTTCCTCGCCGGCGAAAGCAAGCCGGCCGCCGGCACCTCGATGGACTGGCTGGGCGTGTTCTTCATCGTCGTCGCAGTTGGTGCGCTGCTCACGGCCCTCAACGAGGGCTCCAAGCTGGTGGGCGCCTTCTCGCCGGGCACGCTCCTGCTGGCGATCGGGCTGGTGGTGGTCGCCGCCGTCGCGTTTTACGCGTTCTGGACTGTGGAAAAGCGCGCCAAGCAGCCCATGGTGGAAACCGTCCACCTGCGCCAGCGCTCCACCTGGGCGCCGTTGCTGACCACCACGCTGACCATGACCGGTATTTTCGCCGTCATCAACGGGATCGTGCCGGCGTACGTTCAGGCGGCTGACCCGGGATTCGGCATTGGCCCCACGGAAATGTCGCTGATCATCCTCACCCCGTACGCCCTGCTCGGCTGGCTGGTGGGTCCCATCAGCGGCAGGCTCGCGCCGGTGCTCGGCTACACCAAGGTCCTGCGCATCGGCATGCTGGGCAGCATCGCCGCCTTGGCCGTCATCGCGTTCTTCGGCCTCAGCAGCCTGCCCATGATGATCGCCGGAACGGTCTTGCTGGGCATCATGTACGCCGGTACGGTCAACATCATGCTGAACGGACTCGGAGTTGTCCTCTCACCCGCTGGAAACCCGGGATTCCTGCCCGGCATGAACGCGGGCGCCTTCAACCTGGGCGCCGGCCTGAGCTTCCTGGTGCTGCCCGCAGTGCTGGTGGCCACCTCGGCACTGGGCGACGCGAAAGCCTCATACCTCTCCGTGGTGGTGACGGGCCTGGTCATCACGGTGGCCGCGTTCGCCGCGTCGCTCCTGATCCCCAAGCCCGTCGAGGCGGAGGTGGCCGAATGACTTCCGCAACGGCCGGCACCCAAGGCCGGATCGTCGTCGTCGGATCCCTGAATGCTGACCTGACCATCTATTGTGAGCGGCTGCCACTGCCTGGTGAGACGGTGCACGGCAACGGTTTCGCCGTGAACCCGGGTGGCAAGAGCGCCAACCAGGCCGTCGCCGCCAGCCTTTTGGGCGGGGCCGTCAGCCTGGTAGGCGCCGTTGGTGCGGACGCCAACGGCGACATGCTCCTGTCCTCGGCTGCCGGCGCCGGGGTGGACATCTCCGGTGTTCGCGCCTCGGCGACTGAAGTCACCGGCGTCGCCGTCATCGCCGTGGATTCCAACGGCGAGAACAACATCATCATCTCGGCAGGCGCCAACGGCACCCTCTCGCCGGCGGACGTCGCCGTCGAGGCTGCAGCGTTCGACGGCGCCGCGGTGGTTTGCCTCTGCCTGGAGGTCAGCCTTGACACGGTTGAGGCCGCCGCTAAGGCAGGGCACGACGCCGGCGCTACAGTTCTGCTGAATCTCTCGCCTTACGCGGAAATCCCGCAGCAGCTGGCAGACCTGACCGACGTCCTGCTGGTCAACTCCCATGAGGCGTCGCTGTTCCTCGGCTCCGCCGCCATTCCCGGCAGCGACGCGGACGTCAGCGATTGGGAAGCGGTCAGGCGGCACTTCGCCGAGCGGGGCCTGCAACGCGTCCTGGTCACGCTGGGGGCCAACGGCTCAGTGGTGCTGGATTCGCTGGCTCCTGCCGGGCAGCAGCTGGTCCGGGTAGCGCCCATCAAGGTCAAGGCCGTGGACACCACCGGCGCGGGCGACGCCTTCACTGGGGCGGTAGCCGCCCGCCTGGCAGCCGGTGCGCCATTAGCTGACGCCGCCGCTTTCGCCTCGGTTGCCGCCGCGCTGGCCACCACGCGCAAAGGAACGCAGGCAGCCTATCCGCAGGTGGCAGACGTGGAGTGCCTGCTCGCCTCGGGTGCCGCAGCGCTGTAGCCCCGTTCTTAGGGAACGCTCTCTCACTTTGAACTGGTCCCTGAAAAAGTGAGAGAGCGTTCGGCCAAAAGGGGGATTAAGTGAGAGAGGGTCTGGCCCGCTAGGGATCCTCGGGACGGGATGGATCCCCTGATCCCAGCTCGTCCGCATAGGGTGCCCGCGGGCCGGCTTGGTCGGAGGAAAGTTCGTTTGCCGCCATGGCCAGCAGGTCCCGTTGCAGTTCGGGGAGGGAGAGGAGTCCCTGCAGGTAGGCCTCCACTTCATACTCGCCGACGGAGCCGCCGATGCCGAAGTAATAGAGCCACAGATCGCCGGTGCTGACGTGTGTTGCATTCAATGCTGCCTGGAGCCTGCGGCGTTGCTCCGGTTCGCTGCTATCGAAGCCCATCACCACTGCCTCTACGCGGGTTGGAAGCGACGCCCGCCAGGACAGTAGCGCTGACTTCCTTAAGCGTGCTGCGCGTAGCGCGGGCCTGTCGCATCAGGTGCTGAAGGGCAGCGTCCTCGGTGAGCGTGCGTCGCTCCATGAGTATTCCGCAGGCCCGGTTGATCAGGTCCCTGCTGTAGAGGGCTGCTTGGAGGCCCTCACTGATGCGTTCCGGGGTTTCGGCAGTCTGGATATGGGACAGGAGTGTTGCCGTCGGCGCGGCGAAAAGCTCCATTAGGGCCGTCGTGGCATCTTCAAAAGCGCCGGGAGAGGCGGCGTAAATCTTCATTGCACCTACTGCTTGCCCGTCGGCGATCAGCGGGGTGCTGATCACTGAGCGGATTGGAATGCCAACGACGGCGGCGCTCCAGTTTGGCCAGCGGGCTTCAGTTGCGACGTCATGGATGAGGATGCTCTCTTGGGTGGCCCAGGCTGCCAGGCAGGGTCCCTGGACCAGTTCATACTGCAGGGCGTCAGCGCGTTCCACCACGCTGTCGGTCGATCCGTAACTGACCGGGCGGGCATGGGGATCAAGGAGTGAGACACCTGCCCCAAGAGTGCCCGGGATGGAATCCCTGACGGCGCGGGCGAGATGCTGGACCGCGTGGTCCACTTTTTCTTCCGTGAGGAGCAGCCCCATAATCCTGCCCAAGGCAGTGGACAGTTCATCCAGGGGATACTTCTTGATCATGGTTTTGCCTCCGGCCATTCTGCGTGACCGGCCTCCGCGGGCCGGATGAGCCTGTTCTTGACCGTGCAGCGCATCAGGTAAAGCCTAACGTGTGGGATGGGTTACGGACCTTGGCGTGCACGATTACCGGCTTTGCGGCTATTCATCGTAAGTGGTGGGAAATACCTGTTCGCCGGCAATTCCGGAAATGATGCCGGCGGCCACCTCCTTTAGCTTCATGTTGCGGTGACTGGACGCCTTAACCAATATCTGGAATGCCGCATCGCGGCTGCACCGGCTCTGCGCCATGATGACCCCGATGGCCGTGTCGATGACGGTGCGCGATTTCAGGGCGGCGGAGAGGTCGTCACGGGCATCACGCAACTGCGCGATGTTCAGGGCCAAGTCGAGCGCCTTGGCGGCGATGCCTGTCAGCCCAACAGCCGCATCGATTCCGTACTGGGGAAACCCGTTCGCGTTGGGGGAGTAGAGGATTACCGCAGACTGCGAAGGAGCCTGCAGATGCATTGGGACGGCCAGGATGGAGCCGATGCCCGCCTGGCGGGCTGCCTTGTTGTATTTCGGCCAACGGAGATCGGCGTCCAGGTCAGGGACGTGGACCATGGTTGCTGTCCGAAAGGCAGCCAGAAGAGGTCCCTCGCCGGTACTGTTTTGCAGTTCGTCCAGGGTCCGGGCGAGGGTATCGTTGCTGCCCACAGCGACCGGCCGCTTCTGCCGGACTAGCGTGATCCCGCAGGACAAGTGGTTCCCGGGCTGCGACAGTTGCGCGGCGAAAATCGTGGCCGTGTCCGCCAGGAATTCACGGACGTCGGAGCTTGCAAGGACGAGGTCCTGGAGGTGCAGGACAAAGTCGTGCAGGCTGGCGCCGTCACGTCCAACGCTGCCGAACTCGAGTTCGCGGATATCAAAGTCCTGGGACATGAGTACTTCCTGGTCCGTCCGCCGTGATCTCCTTGATGGCGGTCTGGATAAGATCCATTTGCAGGGGGGCCAATTCCATCAGGTCGCGCAGATAGGCGTCCAGCCCGAACTGGTCGACGTTTCCGCCGATCCCGTAACAGCAGGTCCATAACCCGGGGAGGCTGATGTTTCCGTCCTGGAACTGTGCGGCCGCAAACTTGCGCCGGTCCGCCTTGAAGGCAGGCTGTGGGTGCCCAATCCGCCGTCGTCCGTCATTTCTCCCCGCGTCCTGTGACGACAGGGATGTCCGACGCGCGGCGCAGGATGTCCTCGGCGATGTTATGCAGCCGGAGGTTGCTGCTGCGGGAGGCAAGGTGCAGCAGCTTGACGGCGGTTTCATGGCTGCAGCGGTTCTGCACCATGATCAGGGCTATAGCGGAGTCCACAACGGCCCGGGACCGCAGCGCCGACCTCAAATGCTCCGGGTAGGGGTCTGAAGGATGCACCCGGATTGCCAGCCGCAGGATCCGCGAAAGCGATGCCGCGTGCTCCTCTATGGCGGTCACTGTGTCCGGCCCAAACGTATGAAGCTGGGTGGAATAGCAGTTCAGGGCGGAGCGGGAACCGTTGCCGGTGGGGATGGGGACAGCCAGGATTGTCCGGATGCCTTCGTCCGCGACTGCCCCGGCATACCAGGCCCAACCCTCGTCATTCTGAAGATCACGGATCAGGACCGTACGCTGCTCCCGCAACGCCGTCAGGCAGGGACCATCGTCGAAAGCGTACTGGCGTTCGTCCAGGGTCTTGGCCGACTCCGTGCTGCTGGCGACCGTCACGGGCCCGGTGTCGCGTTCCACCGTGATGGCACACAGCAGGGGCGTCTCCCCGCCCAACAAGGACGCAGAAATCGCTGTCAGTCCCAAAAGGAATTCCGTGAAGCCCGGACTTTCAAGGAGCAGGTCCTGTAATTGCTCCGCCGTCGGCAGGGCATCATTCTCGGCCATGCGGCCTCAATTCCAAGGATCGCCGGGATCACCCGACCCGGCTGGCGGCTGTGCGCTCTATTCGCGCGCGGCCCGTACATTCAACCCCGGACCTATGTGCCACCCCGAAATCTCCTGCTACTGACACTACGCCCTCCCCGGATGGCCGCCGGTGGGCCCGTGAAGTATTACCCCGCGATGGCAGCCAGCTGCGGACCGAGCCGTGCCGCCATCAGCCGGTAGCCCGCGTTGTCAGGATGGAGCGTATCCGGCATCAGTTGCGCGGCCTCTTCGGGGGTGAAGACGGCGGCGCCGTCCAGGCAGTGGAACCTGTGGTCGCCGCGTTCCCGAAGGACACGCACGACGGCGGCCGTTGCGTCCCGGTAGTCCCTCAAGGTCATCCCGACGGCGTTGGGCAGCTCCTCCCGCGGCAACGACAGCATGGGGGTAATAACGGCAATCGGTGCCAGGGGATGGGCTTTGCGGATGTTCGCGAGGAAACCCAGGACCTGGCTGGCGTAGCTGCGTTCTGAAAAGACGGCGGCGTTGTAGGAGTTGATGCCCAGGCAGAGTGAGATGAAATCGGCCGGCAGCTGCTGCAGCGTTGACTCCGCCGCGGGGTCTAGCTGGCACTCGCCGGCGAACCCCAGCGAGGTGAGCTCCCAGCCGTGCCGGTTCGCCACCAGGGCAGGCCAGGTTTCCGATGGTCCGTCAGCCTGCTGGCAATGCGTCAGCGAGCTGCCGTATGTCAGCCAGCGTTTGCCGGACTCGGTCACCGGCTGGACGCGCTCGCCATTCAGCGAGGCTTCCCGGATCCGCACCGTCCCAAACTGGGGGAGCCACAGCTGGACCGAAGTCCCGGGCTTGAGGATTCCCAGGGCGAGCTCGCATGCCACCCGGCCTGCCGCGGGCACCCGGTGGATGAGTTTCCCATCCACCAGGACGTCAAACGGTGAACTGTCGGCGGTGCCTTCCGCGTCCAGGACCAGCGTTCCTGACGACGCCGTCCAGCTCGCCCGGATACCGGCGCCCATGGTGGCCCGGTTCTCCAGTCCGTCCGTGGCCGGGGATATCAGCAGGGCCGGATCGAGCCGCCGGAAGTGCTGCCAGCCGTCGTCGTCCATGATGATCTTGAAGGCCCCGGCCCAGTGCGCGTTGATGGAATCCACGGGCCCAAATCTACCGGTTCCCCGCCCGGCGACTTTGCCGGGAGGCGCCACGCTGTAGGCTCGGCACATGGCTGATCTGCGGCGTCGGACGTTTGTCTTTCGCGCGCTGGTTGGCGCGGCGGCCGCGGCTGCCGTTGGAACTCTCAGTGCCGCGTGTTCGCCCGGCGCCGAGCGGGACGGTACCGCCGCTGGCGGTGCCAAGGGGGATGCAGTGAAGCGGCACAAGTACCAATACGGCGAGGACGCCAGCCAATGGGGCGAGCTCTTCCTGCCGGAGCTGCCGGCCGGCGGTGAGCACCGCGGGGTGGTGGTGGTGATCCATGGCGGCTACTGGCGCTCGCAGTACGGCGCAGAGTTGGGGGAGCCCCTTGCCCGGGACCTGGCCGCCCATGGCATGGCCGCCTGGAACCTTGAATACCGCCGGGCCGGAAACGGCGGCGGCTGGCCAAACACTTTCATCGACGTGCTCGCCGGAATCGACAAACTCGGCGACCTCGCGGCCAGCCACGCCCTGAACCTTGGCTCGGTGGTGGCGCTGGGTCATTCGGCCGGCGGGCATCTGGCTGCCTGGGCTGCCGGCCGGGGCAAGCTCGCCCAGCTGGGTATGCCGGACGCCGACCGCCAGGTACCGCGCCGTGATGATGCGACGGCGGTGCACCTCACCGGCGTCGTCAGCCAGTCCGGCCTGCTCAACCTGGCCGATGCGGAGAAGCTGAACCTCAGCAATGGTGCGGTGAGCAACCTCCTGGGCGGATCGTCGTCGAAATATCCGCACCGCTATCGATTCGCGGACCCCATGACCGCCCTTCCGCTGGCTGTGCCCGTTGTCGCAGTCCATGGATCCGAGGACACCACCGTGCCGTTGGGCCAGTCCCAGTCCTATGTCAACGCCGGAACCACTGCACGCATGGACACCCGGCTGGTCAGGGTTCCCGGGGACCATTACGCTCTTATCGATCCCAAAACGCCTGGTTACCGGGCGTGCCGCGAGCTGGTTCGGTCCCTTTTGGGTTAGATCCGGCGCTCCTGGGTTAGATTGGGTGCCTCCGGGTTGGAACTGCTCAAAATAGGTTCCCCATATTTAGACATTGGACGTCCCATCTCCTGTACGCTTGAGATGTAGGACAAGTCGCGATCCCAAAACGCGGCAAGGAGGAGACCCACGTGGCCATCGCATCGCAAGAAGTATCGCCCGCCCGTTTCAGCGCGCAGCTCCGTTCGCATGCCCTGCAGACGCGGATCATGGACCTTATCCTGGACCGCGGCCTGGACGTCGGCGACGCCCTGCTCACCGAAAGCGAGCTCTCCGCCGAGCTCGGCGTGGGCCGCAACACTGTCCGCGAATCCCTGAAAGTGCTGCAGGCGCTGGGTGTCATCGAGATCCGGCACGGCTTTGGCATGTTCGTGGCCCCCAACAATTTCAGCGCCCTGGTGTCAGGCCTGACCTTCCGCGGCCGGCTGTCCCTGCGCCACAAGGGCGAAGAGGCCATGGAGCTCATCGATGTGCGCCAGGCCCTGGAGTCCGGGCTGATCGGACCGGCCATTGACCTGCTCACCGACGAGCACGTGGCTGACATGCGGTCCACCATGGAAGCCATGGAGGACGCGGCGAAGAAGGGGGAGCCGCTGTATGAGCACGACGCCGAATTCCACCGCCGCCTGTACGCACCCCTGAACAATGAGCTGCTCATCAACCTCATGGATGTGTTCTGGCAGGTTTACCGCAAGATCCACCTGGCCATCGGTCCCGGCCCGGTTAACCTTGAGCAGCAGACGCAGGACCACTGGGACATCTTCGAGGCCGTGGCCAACAAGGACAAGGCCCTTGCGTCCGAGCGCCTGCAGCGGCACTTTGACGGCATCCGCCTGAAACTCAAGGACGTCGCGGCCGCCTAGCCTGTTTTCCCTCCGCCTTTTTCTTCGCCGCCCGCGATCCGGGCGGATTTAGCCCTGCCCTTTTCGTAGAGAGTGCCCTTTGTCGTGGAAATTTTTGTTGTGCCTACCGCCTCAGCCACCGGTTCAGTAGCCGCCGGCATCCTCGCTGCCGTCATCCGCAGCAAGCCCGACGCCGTCCTGGGTGTGGCCACCGGCGGATCGCCGCTGCCCATCTACGCGGCGCTCGCCAACCACCAGCTCGACATGAACTCCGTCCGTGCCTTCGCCCTGGACGAGTACGTGGGCCTGCCCGCCGGACACCCCGAAAGCTACGCCGAGGTTGTCCGGCGCGAAGTGACTGAACGGCTGCACCTGGATCCCGCCAACGTAGCTGTGCCGGACGGAAGCGCCGCGGACCCCGAAGCCGCCGCCGCTGACTACGACGCCACCATTGCCGGCGTCGGCGGCATCGACGTGCAGATCCTCGGCATCGGCCACAACGGCCACCTGGCCTTCAACGAGCCTGGCTCTGCCCTGGACTCCCGGACCCGCGTGGAAGTCCTTACGGAACGCACCCGCGAGGCGAACGCCCGCTACTTCAGCACTCCGGAGGAGGTGCCGCTCCGCTGCATCACGCAGGGGCTGGGCACCATCCTGGAAGCCCGCCACCTCTTGCTGGTGGTCAACGGCGCGGACAAGGCCGGCATCCTGGCCGCCGCCCTCAACGGGCCCGTCACCGCTGACTGCCCCGGGTCTGTCCTGCAGCTGCACATGCACGTGACGGTGGTGGCTGACGAAGCCGCAGCCTCGCAGCTGGCGCAGGGGAGCGGGCAGGTCGCCGTGCGCGTGTCCGGGGCTGCCGCCAGCGTCTAAGCGCTGGCTGGGTGCCTGTACCTATGGGACTATCCCGCGGGTCCGAAGGACTGCGCGCAAGGTTCCCTTGTCAGCACGCGCTGATCAATTCAGCAGGGTCAGTTATGTATCTTCTGGTCGAGCTCGATCGAGCCAGTCGCCGAGCAATGCGGCAAGTAGTTCGGGCCGTTCGTGCACGAGTGCGTGGCCGGCGTCCTCGATGACAGCCAGGGTGGCGTGCGGGTAGCACTCGAGCAATTCGGCCGCGCCGGCAAACCCGACGACCGAATCCCGCCGTCCCGCCACGATCAGGGTCGGCGCAGGGAACGCGGTGGGTCCGACGTCGACTGTCCACCCGGCGAAGATGCGCCCCAGGGCAGCCTCGTCCACAAGCGCCGTACCCGGCGCAACGCGGTCGCGGTACCGCCGAGCCGTGGCCTGTGTGCGCACAACAAAGTAGTCCTCGAAGCCCGCCCGCTGTCCAGGTTCGAGTTCGTCGTACGCGTCGGCGTCCTGGCGGACCACGTTGTGGCCAGGCACGTTTCGGGACCGCTCGGCGGCGGGGCACAACAACGCCAGACCGAGCACGGTGTCTGGTCGCCGTGCGGCCACTCCACGAGCCAGGTAGGCGCCGTAAGAGTGCCCGAGCAGCATCACCGGTCCCGCGCCCAGGTGATCGATGAAATCGCAGAGCAGCGCCACCACATCGTCGTTGCAGGTCAGGCCGTCGGTCGTTGAGAGGCCCATCCCCGGCAGATCCGGATAGATCCGCCGGAATTGCGTGTCGGGAACGATAGCCTCGATCGCCGCCTCGATCTCGCGATGATCAACACCGGCGCCGTGCAACGCAACGAGCGGCACGCCGACGCCATGATCGACGTAATGGACCAGGACTTCGTTGATCCGGCACTCCATACCGACACCCTAATCCATGCCGGTGACGCGAACCGTGCGAGGAATCGTCGGGTGAGGATCCCTTTCACGCACTCGATCTGGTCGCTTCAGGGTTGCCCAACGGCACGTGCCATTTATCCCGGGCAAAACAACGCCAAATACCGCTGCGATTCACGTGTCGGGAATGCGTGACGGGCTAGAAAAGTGTGTCCCGCCAAAGGGGTACCCTCCCGGGCGAAACATCAGTACTAAGGGGGCGGTCATGGCCGGAGAGGATCCATCGAAGCCGACAGTGCGCTCGGTGCCGAAGCCGGGCAGCAGATCATTAGTTCCTTACAGCTAAACCCTTCCGAACCGTGACCATTACCTTTGACTCCTTAGCAGCAGACGAGATTCGATGAACGCTGAGGGATCCCTTACCGGGAGCGGGGAGGTTAGGCAGCTACACCCAGACCCAATCGCGCGAGACCGTCCGCAATGACGTCGGTAACTACCCGGGCGTACCGTCCGTCGGGGTCGAGGTCAGGGTCGAACACGGTCACTGACGCCCCGCAGGCCCATGGGGCGAGCTGAGCCAGAAGTTCCGTCAGTTCATTCGCGGCGAATCCTCCTGGGTCGGGGCTATCTACGGCTGGCATCACGCTGGGATCGAGTACGTCGACGTCAACCTGCAGCCAGTAGCCAGCGCCCGCAACTTCGAGGGCTGCAGCGGCAATGGCGTCCGGCGTCTGAGCAAGGGCTTCTTGAGCGGAGACGACGAGGCCCAGTTTCCGACGCGCTTCGGAAGCCTCTGCATCATCGTCTCGGTGCCCTATGTGGACGGTACGAGCAGGGGGGAAGTAGGGCCCGAATCCGTCCATATTCGCGATTGCTGGCCAGTGCAGGCCAACGGCAGCGGCAAGGTCTTCTCCGGCGACACTAGCGCATTCCTCGCTGTTGCCAGGGTGCCGAAAGTCAGTGTGGCCGTCTACGTGAACTAGGCCAGTCCGGCCGCGCCGCGAGAGAGCGAGGCCGATTCCGAGTAAGACGCTGCAATCTCCGCCGACCACCAACGGAGTGTTTCCCCCTTCGATAACACCCGCCAGACGATCGGCTAGGCGGTGGGCGTGCTCGGCCATCGCAGCCTCGTTGCGAACATGGCCAGCCGAACGAGTGGTGTCGTCGTCGACGTACCGACCCGGAAGGACTACGCCAGCATCAATCGCCCCCACCTGTGCGAGCCGCATGAATAGACCGGCTTCTCTTAGGGCCTCGGGTGCTTTGGCTGTGCCGGGCACACTGCCGCGTCCTGGAGGCCGCAGACCGAGGTTGCTTGGTGCAGACAGGATTGCTATCACGTTCCTAGCCTGCCAGAGCGACCTCCAGCCCCCGACTTCGGCGCGCAAAGGAAGGGATCGGTTCAGTCGAGTTCCGGTTCGCCGCTGGAGCTATTCGGTCCGCCTTGGTAGCTTCAACGCATGGCCATCAAACTTGAGAACGTCGGTATCGCCGTTCGAGACCTCGAAGCAACAATCGCCTTTTTCACCGACCTCGGGCTCACAGTCGTCGGCCGTGACACCGTCAGCGGCGAGTGGGCCGACACCGCCGTCGGGCTTGACGGCAACCACGCGAAAATTGCGATGCTCCAAACCCCGGATGGTCAGGGTCAACTGGAACTCTTCGAATACATCCACCCCGAAGCGATCGAGACGAACCCAACTCGTCCGAACGACATCGGCATGCACCGCGTGGCCTTCTCGGTTGACGACATCGACAAAGCCCTCGAGGTAGCTGCGAAGCACGGATGCCATCCGCTACGCGGCGTGGCGACCTACGGTGACGTTTACAAACTCACGTATCTCCGCGGACCCAGCGGAATCCTTGTAATGCTGGCCCAGGAACTGAAAAAAGACTGACACGCCCAACGGCCTGCCACCTGACTTGGCTTCACCGAAATATCGCCGAATCTGTCTGTGCCTCAACGAAGAGTCGAACAACTCGCTGAGCATCGACGGCGGATCCGCTAGCCATCTCGAAGAAGTACTCACACTGCCATTGCTGGGACTTTTTCGCCTGCCGATTCGTTGTGGCTGACCACGGCGGATAGACGCGAAACCCTCGCTTGCCTCCGGCGCCCCCCACAGACACGACGCCATGCTTGACCAGCGCCGCCTTCGGAAACGCGAATGCCCCGAACCGTGAATCCTCCCGCACGCAGACCACCAGCACATCGATGCGCTCCTCCGCAGGCAGAGGTTCGGTCGACCCGCCGGGAGAGCGCCGCCACACCGTCACGAACAATCCCACCTTCGTCGGGGTGAGCTTGCCGACCCGGAACCGAACCGGTGACCGGCCGATTTCCGAGACCGCGGCACCATACTCATGGTTGTCGGCCTCGACTATGGCGGGCGAACAGGCGAGGGCAAGGCCGCCGAGAACCCCCAACACCAGGGCGACATCCGGATGGACCTGAACAGCAGACATAACACTCCCACGAAACGAATCCCCGACGGCAACGACGGGCAGTGAACGAAGAGCTCCACGCTCACCACCCCGACACTATCCGCACGTCACCGTCTTCCAGAACAAGGAATATGCAGCGGGCGGCGGTCCAGGTCACCGCCTTCAGGCAGGCGAATTGCCTACAAGCCGCCTGGGTGCCGGGTCAGTCCATGGGGGAAACACGGATGAGGTTTCCGTCAGGATCGGCAATCACGAAGGTGCGTCCGAAGACGTCGTCATGCGGCTCTTCGATCACAGTGACACCCTTGGCCGTCCAACTTGTGTAGCAGTCGTCCACCGCCACGGCTGAACCTGGCAGCATGAGCCCGATCTCGCTGGTACGGGGAGTAGACGCTGTGACAGTGTCACCGCGACCGGACCACAAGGCGAATAGCACTCCCTGGGCGACCTCGAAGGGGACATACCGCGGTGTCACGGCGACGGGCTCCATCTCGAATAGGTCGGTGTAGAAGCGCCTGGCGCGCTCGATGTCCGTGACGTAGATAAGGAAGAGGTTCGGTGTTGTCATGGGAAGGCTCCTTCATTGAGGTTTTCTGACCAGAGCCAGCCTGCCAGCAATACATGACATCTCATGTCCGGTATTGGTCGATAATGATGAAGTGAAGTCCCGGCGCCTGCTCTCGATGATGTTGCTGCTCCAGACGCGCCACAGAATGACCGCCGCTGACTTGGCTGGCGAGTTGGACGTATCGGTGCGGACGGTTCTTCGGGACGTGACCGCCCTGGCAGATGCCGACGTGCCAGTATTCGCTGAACGCGGCCGGTATGGCGGCATCGTCCTGCTGCCCGGGTCGCAACTTGATGTGTCCAAACTCAGCCCGACCGAGATCGATGTGTTGAAACTGCTGGGCCTGGATCCCGGGCAGGCACGTCAGCTGGGCATCGAAGCGCCAACGCGCACCGCCCACAGGAAGCTCGCTTCGCGCCGTTCCGTGGCCGGCGGCTCCCTATTGCCGCTGTCCGAGCTGGTCGTCGTCGATAACCTGCCTTGGTTCACCGTCGAGATTCACGGTGCCGGCGTCGCCGATCTTGGCAAAGATCTGCAGACTGGCCGGCGATTGCGGATACTTTACCGGAGCAGCGTAGAGCAGAGCGCCTCATGGCGCACAGTTGACCCCTACGGTCTCCTGGCGAAGGCGGGCCGTTGGTACTTGGTGGCAGACATCAACGGGAGCCCGAGGTTATATTCGCTGGAAAGAATCCAGGGCTGGGAGGTCTTGCCAGCAGGCCGATCCCTGCGCCAAGGGGAGTCGCTGGCCGGTGTGAGCCGGCATCTCAGCGCATCCGTCGAGAAACGCAACGGCATCACCGTCGTTGCAACGCTTGCCGCCGATAGGCTCGACCTCGCACGCCGCATCTTGGGCTCACGCCTCACCATCAGCAAACCGCTGGACGCTGGCCGGGTTGAGATCACCGTGGTCTACGACGAAGTGGCGGCCGTGCGTCAATTGCTGCAATTCGGCGCCCACCTGCGTGTGACAACGCCGGCAGAGGCGCAAGCCGTTATGCGGGACGCTGCTGCGGCTACGGCAGCTCTGTACCAATGTTGAGGAATGAGCTTGTCGCCCCAGACGGCCCGAAGGGCACATAGGCCTGATCAGGCCGCGGCCTGCGGCAGCACCAGCAGATAGCCGGCCGGCAGGTCGCTGCTCCAGCGACGCGGCTCGCGGACCACGAACTGCGTCGCCAGCTGCTCGGGCGTGAGCAGGCTGTTGGGGGCGGGCGACGGACCCCACTGCCCGCTGCCGTGCGGGTAGAGCGGATCCTGGACATGGACGCCGGTGACAGAGAACTCTTGGAACTGGCCGGGATCGCCGAGCGACTCGAACCCGCTCATCACCCAGGCGTGGCGACCACTCCACATGACCAGCCCGACCGGCCGGTCTGTGTCGGCGATGGCTCGCGCCGCGGTTTGCAGGGCGTCCTCGTAGTTGGCGATGCTGACGACGGCGTATGGCCCCATCCCCGCTTCAGTCAGCACTTCCGCCCAACCGAACGGGTTGGCGCCGTTGAACGAGTTGGACGAGTGTGCCCTGGCCATCTCCCACAGGTCGCCCTGCTGAGCGCGATCGGCCCACGTGCCGCCACCGGTGACGTCGATGAGGTTGTGCGCCATCTGGATGCTCGCCGCAACACACCAGTCAAAGGTGTACTGCGGCACGAAGTCCCCCTCCTGATAGAGGTTGAGGGCGAACGCCTGGGCGACCGGGGTTGCCGTTGGCACCGGCACCGGCACCGGCGCCGGGGTCGGAGTCGGCAGGGGGGTCGGAGCCCAGCGCGGGGCAGGGGTGACGGCGTCTGCGGCTGGCCGGGCGGAGGAGGTCGCGAACGATCGATCCGTGGCGGCGTCGTCGATGTCGACCGCGGGAGTGCAGCCCGCGAGGAGCATCGTCAGGGCGACGAGCCAAGCCAGAAGACGGGCAGGGGCACCGGTCATGATCAAAAGTCTAGCGCGATGCGGCAGGACCGCGTCGGACAGAAGCATGGCGGCCCAGCTTCCGGGCTAGGTGGCTTGAGGACCCGCAGACTCTCCAGATATTGCCGCGCCGCCGGGAGCCGTCGCCGGTGCCCCTGTGCGGATGATCCACCATCCCAGCGTTGCCATGACCAGGCCGATGGGGATCCCGTAGGGCGGCAGCCCGGCGTTGTAGCCAAGGAGCCCTGCGACAACGAACAGCAGGCCAATCCACGCGGGAAACATGTGTGAACGCCACCCGGCGATGCCAAAGATTATCCAACCGACGGCGAAGAGCACGTAGCTGGAGAACCCGCCGATCACCAGCATTCCAGACCCGCCGGCAAGGATCGCGCCGGGGGCGGCATCGGCGATCCAGGGCCCGGCGAAGCCGTCAAACCACATGTTGCCGGCCATGTCCAGGGTGCCCACGAGGGCGAAGCAGAATCCCAGTGCTCCCAGTCCTCGCGCCCGGCCACCGAGCCTGAAGTAGACAGACACCAGGGCGAGGACAAGCCCGATGAACACCACCCAGTACAGCGCGTTGGCGACAATGAAGGGCGTCTGCCTCATCATCTCGATGCGCTCAAGACTCCGGTCGGCCGTGAGCAGCCGGGCCACGTCCACAGCAGCGAAGACGACGCCGGACACCAGGGCGATCGGGCCGGCAGCTTTAACTAGCGGTGAGGTCATTACTTCCTCCTGAGAGAGAAACGCCCGACGGCGGTGGCCGGGCGGGGTGCCTTGCGCCAGGCCCGGTGGTCCAGCGCCAGAGTGGCCAGAACCGCGAGAACGACGACCACGAAGTAGATCAGCTCCGCGCGCCCGGCGTCGGCGCCGGTGAAGCCAAAGGAACCCATCGTGAAGGTGCCCTGGCTGTTGTGGAACAGGAGCGTCAGCAGGACGCTGCCGCCTGTGCGGTTGAAAAGCCACACGTAGAGGAAGGTGATGGCGAACGTCGTCGGGAGGCCGATCATGCTTAGCCCGCCAAAGAGGACCAGCGGCAGGTGCCACAGGGCCACCAGGACGCCGAGAATGGCTGCGGACAGCAGCGGGGGACGGGACGCCTGAAGCAGCGGGAGGGCGTAGCCGCGGAACCCGGGTTCTTCGCCCAGTGGTCCGTCCATCGGATTGACCAGCCGGACGGCGAAGACGGTCAGCAGCCCGCTCCACGTCAGCTGCGCGAGGCCCGGAGCGGGGGCCCCGAATGCCATGGTGATGAGCCCCGTGACGAGGACAAGGACGGCGGGGAGGAGAAGCGCGACGGCGTACCAGACCCACCCAACGCGCCACCGGATGAGTCGCCGGCCCCAGTCGCGGAAGCCAGGGCGGCCTTCGGCCAGGGCGATGACGATGATTGCCGCAGCCAGCGGCCCTACCGGCAGGAATTCCATGCGCGGAATCAGCCCTGACGCGTAGGCGGGCCACGATGCCCAGGAAATCGCGTAGGTCAGGACAAAGAATGCCAAAAGCCTGTGGTGTTTTAGCCAGCCAGTGGAACGGCGCATGAAGGTTCCAAACAGTCACTGCAAGGTGCTCCCATTGTCCGCCCCTGCACGCGTGCGCGCCAGAGCTGGGCGGCGGCCTTTCAGGGCAGCCCAGAGCCCGCGCTAAACTCCGACGGCGGGACGCCCCAGGGTGCGGCCCTCGCGCAGGACCATGACCAGGCGGAAGTTCCGGTCCACCACAACGACGTCGGCCCGCAGGCCCGCGCGGAGGCTTCCGATTTCCTGCTCCTGGCCGATGATGGCTGCCGGAACTGCGGTGGCTGACAAAACAGCTGCGGCCGGCTCCACTCCGGTGCCTATGGTTCGCCGCACAACGTCCAGAAGTGTGGCCGTCCCGCCGGCGAGCGTGCCGTTGCTGAGCCGCGCCACGGCACCGCTGACAGAGACGGCGGCGGGGCCAAGTTCGTAGTCGCCGTCCGGTAGCCCGGTGGCAGCCATGGAGTCGGTCACCAGCACCACATTTTGCGCCCCCACGAGGTCGAAGACCATCCGGACCGTTTCGGGGTCCAGGTGCGCGCCGTCGGCGATGAGTTCCACGGCAATCGTGCCGGCCCCGGCCAGCCGCAGGCACGCGGCGACGGGTCCGGGGCTGCGGTGGTGCAGCGGCGGCATGCCGTTAAAGAGGTGGGTGACGGTGGGGCGCGATACGGTACCCAGGCCGGAGGCCGCCAGCAGCTCCGCCGCCTCGGCGAGGGAGGCCGCCGTCGTCCGCGCGTCCGCGTCAGTGTGGCCCAACGACGGCGTGACGCCGTGTTCGGCGAGCGTACGCACCACGGCGTCGGCGCCGGGCAGTTCGGGCGCGTACGTCATGGTCCGCAGGTGGCCGCCGGCCGCGGCCAGCAGCTCGCCCAGGAGGTTGAGGTCCGGCTCGCGCAGGAACCGCGGATCCTGGGCGCCGCAGCGCGCGTGGGACAGGAACGGCCCCTCCGAGTGGATGCCCGCAATGAGTCCTTCGTCGGCGAGCTGCCGCAGGGTTGCCAGGCCGCGCATCAGGTCATCGCGGGATGCCGTGACCATGCTTGCCAGCAGCGTGGTGCTGCCGCTGCGGTGCAGGAAGTCCACGGCGGTCCTGGCAGCCTCGTTGTCGCCGCTGGGGAAGTCGCCGCCCACGGCCCCATGGCAGTGCAGGTCCACGAGGCCGGGCAGAATCATGCTTCCCGGCGGCAGTTCGAGTTCTTCAAGGCCGGTGAGCGCCGCCTCAGCCAGGCCAGCGCGGGGCCCCACATACGCGATGCGGCCGTGCGCGACGGCAACCACGGCGTCATCCTGGACCGAACCGTCGGTCAGGACCGTGCCGGCCAGCAGGTAGTTCCCGGGCTCAGCGGGAGTGGGTTGTGTTCGTTCCGGCTGTGCTCGTTCCGGCTGTGTTTGTTCCGGCGGCGGGTTCACTTCAGGGCCTCGGCGAACCAGCCGGTGATGGTGGCCGGGTGCGTGATCGCGGTACCGACGACGACGGCGAACGCGCCGGCGTCGAGGCATTGCCGGGCCTGGGCGGGGGAGTGGAGGCGGCCTTCGGCGATAAGCGGCACGCCGAAGCCGGCGGCGGCGATCTGCTCCAGCAGTTCCAGGTCGGGGCCTTGCGTCTTGGGGCGCTCGCCGGAGTAGCCGGACAGCGTGGTGCCGATCAGGTCGGCTCCGGCCTCGACAGCCGCGGCAGCGTCGCCGAAAGAGCCGCAGTCCGCCATGACCAGCGCGTGGGAATCTTGGTGGATGCCCGCCGTCGTCTGGGCCAGAGTCAGGCCATCCGGACGTGCCCGGCGCGTACCGTCGATGGCCACAACATGGGCGCCCGCATTGGCCACCGCCAAAGCGTGACGGAGCGTGGGAGTGATGAAGACGCCGTCGTGCCCGTCCTTCCAGAGCCCGATCACCGGAACCTCCACGGCTGCACGCGTGAACTGGACATCGGCGAGCCCCTGGACGCGGACAGCAGCGGCGCCGCCGATCACTGCCGAAGCGGCAAACTGCGCCGTGGTGCGCGGGTCCCGCAGGGGCTCTCCCGGATACGCCTGGCAGGACACGATGAGTTGTCCGCGCAGGGCTTCGAGGGCTTCGGGGGTCAGAATCACTGTCGGTTCCTCTGGAAGATTGGCGGAGCTGGCTGAAGATCGGGGGTGGAGCGAAGTAGTCAGGCGTAGTGTTTTGGACGACGGTGTCAGGACGAAGCGGTTAGTACCAGGCGCGCGGCGCCCACCATTGCTGCTGCGTTGCCGAGTTTAGCGGGCAGGACGGGAAGGCCGAGCAGCGCCGGCAGGAGTTCGGCGCGCAGGGCGCGTTCCATGGGGCTCCACCATGGGGCGCCGGCGTCGGAGAGCCCGCCGGAAACCACCACCACTTCGGGGTCCAGGATGTTGGCGAGTCCGCCCACTGCCTGGCCGGCCGCGGCAGCGCCCATGCCCACAGCCTTGATGGCGATGGCATCGCTGGCGCTGGCGAGGGCAAAAACACCGCGGGCGTCCAGCACCGGCTGGTTGCCGCCCAGACGCACGTACGCCTCGCGGATGGCGGGCCCGGAAGCGATGGCCTCAACGTGCCCGGCGCCGCCGCAGACGCACGGTACCGGCTGGCCCGCGTGGAATGCGTACGGGGAGGCGAAGTGGCCAACGTGTCCGCCCGCGTAGCGGTGACCCAGGACCGGGTGCCCGGCCAGCACAAAACTGCCGCCGACGCCGGTGCCGAAGGCCACCAGGAGCGAACTTGCGGTTCCTGCGGCGGAACCCGTCCACGACTCGCCCAGGGCGTGCGCGTGGACATCGTTCACTGCCTGCACAGCCTCCGGCGCCAGGCCAAGCCGGACGGCCAACCCTGCGGTCAGCTTGGTCCCGGCCCACCCAAGGACGGCATCGGTAGCGGACACCACCACCCCGTGAGCGGCGTCAATGACCCCGGCAGAACCAACCCCGACGCCCACCACATCCAGGCCCTCTGCCTGAGCCCGCGAGATGAGTGAAGAAACCAGCGCCGCCGTAGCGTCCAGGATCGCGCCGCCACCGTCCCGGTTCAGCGTAGGTATGGTCTCCGAAAACAAAACCTCCCCGTCCGCGGAAACAACCCCGGCAGCAGTCTTAGTACCCCCAAGGTCAACACCGATCGCGTACATCATTCTCTTCCTAACAGGGATTTCGACAGGCTCAATCACCGGTGTGGTTATGCAGGCGGCCGCCGGCCGCGAAGACTACACTAGGCCGTTGCGTTCCAGGATGACGCGGATTGCCTTGGTCTCGTCCTCGTCCAGGGAGAGCATGGGGGCGCTCATGACGTTGGTCTTGATGACGCCCATGAGCTGCAGGGCGGTCTTGAAGGCGCCCAGGCCCGCGGCGTTGCCGGACATGCGGCCGGCCTTGGGGGTGTAGACGATTTCGAAGACGTCGGCCAGGCGGTCCTGCTCGGCAGCAGCGCCGGCCCAGTCGCCGGCAACGGCGGCGTCGTAGAGGCGCTTGTAGCCGGCCGGGTCAACGTTGCCCAGGCCCGGAACAACACCCTGCGCGCCGCCCAGGAGGGCGCCGTCCACAACCACTTCGTGGCCGGTGAAGATGTCGAAGTTGGGGATGTCCTTGGCTGCGATGAGCAGCTGTCGGAAGGAGACGTCGTCGCCGGAGGAGTCCTTCACGCCGGCTATGACGCCATCGCGGCCCAGCTCGACCAGAAGGTCGGTGGGCAGCTTGAAGTGGGTGCGCACCGGCACGTCGTAGGCGAAGACGGGAACGTCGACGGCGGCGGCGATGGAGCGGAAATGTGTGTTGTTCTCCTGGGCGTTGGAGATGGCGTAGTACAGGCTGGTGGCCACGATCGAGTCGGCACCCAGTGCGATGACGCGTTTGGCTTCTTCAATGACGCGGTTGGTGGTCTGCTCTACGGCGCCCACGATCACCGGCACCTGGCCGGCGTTCACGCCTGCCACGGTCTGCACAACGAGATCGCGCTCGGTGTTGGTCATGTGGGTGACCTCGCCGGAGGAACCCAGCACAAACAGGCCGCTGACGCCGCCGTCGAGCAGGTGCTTGGTGACGTTTTCCAGCGACGGCACGTCGATGGCGCCTTCGGCGGTGCGGGGGGTTACGACGGGCGGGATGACGCCCTGGAAGCGGGACGCGACAGTAGTCACAGTGTTCTCCAAATATTGGTGGTTAGACGAAACTTCTTGGGGGAAAGCTAGATGTGGAGCAGGCTCGGGGCAGCGCCCAGGAGCTTCTTGGTGTAGTCGTTGGTGGGGCTGTCGAAGACCTGGCTGGCGGTGCCCTGCTCGACGATCTTGCCGAAGTACATAACGCAGATGCGGTCCGAGACGTAGCGGACGGTCTGGATGTCATGCGAGATGAACACCATGCCGAGGTTCAACTGGGTTTTCAGGTCCGAGAGCAGGTTCAGCACCTGGGCGCGGACGGAAACGTCCAGGGCGGACGTCGGCTCGTCCGCCACGATGATGTCCGGGTCCAGGGCCAGGGCGCGGGCGATCGCCACACGCTGGCGCTGGCCACCGGAAACCTGCGACGGCGTGACCTCGGCCGCGGACTGCGGCAGGCCAACCAGGACCAGCAGTTCCTTGACCTTGGCCGCACGCGTGGCTGCGGTGCCGATGCCGTGGATCTGCAACGGGTCGGTGAGGATGTCCTGGACGGTCATGCGCGGGTTCAGCGCCGTGGCCGGGTCCTGGAAGACCACGGACACAGAGCGGCCGAATTCCTTGCGCATCTGCGCATTGCGCTTGATGGCGGGCTTGCCGTGGAACCGGACCTCGCCCGACGTCGGCGTCTGCAGTCCCACGAGCACGGACGCGAGGGTGGACTTGCCGCAGCCGGACTCACCCACGATGCCCACGGTTTCGCCGCGGCTGATGCTGAAGTCGACGCCGTCGACCGCTTTGACGATGTTGGGGCGGAAGAGACCGCCGCCACGTGCGTGGTGGTGGACCTTGACGTCCTTGAGCTCGATGACCGGTTTGCCGGTTGAAACGCTCACTTTGCATCCTCCTTCAGGTGGCTCGCCCAGTAGTGGTCAGTGTTGTCGCCCGCGGCGGATCCGCCGTTGGCAGCTCCGACTGATGTCAGGACCAGCTGCTGGTCGGGGTCGGCGTCGGACCGCAGGGAACGCGGGGCGAAGCGGTCTCCCGGGGCGAAGTCGCGCGGGGACGGGACGGTGCCGGGGATCTGGTGCAGGCGGACGGCGTCGGCCTCGATGGAGAGGACAGCGCCGAGCAGGCCGCGGGTGTACTCGTGCTTGGGGTTCTGCAGCAGCTCCGAAGCCTGCGCGGATTCCACCACCTGGCCGGCGTACATCACCGTGATGCGGTGGGCCAGGGAGGCCACCAGGGCGAGGTCGTGGCTGACGAAGACCATGGCGAAACCGAGCTGTTCGCGCAGTTCGTTGAGCAGGTCCACTACCTGTTTCTGGACCGTGACGTCCAGGGCGGTGGTGGGCTCATCGGCAACCACGATCTTCGGCGAACGGGACAGGGCCATGGCGATCAGTACGCGCTGGCGCTGGCCGCCGGAGAGCTCGTGCGGGTAGCTGGCGAGCGTCCGGACGGGATCGAGCTTGACCAGTTCCAGCAGCTCGGTGGGGGTCTTGCGGCCGCCGCGCCTGGTCAGCTGCTCCATCTGGTCCTTGATCTTCATGGACGGGTTCAGGGAGCTCAGGGCGTCCTGGTAGACCATGGCGATCTGCTCGCCGCGCAGGCCCTCGTAGGCCTTGATGCTGCTGTGGCTGGTGGCCGGATCCAGCAGTTCCTTACCGTCGAACTTGATGGAACCGGTGACCTGCGCTGTCTTGGGCAGCAGGCCCATGACCGCGAGTGACGTGATGGACTTGCCGCAGCCGGATTCGCCCACCAGGCCCATGGTTTCGCCTTCGCGGACCGTGAAGGAGACGTTATCCACAATGGCGGTGTCGCCGAAGCGGCCCGGGAAGCGGATGGACAGGTTCCTGACCTCCAGTACGTTGCGGGCGCCGGCCGGTACCTGGGGAAGGCGGTCGGTGCGCTGGGCCTCGATGGCGGAGAGCAGTTCCAGTTCCTTGTCCAGCAGCAGGTGCGGGTTCGCCGCGGCCAGCTTCGGATCGGTGAGGATGGCTGCCTCGTTGTAGTGCTCCTCGGTGAGGACATCACCGAAAGCGGCGCGCACGCCGTCGAGCTCGTGCGTTTCCACCACCGATGGCTGGGCCACGGAGGTGCCGATCTGGGTGTCGACGCCGGCACCCACCGAAGCGCCGGCAACAGCAGCTGCCGAACCGTCGTCGTCCTTTACTACAGGTGCCTTGCGCAGTTTCGGGTTCACCATGGCATCGGTGAGGCCCTCGGCGAGGATGTTCAGGGACAGAACGGTGAGCAGGATGGTCACACCGGCGAAGGTGGTGGCCCACCAGCCGCCGGACAGGACCAGGTTGCGGCCGTAGGAGATCACGTTGCCCCACGACGGCGCGGGGTCCTGGACGCCGGCACCGAGGAAGGACAGTGAGGCTTCGAGGATGATGGCGTCGGCCACCATGACCGTGGCGAACACCAGCACGGGGGCGGCGGTGTTGCGGACGATGTGCTTGAGCAGGATGTAGAAGCGGCCTGCGCCGATCACACGCTCGGCACGGACGTAGTCTTCGCCGTACTGGGAGAGCACGTTGGCGCGGACCACGCGGGCCAGCTGCGGTGTGTAGATGATGGCGATCGCGATGATGATGGTGGGAACAGAGTTGCCGAACGCGGCCAGCAGCACTGCGGCCAGGGCGATGCCGGGGAACGCCATGAGGATGTCCATGAGGCGCATGATCAGTTCGTTGACGGCCTTGCTGGACGTCGCGGCGAAGGAGCCCAGCAGGGCGCCCGCCAGGATGGCCAGGATGACGGCGCCGAGGCCGATCATCAGCGAGGACTGGGCGCCGAAGAGCAGGCGGGAGAAGATGTCGCGGCCCAGCCGGTCGGTGCCGAAGAAGTGCTCGGCGCCTGGCGGGGTGGCGGGGATGAAGGTCTCCAGCGGATCGTGCGGCGCAATGACCGGCGCGAACACGGCGGAGAGGACGATCACGATGAGGAAGAGGAGGGCGATGCGGGAGCCCCAAGGCAGCGCCCTGAAACGGAGGCCCGGGGCACTCAGCCGTTCAGCAAGCTTGCTACGCATGAGCTATACCGTCCTGATTCGGGGGTTGATGAGCAGGTACAGGAGGTCCACCACGATGTTCACCAGAACGAAGGTGACCGAGATGGTGAGCACCACGCCCTGGACCAGGTTGACGTCCAGGTTAGTGATGCCGTTGAGGATCAGCTGGCCCATGCCGGGCAGGGCGAAGATCATTTCAATCACGACGGCGCCGCCGAGCAGGTAGCCCACGCGCAGTCCCAGCACGGTCACCGGAGTCACCAGTGCGTTGCGCAGGACGTTCCTGGACACCACTTCGCGGTAGGGGACGCCGTTGCCGATGGCGGTGCGGACGTAGTCGCGGTCCAGCTCCTCCACCATCGAGGTGCGGACCACGCGGATCAGTGACGCGGACACCGGGATGCCGAGGGCCAGGGCCGGGAGGGCCATGGAGTTGAGCCAGCCGCCGAAGCCGGATTCCGGCGTCGCGATTCCCCCGGAGGGGAACAGGGGGCTGGCGCCGAGCGCGAACCACTGGATCAGGAGGATGCCGAGCCAGAACGACGGCGTGGCGATCGCGGCGATCGAGAAAACGCGGACCAGCTGGTCCTGCCATTTGTCCCGGTAGAGGGCGCCGAGGATGCCGAAGGTCAGGGACAGGACGATGGCGATCAGCACGCCCAGGAAGGTCAGCTGCAGCGTCAGCGGGAACGCGGAGCCGATCATGGAGGCCACCGACTTCGCCGGCGGGGTGGTGACGCCGAGGTCCAGCTGCAGCAGCTTGCCGAGGAAGCCGAAGTACTGGATGACCAGCGGATCGTTCAGGCCGTTCTCCTGGCGGTACTGCTGCTTCGCTTCTTCGCTGGCGCCGTCGCCGAGGGCGGAGCTTGCCTGGTCGCCGGGAGCGGCCTGCAGGACAAGGAAGACGAGCAGGGTGATGCCCAGGATCATCAATGGCAGTGCTGCGAGTCTGCGGCCTAGCAGACGCAATATCGTGACCAATTTGTTCTCCGGTGTGTTTGGGTGCTGCAGTTCAAAATGGTGCGAGGCCCGCTCTGCGTGCTCCCGGGGGGATGAGGGGCGCAGAGCAGGCTTCGCAACGCAAGCCCTTTTTAGGAGGTGCGTCCGACGTCGATGAACGACATGCCGGTGGTGGGCAGCGGCTTGAAGCCGTTGAGCTTCTTGTCGTCCCAGGCGGAGGGCAACTGGCGGTGGAAGATCGGGTAGAGCGGGAGCTCCTCAGAGACGAGGTCCACGATTTCGCCGGTGATCTTCTTGGCGTCTGCGGCGGCAGCCTGTGAGCCCTTGTTCATCAGTTCCTGCAGTTTGGCGCGTTCCGGCGCGGTCCAGTAGGCGCGCTTTTCCATCCAGGTGGCGCCCGAGTAGAACCAGCTCAGGAGCAGGTCCGCGTCGTTGCCGAAGACGGAGGGGTCGCCGGGGGCTGCGACCACTGAGTAGTCGCCGGCGCCGACACGGTCCGTGTACAGGGCGCCTGACTGGATGCTCTTGACCGAGACCTTGACGCCGGGGATCTTGTTCCAGGACTCGAGGATCAGCGGGGCAACGTCCTTGACCCAGGCGGTGTCCGTGGTGAGCAGCTCGAATTCGAGGCTCGTGACGCCGGCCTGCTTCAGGAGGTCTTCAGCCTTCTTGGCGTCGTAGCCGTAGACGTTCTTGGCCTTGACGTAGTCCGGGTGGCCTTTCTGGAAGTAGGAGCTGGCGGGCTTGGCGTTGCCGAACAGGGCCTTCTTGATGATGGCGTCCTTGTCCAGGCCGTAGTGCAGCGCCTGGCGGACCAGCTTGTTGTTGAACGGGGCCTTGTTGCAGTTGAACATCAGGAACATCATGCCGAAGGACTGGACGGATTCAACCTTGACCTTGGACTTCAGGCCGTCGATGTCCAGGTAGGGGACATCCTCGATGGCCTGGACACGGCCGGACTGGACGGCGGTGACGCGGGCTGCGGCGTCGGAGAGCAGGAGCCAGGTCATGCCCTTGGCCAGTGCCGGCTTGGGGCCGTTGTAGTCTGCGAACGCTTCGAAGACGATCTTGTCGTCCTTCGCGGCGGAGATGAGCTTGTAGGGGCCGGTGCCGACGGGCTTGGCGTCGAAGGCCTTGAGGTCCGTGGCCAAGGCCTTGGGGACAACCTTGACCACGGAGATGCGGGGGCCGAAGCCGGGGAAAGCGTACTTGAGGGTGAACTCAACCGTCTTGGCGTCCAGCGGCTTGACGTCCTGGATGAACGGGATGAACTGCGAGAAGAGGGACTTGTTCGCCGGGTCCATCACGCGGGTGAAGGAGAAGGCCACATCTTCGGTGGTGACCGGGGTGCCGTCGTGGAACTTGGCGCCCTCGCGGATGGTCACCTGGTAGGTGGTGTCGTTGACCTTCTTGGGGTCCGAGGCAGCCAGCGCGTTGTACGGCACGCGGGTGGCCGGGTGCAGCTCGATGAGGCCTTCGAAGATGTGGAGGTTGGCGGCCATCGGCGTGGCGCCTGAGGAGCTCAGCGGATCGAAGCCGGTGGAGAGGGCGTAGGAGATGCCCGCTTCGATGGTGAGGTCCTTGTTGACTGCCGCGGCGCTTGCCGAGCCGCCGGTGGTGGTAGCTGCCGGGCTGCCGCACGCGGCAACGGAGGCGGTGAATGCTGCAGCGGCGCCCATGGCCCCGGTCAGCTTGAGGAAGTTCCGGCGGCTGGCGTCATTGACCAGCGGCAGGTTCTTGGTGATGTTGTTCATGAGGGCCTCGCCATTCCAGAAGGTTTATCGGATGTAGGACGTCCGAGCTCGTATGTCGACTGTAAGCGTCATCACAGGGTCACGTCAAGCGCCAGTCCTGTAACGCTCTCTCACTTTTGGCGCGTCTAGGCCGGACGCTCTCTCAGATCCTGCGCGTTTTCGGTGAACGCCCTCTCACTCAGGCTCGCTGACGTCACCGGAGGCGGTGTCAAACCTGAACGCACGACGACGACGCCCGGCAGTGGCGCCGCGCTCGCCGGTCGCTTCGAAGGCAACCTCGTAGGCCACCTCGGCATAGCCGCGCGCCACATCGGCCTCCGTGACTGTGTAAGTCGGGGTGAAATACAGGGCTTCCTGCCCGGGGCCGAGGTCTGCGGCCGGGAAGGCATCCGAGCCGGGGCCGGACAACCGGACCGCGGTTACTGGCAGGGAGCCGTCATTGCGCGCCCGGCCCGTGAAGGCCAGGATGTCCCCGGCCTTGTAGCCGGGAATGATCGGGCCGTAGTTCAGGTCCTGTGCCTCCCGGGTGCCGATGACCTGCGCCGCTTCTGCGGAGTAGCCCTGGCCGATTTCCTTCCAGGTGTGCACGCCCCAGTCCTCACCGCCGGACTGCAACACATGGAACTCGCCGGCGTTCTGCCAGACTGGCGGGCGGCCGGGCGTGATGGATCGCAGTTCCATGCCGAAGACCAGTCCGGCATCGCCATAGGGCCCCGGCCCGGCGTCGTCGGCGGAGGCTGGAGGCGCCTCGCCCTCCGTGGACAGCCGATCAAGAAGCTGTTCCGCAGGCACCGAGGCGAACACGATTTCCCGGTAACCCTGGCGCTCGTAGAGAACGCCGATATTGCCGTCGGGGAGCCGGGTTGCCGTCGAATAGGCCGAGCTGCCCGGGCATAGGACCAGCTTCGCGGGCCAGCTGCGCCCGTTATCGGTGGACAGGCTGATCACCGTGTTCCGCCGCAATGCCGTGTCCTGGTTGTTGGTGGCCAGGAACCACCTTTCCGTGGCCTCGTCGGCGAAAGAAGTCAGGGACGGCAGGCCGTCGAAGCGGACCAGCGAGCCGTTGTCGCCCGGGTCCGGGAGGTCCTCGACGGGGCGCAGGGCACTCCAGGTGGCCCCGCCGTCGTCCGATATTGCGGCTAGGCGGCGCGGTGTGCCGCGGCTGTGCAGCAGGAGCCGGCCGTCGTGGAGGGCTACGACCTTGTTTTCGTTGGGGGCGTGGCCGTGCGTCCGGGCGCCGACGAGTTCCCCGAGCGTCCAGGTGCTGCCGTGATCGTCGCTGTACGCGGAGGCGGCCATGATCTCGCCGCCGGCCAGGACCACAAACTGCTGTACCAGCCGGCCGCGGTGCGCGCCGCTGTGGATCTGAATGCCCTGCCCCGCCGCGGCGAAGATTCCGGTGATGTCCGGCTCGTCGGGGCGGACAGGCGGGCGGAGCTTGAGCTGGGCGGTGATCCTGCGGTGCTGCCAGGTCAGGCCGTCGTCGTCCGAGTAGCTGAGATCGCAGTGCTGCACATCGTCGTCGGGCTCGAGCCCTGCCGCCGCTTCGAAGAATCCGGCGTGCGTTCCCGCGGCGTGGAACATCAAGATCCGGCCGGTCTCAACGTCCACCAGCAGGCTCGGATCGCCGTAGCCATGGAGGCCGCCGCCCGTCCTTACTACCTGTTGCCCGCCCCAGGTCCGGCCGTTGTCCGTGCTGCGCCGGAGCAGGAGGTCGATCGGGTTGGGCAGGTCATCGAGGTTGGGGCGGCCGTCATAGGCGGCCAACAGTGTGCCGTCCCGCGAGACGGCGAGGGCGGGGATCCTGTATTGCCGGTAGCCGCCGGCGCCCCGGACCGCAAGCACGTGTTCGACGTCGGGCGTGGCAGCCGCCATTGGCTGGAAGACGTGGGATGTCATATCTCCATGGTAGGCGACGCGTAATGCACTGCGTGGGCGGCCCGCATCTCTGGCAGAGTATGACCATGCTCACAGTAATAGGCGAGGGCCTTGTTGACGTTGTCCAGCGCGCCTCCGGAATCGAAGCCCACGTGGGCGGCAGCCCACTTAACGTCGCGGTGGGCTTGGCCCGCCTGGACCATGCCGTGCAGTTCATCGGCCGCTACGGCCGCGACGCCTACGGCGATTCGGTGGCGGCACACCTGCGCTCCAGCTCCGTGATGCTGCCGCTGGGCCCGGACGAGCTGCCTACCAGCGTGGCCACCGCGGTGATTGACGACGACGGCGCCGCCACCTACGCGTTCGACCTCGCCTGGGAGCTTCCCGGCTTGGCGGACCGTCTCTCCTTTATGCTGCAGGGAACCACCCTGCTGCACACCGGCTCCATCGCCACCATGCTGGCGCCGGGCGCCGCAGCGGTGCTCGCCGCCGTCGAACATGCCCACCCCGCCGCCACGATCAGCTTCGATCCCAACTGCCGGCCCAGCATCATCACCGACGTGGATTATGCGCGGACGCAGGCGGAGAAGTTTGTCACCCTCGCGGACGTGGTCAAGGCCTCGGATGAGGACCTGGAGTGGCTGTACCCGGGTGTGGACGTGCTTGAATCGGCGCGCCGCTGGCTGTCGTTGGGCGGCTCCGAGGGGCCGGCCATGGTGGTGGTCACGCGCGGCGCGGCCGGGCCGTGGGGCATCACGGCCGCCGGTGAAACTGCGATTGACGCGCCTCGCGTGGAGGTGGCTGACACTGTGGGCGCCGGTGATTCTTTTATGGCCGCACTGCTCTCCGGGATCGTGGACCGGGGCCTGGACGGTGCGCAGAACCGGAAGGACCTGCGCGGGCTTCCGGCCGAGGGCCTGGCCGAACTCCTGGCCCACGCAGCCCGCGCGGCGGCGGTCACTGTTTCCCGCCCGGGCGCCAACCCGCCCACCCGTGCCGAACTGAACGAGGTTCCGGCGGAGTAAGCGGGTTTCCCTCATCGATTGCCCTGTAAGCGCCGTTTTGAGGGGCCCAAAGGGCGTCTACGGAGCAATCGATGAGCGCAGATGCTCCTGGCGGCCCACCGCGTAGGCCTCGCGGAGCCAGGCGGCCAGTTCGCCGTCGACGTCGGAGGGCTTGGTCACCCGTACCGTGTAGAGATGCGTGTACGGAGACAGTGTTTCGACCCGCCGGAATCTGGGCGACTCAACCCGGCGCGTAAGCCAGAACTCCACATCGAGCCACTTGTTCGCAGGTTTGCCGGCAGCGAACCTGACCCGAACCATAAAGGCGACGCGGTCCCGGTAGGGGACCAGCGTTACCGGGCCGATCGCCTCCACGGTACGGCGAACCAGCTCGAACAGCCGGTGGATGCTTTCCGGCCTGTCGCGGAACGGCTCGTCGAGGGTGTGCTGTGAGCAGGAATGGTTCATGTTCCGTGTGACAAACTGCCGCCCGCAGGAGGGGCATGTCCACAAGGCGCGGCCGGTCCGCAGGCCCGGCGGCGTTATGGTCCCGCCCAGCACCTGGGCCAAAATCTGCTCCATGCGGCGCGCCCGCGTCGACAGCGTCCGGGCGTCCTCGAGGAAGCGAATGAGCTCCCGCCGCTGCGAAACGGGCAGCCGCCCCCAGTTGTCCGACGCTCCCACGGCCGCGTCAAGGGCGGCCGATAAATCTCCGGGCGGGATGACCTCGTTGGTGTGGAGCGCATGGACATCCACTGTGACCGTTTCTCCGATGCGCACGCGCGTTGCTGTCCGGAGGCCCCCGGAAAGGTACAGGACGTGCCGTCCGGACCTGGCCGGCATCACCGTGGCGTTGAACTCCGTACCTCTGAGCGTGCCAGTCACCCGGATCCGGCCATGCTCCGCAAGCGGCAGCAGCTCAGCCACCGCTGTCGTCGGGACGTCCACGAATGGATTGGAACCGCGCAGCTGAACAGTGGCGGTGAAGCGAACCATATGGTCATTATCGACCCGGTTGGCCGGGCCGAAAAGGAATCCCGATCTCCGGCGGAGTAGTCGGGTGCTGCCTCATCTACGGCTACGTTGGCGCCGTTTTGAGGGCGGAACTGACCGAGGTTGCAGGAGAAAGTTAGGCAGAATCATAACAAACTTAAGTATGAAATCGACATAATGCTGTTAGGCTTGATTTCGCGCCTATAGAGAGTGAGCGATGATGCTTCTCGAAAGAGACCTGATCCAGTCAGTCGGATTCCGCAATGTCACAGAAGGCGGGCGGGTAACCGGCTTCCAGTTCCGCGTCCGGATGCCTTCATACCGGGGCATGGCCGCGTCCCTCATCGACGGTATTGCCGTCCGTGTCGGCAACATCGTCAACGTCGGACCGGGCGTTCCGTTGTGGACCTTCGGCGGGCAGGTCTATACGCTGCAGCAGCTGTGGGACAGCAGCGGCGTCCGGTGGCCTTTGGAGGAAGCGGCGGTGGTTACCGTTCCGCTCGAGGGCGGACTGCCGCAGGGCGTGCATGAGCTCTCCATCGAACTGCGCCTGCGGATGTCCTATATTCCGGTGGAGCACCAGCCCACCGTGCACCGCACCAGCCGTGCAGTGACGCTCGGGCCCGAAGGCGGCGAAGGCTCCTTCCGCTACGGCGTTTCCCTGTACAGCTTCATGGGTGACTACGGCACGGTCATGGACCTGGAGTCGGCGCTGGCCGCCGTCGCAGACGTGGGTGCTACCGGCGTCGAGATACTTGGCGAGGGGCACATCCCTGGCTATCCGGATCCCTCTTTGGCGTGGATCGACAACTGGTTTGGGCTGCTGGAGAAGTACTCGCTCGAGCCCACCAACTACGGTTCCTGGATCGACACCCGGCTGCACCCGGGACGGACCATGACGGTTGCCGAAGGCACGGAGGCACTGCAGCGGGACCTGAAACTTGCGCACCGGCTCGGCTTTGGGTTCGTTCGCCCCAAGATCGGCGTTGTGTCCAGCGACCTGGTCCCCGACCCGATCTGGACCGAATCGGCGGAACGCTCCCTTGACCTGGCGCATGAGCTGGGCATCATCATCTGCCCGGAGATACACTCGCCTACGCCCATCAAGCACCCCGTTGTCGAGGACTACATCGGCCTGATCGAGCGGACCGGGACCAAGAACTTTGGCCTCCTCATCGACACCGGAATCTTCCAAGACCGGCCCATCCCGCTGCGCGAAGGGGAGACCCGTGAGACCCGGCCCGCCTTCCTGGACGGCATCGGCGTCCACCCGGCCGACTTCGCGGACATTGCCCAGTACGTTGTGTTCATCCAGGCGAAATTCCATGACATCAACGAGCAACTGGAAGACCAGCAAATTCCCTGGTTGCCCGTGCTTAAGGCATTCAAGGAGTCCGGCTACACCGGCTACCTGTCCAGCGAATATGAAGGCGAACGCACTCCCTGGCGGGCCCTCGAGCAGGTGCGGCGCCAGCACGCACTCATCCGTCGGATCACCGGCGAACTTTCCTGACCCATCCCACCCCTAGCGAAGAGAACAACAATGCCCAACGGACTTCTTGACGATGCAAGCCTGCGCCCCCACCCCGAGGGCCTCGCGCTTGCCCTGACTCTTCCGTGGTACCGGAGCCTTTGGCTCTCCTCGGTTTCCAGCCTGCGACTCACCGTCGACGGCCAGGACATCCCCGCCGAGGACTTGTCGCTGGAACTGGGGGGCGTCCGCTATGCGCTCGCTGACCTGCCCGCGCAAAGCGAAACCCTCTGGTACCTCCAGGAACACCCGCTGCTCATTGCCAGGCGACACAACCCTGTCTCCCAGGGTGACAAGCTCCGGATCCAGCTGATCGGGGAGCTGCGCCTGCCCTACATGCAGATTGCCCCCGGCCAGGACGGCGGTCCCGGCATGTATGTCCCGAATTTCGTGAACCAGACACTGGACTTGACCGCCACAGGCAGGGCAGCGGCGGCACCGGAGCTGACGACGGCGGTCACGCCGGCCCCGCCGAAAGCGGAAGAGGATCCCTTCTCGCTCGGGCTCACCCTTTATTCAGCGAGTGCCGAGTTCCGGGCAGGCTGGTACGACTTCGATGGCCTGCTGAACCGCGTCGCCGAACTGGGCATCGGTCCCGGCATTGAAATCGTGGCCTCCCAGGTCCTGCCCACCTATCCGACCGTGACAGACGACTTCGCGCGCTCATGGCACGCGGCCTTCGACAAGCACGGTTTCACCGCAAGCTCGTTTGGCGCGAACCTTGACATGGGCCGGCGCCGGGACCGCGACATGACTTCTGACGAGGAGTACGAGTTCACCGAGACGCTGTTTCACGGCGCCAAGAAGCTCGGGTTCCCGCTGGTCCGTATCCAGAGCGCCAAACCCGAACTGCTGCGCCGGCTCCTGCCCCTGGCCGAGAACCTGGAGCTCAAGCTGGCCTATGAGATCCATGCGCCGCTGGGGCCCAACTCCCCGGAGATCATGAAGGTCCGCGACGTTTACGCGGAGCTTGATTCACCGTTGCTGGGGTTCGTGGCTGACTTCTCCTCAACCATGCACAGCATGTCCCCAACGCTCCTGCGCGCGGTCCGCCGTGCCGGGCTGGACGACGAAGCCGTCCAGACGCTGCAGGCCACCTGGGCCACCGATGCCCCGATGCGGGAGCGGCAGGAGGAGTTCATCGGCTATCTCCGCGGACGGGACTTTGATCCAGCCCGCCTGGGGTCCTTCGCACACCTGGCCTTCAACATGCACGGACATGTCAGTCCGAAGGAATGGGCTGACATCATGCCCCAGATCATGCATGTGCACGCGAAGTTCTACGACATCGACGAGCAGGGAAACGAGCCCGCCATTGACTATCCGGAGCTGGTCCGCGTTTTCGTCGAAGGCGGCTACCGTGGCTACTGGTCCAGCGAGTGGGAGGGGCATGCCTTCGCCGAACTCGGCGAGGTGGACCCGCTGCTGCTGGTCCGGAAGCAGCACGACCTCATCCGCACGAGCATGCGGACGGCGTTGACCTCGGCCTGACCCTACAAAGCGGATTTCCCTCGATGCCTGTCCGGTTATGGGCGGGCATCGAGGCATTTAAGTGGTTTCCTGCGCCGTGGCGGCTGCCACGATGTCCCCTGCCTCCTTGAAAAGGCCCCGCATCCACTCGTGCTCGGAGTCCCGGTTATGCACGGGGTGCCACCACAGGGCATTAACCAGCGGTGTGGCATCGAAGGGCAGCGGCAGGATCCGCACACCGTCGACCCGCAGCGCGAACGGGACCAGCGCCGCCTGGATGAGCGCGATCCGGTTGGTCCCCACCACAAAGTGCGGCAGAGACTGGAAACTTTCAACCACCACATCCACCCGCGGTTCTACGCCCAGTTGCATAATCTGGCGTTCCGCCGACGTTGAGGCTGAGCGCGTCTGATACGTCATCACCCAGGGAAGTTCGGCGATGTTCTCCATGGTGATGCGCTCGCCGACGGCGTCATTGGACGAGGAGACCACGGCCACCCATCCGTCCCTCCACAGGTCCAGGTAGGGGAGCCCGCTAAGGAAGCCATGCGGAATGACCATGCCGTCCACGGAACGAAGGCGGTTGGCGGCGTCCTCCACCACCATCGGATTGTGGAGCATAAAGCGAAACCGGACTCCCGGCGCGCGCTCGGCCGCAAGCTCGGAGGCAACCCGGCCAATAGTGGTGAAGCCGTAATCGGAGCCGTAGATGGAGAATTCCCGTTCGGACTCGGCGGGCTCCCACGTTGCCTGGCTCTCAAAGACGCGCCGCGCGGCCTCAAGTGCAGTGGTGGTGTGCTCTGCCAGCCGCAGGGCGAAGGGCGTCAGTTCGTACGCATTTCCGCGGCGGGCGAGGATGGGGTCCCCGAAGTGGGACCGGAGCCGCGCAAGCGAGGCGCTGAGCGCCGGCTGGCTCAGATGAAGCCGCTCTGCCGCCCTGGTGACGCTCCGCTCCGTGATGAGGGCATCAAGGGAGATCAGCAGGTTCAGGTCAAGCCGGGAGAGCAGGACGTGGTTCGTCACGGCGGGCATTCTTTCGACGGTGAGCTAAGTCACCTCAGTGTATCAGTGGCATCGATACTTTCGATGATTCATATCATGCTCTTCTATGCAAGCAGGTCACTGCGACCCCCGTGAAACTTATGTCTATCATCGGCAAGACTTATGTGCTTTTTCTGCACATCTCCTGCATACTGATGAGTGACCGGGGTCACGGCTCCCGGAATTCTTCGACAATGAAGTCAGAAAGGCTGGACATGACACAGCACCGTCGCTATTCGGCTCTAAAGGTCGGCACCCTCGCCGTCCCCACCATCGCAGCCCTCGTCCTCACCGGCTGCTCGGCCCCCGCCAGCAGCAGCTCGCCCGCAGGAGGCGCCCAGGAATTTTCCCTGTCGTTCGCTACCTCCAACACCATTGAGAGCCCCTTCCAGGTATTGGCCGAGAAGTACATGGCGGCGAAGTCGAACGTGAAGATCACGTTCAACCCGCAGCCTAATGACTCCTATGACCAGACCCTGCGGACGCAGTTGCAGGCCGGTAACGCCTCCGACGTCGTGGTTACCACGCCTGGTTCGGGCCAGGGACGCAGCATCCTGCCGCTCGTTCAGGCCGGCTTCCTTGAGCCACTGGATGACGCCGCCAAGAAACTGGTTCCCCAGGGCAGCGAGGCTCTCTTCGGAACAGACGGAAAGGTCTACGGCCAGGCGCCGGAAATCACCGTAGTTGGTCTGGTTGCAAATGAAACAGCTGCCAAAGCAGCCGGAATTTCTGCTTTCCCGTCAGATTTTGCTGCCCTTGAAGACCAGTGCAAGACGCTCGCGTCATCCGGCAAATCGTTCATCGCCCTGGCCGGCTCCGCGGCTCCGAATACCGGGCTGATGGCGATGTCCCTGGCAGCGTCCCGCGTCTACGCGGAAGACCCGAAGTGGAACGAAAAGCGTGCCGCCAAGGAGACCACATTCGCTGGCTCGGACGGCTGGAAAGCCTCGCTGGAGGCAGTCACCAAGCTCAATGACGCGGGCTGCTTCCAGAAGGGCGCTGCAGGTGCCGGGTTCGACGCCATCACCAAGGGCCTTGCCGGCGGAACCTCGGTTGCCGGCTTTATCCCCGGCCCCAGCTGGAAGCAGCTGAAGACTGCAGCCGCCGACTCGGACTTCAATGTGCGGGCGCTCCCGGCAGAGAAGAGCTCCGAAGGTTTCGTCTACGCCAGTGCGAACTATGCATTCTCCATCAACGCAGCATCCAAGAACAAGGATGCCGCCAAGGCGTTCCTCGACTGGGCGGCCGAGCCTGAGCAGACCAAGGCCTTCGCAGAAATCGATGGCGCCCTGCCGGTCACAGGCCTTGACAGCTACGACTTCAACGCAAGTGCCTACAAGAACGTCGGCGATCTCATCAAGGACGGCAAGTACGGCCCGCTGCCGAACAGCCAGTGGCCCAACTCCGCCGTGTACGACGCCCTCGCCACCGGCGTCCAGGGCCTGATCACCGGACAGAAGACTGCCGATCAGGTACTCCAGGCCATGGATACGGCCTGGGGACAGTAACAGCTTCAGACCACCACAGTTCCAACGACTCAAAGGGACAAGCAAGGATTACCATGACTGCGACGATGCAACCGAAAAGCGAAGCAGCAAAAGCACCCCTGCGTGGCGGGCGTGCTCCGGGGACGGGCGGAACCCCCCGTCCCCGGAGCGCAGGCCTGCAGTTGGGACATTGGTGGTGGGCGCTGCCCGGGATTGTCCTGGTCATCGCCATCCACTACGTGGCAACCGGTATCGGCGGCTTCTTCGCCTTCACCAACTGGACAGGCATCGGCTCGTTCAAGATTGTGGGCTGGCAGAACTTCGAAGCCATCTTCAAGGACCCCACCAAGCTCGGCGCCCTGACAAACACACTGTTCCTGGCCTTTGGTTCGGTCTTGCTCGGCAACGTCGGCGGGCTCATCATCGCCCTCGGCCTCAACCGGATGCTGAAGACGCGATACGTCCTCCGGACCCTCTTCTTTATGCCCGTAGTGCTCAGTCCGCTGGCCACGGCCTACGTCTGGAAGTACATCTTCGACTTCGACGGCCCCATCAACGTCTTCCTCACTTCAATAGGCGCCGGCGATCTGGCCAAACCATGGCTCGCCGATCCCCAGTGGGCCGTCTGGACAGTCCTGGTAGTCCTTGTCTGGGGGTCCACCGGCTTTGCCATGGTGATCTTCATGGCGGGACTCGCCGGTGTCCCGGTGGAAGTCGAGGAGGCGGCCGCCATCGACGGTGCGAACCTGTGGCAGCGCTTCCGGCACGTCACGTTGCCGGCCATCCGCCCCGCCATCGCCATTGCCACCACCCTGGGAATAGTCCAGGGGCTCCGGGTCTTCGATCCCATCATGGCCCTGACCAACGGGGGACCCGCCGGCGCAACCGAAACGCTGGCCACCCAGGTCTACAAACAGGCATTTGCGCTCGGAAACTTTGGCGGCGGTGCCGCCCTGGCCCTGGTACTTGCCGCCATCATCCTGTTCTTCGCCGTAATCCAGCAGCGACTGACGCGATCGAACCCAGAGGACTAACCATGTTCCGCTACACAAAACTCACCCTGCTCCGCGAAGTTGGCCTCTGGGCCCTGGCGCTGATCTTCCTGACGCCGTTCTACTTTCTGGTGACCACAGCCCTGAAGCCGGACAGCGAGATGTACACGACGTCGCCCCTGGCGCCGCCGAAGAGCCCGGACTTCAGCAACTTCGTGGCTGTCCTGACGGCCACAGGCAACTCCAATGTTGTCCTGGGCCTTGTGAACAGCATCATCATTACCGCGGGAAGCATCGTCGGACTGATCGCGCTCGGTTCAATCACTGGATATGTCATCTCCCGCAGCACCCGCCGCTGGAGCAAGGGTGCGTATTACCTCTTCCTGATTGCCATCATCCTCCCCGGCCAGCTCGGCGCCGTGCCCCTCTATATGGGTGCGCGGGCCATGGGACTCACAGGGTCCGCGTGGGGCCTGATCGTCCTCTACACCGGCATGCTCCTGCCGCTGTCGATCTTCCTCTACGCCAATTTTTTCCGGGGACTCGGCACAGATTACGAGGAAGCCGCAACCATTGACGGGGCCAGCCGGTCCCAGATTTTTGCCAAGGTGGTGCTGCCCATGATGGCTCCCGCCACCGGAACGGTCACCATCTTCGCCGGACTAATCGTGTGGAACGACTTCTTCACCTCGCTGATCTTCCTGGGCGGCTCGGCCAACCAGACGCTGCCGGTGGCCATGTACTACTACATCGGTTCACTGGTTTCGGAGTGGAATTCGATCTTTGCGATCGTGATCGTGTCCATGATTCCCATCCTGGCGCTGTTCCTGTTCGCGCAGAAGCGCTTCATCCAGGGCTTCTCCGGCGGCCTAAAGGGCTGACCCGCAACGGTTGACCAGCACGCAGCACCCAAGTGCTGTGTGGCGGTCCCGCACACCCAAAAACGGGCGCGCAAAGCCTTCCACCCGATGTTTTCCCCCCCCTCTACCTTCCAGGAGACACTCATGTTCCAGCTTTCACCCAACATTGACCTTCTCTTCGCCGAAGCCGGCGAAAGTGCCGCGGACCGCGTTCGTGCTGCAGCAGCGGCCGGCTTCGACGCCGTCGAAATGTGGGGCCCCACCGGCAAGGACATCCCCGCTCTCAAGGACGCACTCGAGGAAACCGGAGTCCAGCTCACGTCCCAGCTTGCGGAACCGCGCATGCAGTTCATGATCCCGCCGAAGGACCACGCGCCCTTCTACACGGGACTCGACGCCGGCGTCGAGGTAGCGCAGCAGCTCGGCTGCCCCCGGCTCGTCGTGGGCAGCGGCACCGGATTCGGCGGCCGCAAACGCCAGGACCAGCTGGACGAACTGATCGAGATCTTCACCCGCGGCGTCGCACACATTGAGGGTTCCGGCATCACGCTGGTCCTGGAGCCGGTGAATATCAGGGTGGACCACCCCGGGGCGCTCCTCGACCGGACGTCAGAGGCCGTTTACGTGGCCAAAGGCGTCAACTCGCCCAACTTCGGCGTCCTCTACGACCTTTACCACTCCACCGTCGAGGGCGAGGACGTGGCCGCCGAGCTCGCCAACGCCGGCGACCTCATCAAGTACGTTCAGATCGCTGATGCGCCGGGACGCGGTGAACCCGGCTCGGGATCCATTGACTGGCACGCGCGGCTCGCAGACCTGCAGAACAGCGGCTACGCCGGCCCGATCGGCCTCGAGTATTACCCCACCATCGACTCGGCCAAGTCTGTCCAGTGGATCCAGGAACTGGTGGCGCGATGAGCCCAAACAGGTACCCCGTCGACGTCGACGTCGTCATCGTTGGCAGCGGACCCACGGCCTCGGCGTACGCGCGGATCCTCAGCGAGGAAGCGCCTGGTGCCACCATCGCCATGTTCGAGGTAGGGCCCACGGTCAGCAATCCTCCCGGTGCCCACGTCAAGAACATCGAGGATCCCGAGCGCCGGAGCCTTGCCCAGCGCGCATCGGAAGGACCGGGGGCAGGCGCCGAGACGGTTAACTCACCCGGCGCCGTCAAGAGCGGAGAGCGAAGGGCCAGGCCCGGAACGTACCTGTTGCCGGACGGCTCGGCGTTCCCCGGCGAGGACGGGATGCCCGTAGCAGCCATGTCCAGCAACGTGGGCGGCATGGCCGCCCACTGGACCGCGGCCTGCCCGCGCCCGGGCGGCAAGGAACGCATCGAGTTCCTGCCCGACCTGGAGCAGCTGCTCGAAGACGCCGACCGCCTCCTGGGCGTCACTACTCACGCCTTTGACGGTGCCCCGTTTTCTGAACTCGTCCGCGGACGCCTTGCGGCGGCGGTGGATGAGGGACGCGAACCTGGCTTGCGTGTCCAGCCCATGCCGCTTGCTGTACACCGGCGGGAGGACGGCAGCCTCGTGTGGTCGGGTTCCGACGTCGTGATGGGGGACCTGACCCGGGAGAACCCGAAGTTTGAACTCTTTGATGAGTCGCTGGTGACCCGCGTGCTGGTGGAGGACGGTACTGCCGCCGGCATCGAAGTCCAGGACCGGCGCGGCGGTGAGATCCATAGGGTGGCAGCCCGTTACGTCGTGGTGGGCGCCGACGCCCTGCGCACTCCGCAGCTGCTGTGGGCCTCCGGCATCAGGCCCGCCGCCCTGGGCCGTTACCTCAACGACCAGGCCCAGGTGGTCTTCGCGAGCAGGCTGCGCGACGTCAAGGCCGAGCATGCGCCGCGGGCCGGGGAGGGCGCGCTCAGCGAGCAAAGCGGCGTGGCGTGGGTTCCCTACACTGACGACGCGCCGTTCCATGGCCAGATCATGCAGCTGGATGCGTCACCGGTTCCGCTGGCCGAGGATGACCCCATTGTTCCGGGGTCGATCGTGGGGCTGGGCCTGTTCTGCGCGAAGGATCTCCAGCGGGAGGACCGGGTGGCGTTCGACGACGCTGCCCGTGACTCGTACGGGATGCCCGCCATGCGCATCCACTACCGCCTCACGCAGCGGGACCATGACGTGTTGGAGCGCGCCAAGCAGGAGATTGTCCGGCTGGGCAAGGCTGTGGGTGAACCGCTCGACGAGCACCCCTTTGTTCTCCCGCCGGGATCCTCGCTCCACTACCAGGGCACAACGCGCATGGGCGCGACGGACGACGGCGAGAGTGTCTGTTCTCCGGACAGCCAGGTCTGGGAGGTCCCCGGCCTCTTCGTGGCCGGCAACGGCGTCATCCCCACCGCCACCGCCTGCAACCCCACGCTGACGGCGGTGGCGCTCGCAGTGCGCGGGGCACACAGGATTGCGGAAGAACTCACCAGCTCTTTACTTATGTCCGAATCAGACAATAGACTGTCTAAATAATGAAGAAGCGGCAATTGCCCGCCCTTTCACCCAGGCACAGGCATTTGCTCAATAACAGGCAAGGCATGCCGCAGACAAGGAGGTCTCGATGATCGCCGACCGCATAATCGAGCACGGAACACTTACCACCCAGGACGGCCGCACCGCCGTCGAAGTCCGCATCCCCTGGTACCGGGCCCTGCCGGGCTCGTGCATTGCAGGAGCCGCGCTGACAGTGGACGGCGTTGCCGCCCCGGAGGGCTCACTGCGCTGGACCATGAACAACCGCACATTCAACTTTGAGGAACTCGTCGACGAAACCGGCGAATGGTGGTTCCCGCTGGACTCAGCAGTCCTTTCGGGCGAACTTCCCGTTCCGGACCCCCATGCCGAACACGAGGTCCGGGTGGACCTGAAGCTCTACATTCCGTACATCATCACCGACCACGGCGTGCTGCATATCGAAGAGCACGACACCAAGACCATGAAGGTGGCACAGCGATGACCAGCCTCGGCACGCCGATCCAGGGCGTCACCCTTTACAGCTTCACCCGGGTCTCCCACGCCCGGCAGTACGACCTCGAAGGCCTGATCCGCAAAGTGGCGGCCGAAGGCTTCGGCCCGGGGCTTGAACTTATCGGGTTCTCCAGCCTGCGGGGCTTTCCGGACCGGATCGATGACACCTTCGTGGGGCAGTTCCACGATCTGGTGGCCGAGGTTGACCTGGTTCCCACGTCGCTGGCAGTCAACGTTGACACGGGGATCCGCCGTGACCGGCTCATGAACCATGACGAGCTGGTGGAATACATGCGCAAGCAGATCGAGGTAGCTGCCAGGCTCGGCTTCCCCATCGCCCGGGTGCAGATTTCGCTGACTCCGGACGCCATGGAAAGCCTGCTGCCCGTGGCTGAGAAGTACGGTGTGACCCTGGCCCTCGAAGTCCACGCCGACCAGCACGGCGCGCACGAGCGTGTCCTCGCGCTGCGTGACCGCTACGAGAAACTGGATTCTCCCCTGCTTGGCTTCACCGCAGACTGGGGTGCCACCGTCACCGGCTTCGCACCCTCCCTGCTGGAGGCCTACCGCCGGCGCGGCGCTTCGGAGGAACTGCTCCGCCGGGTGGTTGACCTGTGGAACGGTTTCTACGCCGAAGGGCCGCCGAACACGCAAAAGGTCCACGGTGAGCGCTTCGGTGCCTTCATTGGCCTGGCTGCCCGCAACGGCAGGCCGGACCTGGGCATTGACTTCGGCATCAACGGGACCGGGCTTTTCGGGCCTGCTCCCATAGACACCTGGCTGGAGATCATGCCCTGGGTGCGCCACGTACACGGCAAGTTCTTCGGCATCGATGAGAACGGCGAAGAGCCCTCAGTGCCGGTCCGGGACCTGGTCCGGCAACTCGTGGAGAACGGCTACTCCGGTGCCATCTCCAGCGAATACGAAGGCTGGCACTGGAACAACTGGCAGGACCCGTTCGACATCATCCGCGGTGAGCAGGCCGTCCAGCGTTCCGCTGCAACCAACGCACGTTCGGTTATGATCACTGACGCCGCCGAAGCGCGCCGCATCCTCAACAGTCACCTCGCCCAGCCCGTCCGCGGCTGAAATAGTAAGGAACAAGACATGTCAGAAGGCATCGCAGGCTCGGGCATCGAGCTCGGCATCACCCTCTATTCGCTCACTTCCGAGTTCGCCGCCGGAATCTACACCCCGGAGACCCTGATCAAGGCCGTTGCCGATGAAGGCCTCGGTCCCGGCGTCGAGTTCAACATCGCCCAAATGCTGCGAACCTACCCCGACGTTGACGACGATTTCATCCGCCTGTGGCGCGACAGCATGGACCGTTACGGACTCACCCCCAGCGCAGTGGGCACCAACCTGGACATGGGCCGCCGCAAGGACCGGGACATGACGCCGGATGAGGAGTACGACTTCTTCGCCGCGCAGCTGCGCACCGCCAATAAGCTCGGTTTCCACCGCGTGGTGATCCGCTCCGCAGGTAAGGAACTGCTCCGCCGGCTGCTTCCCCTGGCCGAGAAGTATGACCAGAAGCTCGGCTACGAGATCCATGCACCGCAGGGCCCGAACGATCCCAAGATCCTGCAGATCCGCGAAATGTACGCGGAACTGGGCAGCGAGCGGCTCGGTTTCACGGCAGACTTCAGCTCCACCATGCACAGCCTTTCCCCGACGCTGTTCCGCACGCTGACGCAGATGGGGCTGCCTGAAGAGCACTTTGCCGTTATGCAGGACATCTGGCGCAAGCCGCTGCCGATGCAGGAACGCAACCAGGAATTCGAGGACTACCTCAACGCGAACAACTTCGACCCCGCGCGCCTGGGCCCGTTCACCCGGCTGGCCTTCAACATGCACGGGCTGGTTCCGCCGGAGGAATGGCTGGACATCATGCCCCAGATCTTCCACGTCCACGCAAAGTTCTACGACATCGACGAAAACGGCAACGAGCCGGCGATGGACATTCCCCGCATTGTGCGGCAGTTCGTCAAGGGCGGCTACCAGGGCTACCTTTCCAGCGAATGGGAGGGACACGCCTTCGCCGACCTCGGCGAATCCGATCCGATCGACCTCGTCAAGAAGCAGCACACGCTCATGCGGCGGGCCATCGAAGACGCCGTCGATTCAGAAACAAACGTTCCCCACCCGACCCTGGTCGAGACTGTTAAGTAAGGAAAAGCCATGGCAACTCACAATTCCCTGTTCCAGGACGCCGACGTCCGCAGGCACCCCGAGGGCATCGCCGTGTCAGTGCAACTGCCCTGGTACCGCAGCCTCTGGCTGTCTGCTGTTGACGACGTCGTTGCATCCGTCAACGGAGATGAGGTCCCCAAGGAGTCCCTCCGTTTTGAACTGCAGGGAAAGTCCTACTCCATTGCCGAACTTCCCGAGCAGTGGGAAACCCTGTGGTTCGTGGCTGATAAGCCGGAGATCATCATCCCCCTGGACCGCGTCCCCGACGCCGGTGAAGAGATCGACGTCGAGGTTATCCTCACGCTCCGCCTGCTCTACATGCAGATCGCGCCCCAGCGTTACGTGGGCAACCGCGTGGCGGTGGAGCGCAAGGTAGTGCTCGCATGACAACCCTGCGCGTGGCCATGATCGGCCACGGGTTTATGGGTGCCGCCCACTCCCAGGGTTGGCGGACGGCCCCCCGGGTGTTCGACCTGCCGGCCGAGCCGGAAATGGCAGTTGTTGTGGGCCGCGACGCGTCCGCCACCGCAGCGGCGGCGAAGAAGTGGGGCTGGGCGGAATCAGCCACAGACTGGCGCGAGGTGATCGCCCGGGACGATATCGACGTCGTCGACATCGTCACCCCCGGTGACTCCCACACGGAGATTGCGATCGCCGCACTTGAGGCCGGGAAGCACGTTTTGTGCGAAAAGCCGCTGGCCAACACGGCGGCGGAGGCCGAAGCGATGGCCGCGGCGGCCGAGCGCGCGGCGGCCCGGGGCATCCGGGCGATGGTGGGATTCACGTACCGCCGCGTTCCCGCCGTCACATTCCTCCGCAACCTCATCGCCGAGGGGGCCGTGGGCAGGATCCATCACGTGCGCGCTACCTACCGGCAGGACTGGCTGGTTGACCCGGAGATGCCGCTGGCCTGGCGGCTGCAGAAGGAGCACGCCGGTTCCGGTGCGCTGGGGGACATCGGTGCCCATGCCATTGACCTGGCCCAGTTCGTGACCGGGCTGAACCTGGAGAAGGTATCAGGCGTCATTGAAACTATCGTGAAGGAGCGGCCGCTGCTCGACTCCGGTTCCGGACTTTCCAAGACGGGGCTGTCCGGCACTGCCGGTGTTGGCAAAGGCCAGGTGACGGTGGACGACATCGCCATCTTCACCGGCCGCTTCGAGTCCGGGGCGTTGGCGTCGTTCGAGGCCTCCCGCTTCGCCACAGGCCGGAAGAACGCGCTGGAGATCGAGGTCTCCGGCGACAAGGGCGCGCTGGCCTTCGATCTTGAGGACCTTAACAGCATCCAGTTCTACGACCGCACGGTACCCGCGGACCGCCAGGGCTTTCGGAAGATCCTGGTCACCGAAGCGGAGCATCCCTACGTTTCGGCGTGGTGGCCGGCGGGCCACATGCTCGGGTATGAGCACGGCTTCTCCCACCAGGTCAAAGACCTCGTGGAAGGCATCGTGGCCGGCACTGATCCGCATCCCACGTTCGCTGACGGGCTAAGGGTGCAGCGGGTGCTCGACGCCGTCGAGCGCAGCTCCGAGAATGATTCCGCCTGGACACGCGTCGCCGTCGACGTTCCTGTGCGGGCCTTGTAGAGAGGGGAAGTACGTGGCACGACCAATTACCTTGTTTACCGGCCAATGGGCCGACCTGCCGTTTGAGGAGGTGGCCCGGCTCGCCGGCGAGTGGGGCTACGACGGGCTGGAGATCGCCTGCTGGGGTGACCACCTGGACCCCTGGCGGTGGGATGACGACGCCTATGTGCAGGGCAAGCTGGACATTCTTGAACACCATGGCCTCAAGGTATGGACCATCGCCAACCATCTCAAAGGCCAGGCCGTCTGTGACGACCCCATCGACGAACGGCACCGCGGCATCCTGCCGGACGTCGTGTGGGGCGACGGCGATCCTGAAGGGGTCCGCCGTCGCGCAGCAGAGGAGTTGAAGAACACCGCGCGGCTCGCCGCCAGGCTCGGCGTGAAGACGGTCACCGGATTTACGGGATCGTCCATCTGGAAGTACGTAGCGATGTTCCCGCCGGCCACCGAGAAGATGATCGACGCCGGCTACCAGGACTTTGCGGACCGGTGGAACCCCATCCTGGACGTCTTTGACGAGGTCGGGGTCCGGTTCGCCCATGAGGTGCATCCGTCCGAGATCGCCTATGACTACTGGACAACGCAGCGCACCCTCGAGGCGATCGGGCACCGGGAGGCCTTTGGGCTGAACTGGGACCCGAGCCACATGGTGTGGCAGGACATCGATCCGGTGGGGTTCCTGTGGGACTTCAAGGACCGCATCTACCACGTGCACTGCAAGGACACGAAGAAGCGCCTCGTCAACGGCCGGAACGGCCGCCTGTCGTCCCATCTGCCCTGGGCGGATCCGCGGCGCGGCTGGGACTTCATCTCCACCGGGCATGGCGACGTGCCTTGGGAGGATGCATTCCGCATGCTCAATGCGATCGATTACCGCGGTCCGCTGTCCGTGGAGTGGGAGGACGCGGGCATGGACCGGCTGGATGGCGCGCCCGAGGCGCTTGCGTTCGTGCGCCGGCTCTCCAGCTATGAACCCTCCGCGGCGGCCTTCGACGCTGCTTTCAGCACGAAGTAGTACCGCCCGGAGCAGCAAGTAACAGAAAGGCCGGCCCGCGGGGCCGGCCTTTCGTGTTCCTTCAGTCGGTGATTGAGCTTGTCGACGCCGGGTTTGGACGGGCTCAACCACCGACTGCTTGGTATCGACGGGCTCAACCACCGACCCCTTGGGCCGCCAGGGCGGACTCCGCCAGCGCCAGATGCCGCCGCGTTATATCGGTGGGGTCGTCCTGCAGCCATTCGTGGCCTCCCCACTCGCTGGTCAGCGTGCCGGTGAAGCCGTTCCTGCCGAGCAGGCTGCCAAGGTCATGCAGAGGCTGGGAAACCCGGCGGCCGTCGTCGTCCAGGTCCCAGAACTTCAGGTGGAAAGCGCCCACAAGGGGGAGGATGCCCTGCAGGTCTGTGGCGTCGCTGCGGCCGAAGCGGATGACCAGGTTCATAAAGAGGGTGTGGATGCGCGGCGGAACATTCCTTGCCCGGAGCAGGGCGGTGACGGCGTCGTGGGTGGCGGGGTCCCGCCAGTCATTCTCCAGGCGCTCCAGAAGGTCGGCGGAAATGCCTCCCCGCCGCAGCTCTTCGAGGTAGCTGACAGGAAGGGCTGGCATCAGCATGCTGATGTCCACGAGCACGCGCACGTGATCATCCGCAAGCCCTGCTATCGCATCCAGGGCCGGTGTCACGGCAGGGTTGCGCGGATTCTGCTGCCCCTGGATCTCTTCAAACAGCACTAAGTCGAGTTCGTGCAGCAGCGGCTGCAGCAGTGCGAGCAGTTCCGTGCCCGCCTGGCCGATTGGCAAACGGACGCCGCTGGCTCCCACGCGTTGCGCGGCATGGAGTTGGGGGACCAGGAAGTCCAGGCGTTCCTGCAGCGAACGCCGGCCGGTTGGGGACGTGAAGTCGTCGAGGCTTGCGCCCACGATGCTGACTCGTCCGCCTTTGGCTGCCAGCTCGTCGCGCAGGGCGTCCACCTCGGTGTCCTGCGGAGCGGGGAAGGACCGCCATAGCAGCCCGGGTTCCAGCTCGATTGTTTTCGTGACGGAGTCCGCTATGCCGGTGACAATGTCGTGGGCAGTTCGGCGGGCAGAGGTGATCTCTGGAGTCCAGTTGAACGAGCTGGCGCAAAGGGTCCAGCTGTCAGGAATTTCGGGGGCCATTTGGCGCCTTCCCATTTATGCGTGTTAATGACAAACTTATGTCACTTTTAGGATAAAGGATGGAAGCCATGTTGGAAACAGCTTTGCGCGAAGATGCGCTGTCGGCCACGCCGTGGGGGTTTGAGCTTCGCGTGGGCCTTCCCTGGATCCGCTCGATGCCCCTGTCCAGCCTGGCTGGCCTGGCAGTTGAGGTGGACGGGGTCCCGCTGGAACCAGGGGAGTTCGCAGCGGTGCTGGGGAACCGCGAGGTGCCGGCAGATTCACTTGGGAAGGAGGCCGGCTGGTGGTTCGTGCAGGACAGGCTGGTCCTGGCCGGCCGGCGCACACTTGGCGCCGGTGTGCACACCGTCGCTGTCGACTTCCAGTTGCTGGTGCCCTACCTGCAGGCGGGCCCCGGCTCGCCGCTGGTACTGCCGTTCCACTTGGAGGCCAGGCTGGATCCAGACCGGGTGCCGCTGCCCAGCGTGTCCCGAGACGTGGCCTGACGGATGCGATGCGGTCTGAGCGGGCGCAGGTAGCGCCTGCGCCCGCGGTGACCCTATGCCGGAACAGTTGCCCGTTCCGGTGACGGCCGGCCCTCCGCGAACCAGCGGGGGAAGGTGACGTCGAACAGCTGTTCGCGGGCCAGTTCGGCGCCGCCGCGCAAGGGTTCACGCTCATCGTTAACGGAAAGTGTGATGGTGAGGTCCCGGGTAGCGAGCGGCAGCGACAATTCGTAGACGCGTTGGCGCACCTCGGCCAGGAACACCTCGCCGGCAGAGCCCATGGCGCCGCCAATGACAATGACTCCGGGGTTGAACATGTTCACGAGGGCTGAAATAGTTTCGCCGGCCACGCGGGCCGACTTTTGGACGAGAGTGATGGCCAGGGAGTCCCCGGCCTGGGCTGCGAGGGTGATCTCCTCAAGGGTTAGCGCCCCCTTCTTCGCCAGCGGGGCAAGGGAGGTATTGACCCCTTCCTTGATAGCCTCTTCTGCGTCCCGGACCAGTGCCCAGCCGCCGGCAACCGCTTCCAGGCAGCCAATCTTGCCGCAACGGCACTGTTCATCCGAGTCGGAGACGCGGACATGGCCGATGTCGCCGGCGGCCCCGTTTGCACCCCGGTGGATCCTGCCCTTGGACAGCAGGCCGGCTCCGATGCCCGAGCCGATTTTGCAGTAGATGAGGTCCGCCAGTGAGTCGCGCCGCCGGGCACGTTCCCCGAGGGCAAGGAGGTTGGAATCGTTGTCCACCCATACCGGTGCATTGAAGCGTTCTTCAAAGGGGGTGCGGACGTCGTAACCGTTCCACCCCGGCATGATCGGTGGCGCCACGGGCTGCCCCGTAGCGAAGTCCACCGGGCCGGGAAGCCCCACTACTACACCCCACACGGGTATTTTGGAGTCCTTCTTCAGCAGAGCATCGATCAGGGACATGACCGCATCGATGGTCTTCTCCGGACCCTGCGCGATATCCCAGGGGCGGTGCGTGTGTTCCAGGATGTCGCCGTCGAGCGCAGTTATGCCGACCCTCATGTGAGCCGCTCCGAGGGCACATATCACGATCCGTCCCTGCTCCGCCCGGAAGCGCAGGGTCCGTGGCGCGCGGCCGCCGGAAGAGGCGCCGAATTCGCCGTCCCCGAGGAAGCCAATCTGAATGGCCTGATCCACGCGTTGACTGACCACGCCCCTGCCCAAGCCGGTGACCTTGCCGATTTCCGGGCGGGTTGTTGCTTCGCCCGTTCGCACCAGGTTGACGATCCGCAAAAGGCTCGTCACTTCATCCGTTTGGGCTCCAAAGCGGAGTGTGGAGTCTGTCGTCATGCTCACAATTCTCACACATTGGGGCAGACTAAAGTGCTGCAGGGCGCGACTATAGCCAGAACCGACCTCACTTATGAATAATAGAGACATAAGAAGGAGGGTAACGATGCCTTGGAACGTAGGGGTTCTTGGAGCCGGGCCGGGGGTCGCGGCTCTTCATCTTCCGGTGCTGGGGCGGCTGGCGGAGCTGTTCAGCGTGGTGCACATTGCCGATGCCGGAAGCGGGCGTGCCCGGGTTCTGGCCGGGCAACTTGGTGCCCGCTGGTCGGAGGGGGAGGCGGAGATGCTCGCAGACGCGGACGTGGACGTGGTGGCAATTTGCAGTCCGCCCGCTGAACATGGCCGCCAAATCCTGGCAGCAGTGGCCGCGGGCAAGCGGGCCATCTTCTGCGAGAAGCCGCTGGCCGCCAGCAAGGAAGAAGCTGAAGATGTCATTGCTGCGTGCCGGGCCGCAGGTACCCTGCTCCTGGTGGGCACAAATCACTTGTTCGACGCGGCATGGGGGCGCGCCAAGCATCATCTTGTTGCCCTTGAGGGCCGGGTGCAGACAATCTCCGTGACGCTGGCCCTCCCGCCAAATGACAGGTACCACCGGCTGGTCGCAGAGGGCGGTCCATTCCAGGCAGCGCGCCGGGGACGTCCTGACTTGGATGATCGCGCAGTGGAGGCCGAGGTTCTGCGGCAGCTGCTGACGGGCCTCGCAATTCATGATCTTCCCGCCGTTAGGGACATAGCGCCGGGCATTGACGAAGTGGTTTATGCGCGGGTCGCTCCGCCCATCGGCTACCTGGTGGGCTACCGGTCGAGCGGCGTCCTGGTCCAGTTGGCGCTCACTATGCTTCCGGAAGGGCCCGATGCCCTGTGGCGGATGAGCATTGTCACAGCCCACGACCGCATCGAGGTGAACTTCCCTCCCGCCTTTGTCCACGCCGGAAGCGCCGGCACCCGCGTTCGACGCGCGGATGGGCAGTGGACCGAGTATGCGCGGGATCCGGAAGACGGCTATGTGGCGGAATGGCGCCTGCTGGCGTCGCTCCTTGAGGGTGCCGGGCCGGTGGAGTATGACGAACTGCTTGCGGACTCGCAGTATGCCATTGACCTCGCCGATGCTGCCGCTGAGAAAGTACGTGAAGGAGCGCTGCAGTGAGCGCGGTTGATCTTGGGTGCGGCGTCTTCACTGCGCTGCCTTCCTACGTGGCTGCTGTTGCCGAGCTGCCTCTCAGTGCCGCACTGACCGAGGACCTTAGCGGCGCGGTGGTGGTGGTGCCTGGGTCCGGTGATTGGTGGCAGGGCATGCTGGCGGCCCGGGCCGGGGGAGCTTTGGCGGTCGTGATCGCGGACCCGTGCGTGCTCCCGCCGGAGGCGCGTGAATCCGACCCGTGGCAAAGTGGCATCCCTGTCATTGTTGACCGCCCCCGCCTCCGCCCCGATGTTGTCGCTGATGCGGTCCGCGCAAGGCGGAGCAGTCCGGCCCGGATAATCACGGTGGAGTGCTCTGCCCCCGCAGAGGCCCTTGCCGCCGCCATCTGTGACGGCCTCGGCTGGGCGCGGTCCCTGGTTCAGGGGCCGTTGACGCTTCGGTCCGGCACTGCCACGGCGCACAGCAGGATCGCACTCCTGGACTCGGGGGGCTCTGCCGGCGGGTCGATCCCCACCACCCTTGCGGCGACGACGACGACGGCCGCGGGCCTACGCGCCGGTGGCCTGCTCCAGGTGATCGCCCTCGGCGAGGTGAGGACGGAAGTAACGGTGGACCAACCTGCCGGACTGATGCGTCTGGAGACATCCACCGAGGACGGAACGTTGAGGGCTCCGGAGCGCTATGAATCATCGTCCCGCCTCGCGCTGCGCCGGGCGCTCGAGGCCTGTGCCTCGGGCGAGCCTGTTGCCGACCTGGAGGAGCTGCTCGAGGACCTGGTCCTCACTCGGGACCTGTTCCGCGCATAGGCGGCACTGCCGGACGGAATGTCCAATCCAGGCATTCTTTTGTTGCTTTTAGACTAAAGTGGGTTATGATGGGAAGTGGCGCCGGGGTTTCTTTCGGACCCGTTCTCCGTCGTGATGGTGCGGCGGAGGCACAACACGTCGCGTCGACGGCCCGATCGTTCGGGTAGATCACTATGCCACTTTCACCTTTGAGACTCCGTCTCCTTGTTATTTCCCTGCTCTCGGTCTCCTTCCTCGGGGCCCTGGACCACACGGTGGTGTCCACATCGCTGGCCACCATCGCCGGTGAGCTGGATGCGCTGACATTGATGAGCTGGGTTGTTGTGGGCTACACCCTGGCCAGCACGGTCCTGTTGCCCGTGCTCGGCAAACTGGGTGATGTGCTGGGAGCGCGCCGGATCTTCCTCAGTTCACTGGTTGTGTTCCTGGCCGCTTCCTTGGCCTGCGGTTTCGCCCAGGACATGGCCTGGCTCATCGCCGCACGCGTCCTGCAGGGGATGAGCTCCGCAGGCCTGCAGCTGATGTCCCAGACCATTATTGCCCGGGTCACCACCCAGCGGGAACGGCCCGGCTACATGGCCCTTATTGGCGCGGCCTTCCCCATCGCGATCCTCGTTGGCCCCGTGCTTGGTGGCGCCATTACAGACTATTGGGGCTGGCAATGGGTCTTCTGGATCAACATCCCGGTGGGCGCAGTAGCCCTGGGCCTCGCGTTGGTCGCTGTTCCCCACCTGGAGCCAGGCCCCAGGCCTCGTCACTTTGATGTTGCCGGGGCGGCTGTTTTCACCACCGCACTGGTGGCCCTCGTACTCGCCGTGACGTGGGCTGCCGAACGCAGCGCCGGCCTTGTCACCGCTGCGGTGCTCGGGGTCAGCATGGTGGGCTTTGTTGTCTTCTTTTTTGTCGAGCGCCGCGCTCTCGAGCCCATCGTGCCGCTCCACTTCTTTGCCAACCGCACCATTGCCGCAGGTACCGCGCTGTCGGCGATCATCGGCGTCGGGCTCTTCTCCATTACTGCGTACCTTCCCACATACTTTCAAATGGCCTACCAAACCTCCGCCACCGTGTCCGGGTTTGTCCCCATCGCCACAGTTTTCGGCATGCTGATCAGCAACCTGCTCACAGGATGGCTGGCCAGCCGAACAGGGCGCTACCGCATCTTCCCGATCCTGGGAACCTCGCTAGGAGCGGCAGGGCTATTTGTCATGGCCGTGCTGCCCCTCGGGCTGCCGCTGTGGGTGCCCATGATTGTGATGGGCGTGGTTGGCATGGGCACCGGGGCGTTCATGAGCCTGATCGTCGCAGTGGTCCAGGGCGCTGTCCCGGCCAGCCAGACCGGCACTATGACGGCAACCATCAACCTGGTGCGGCAAGTTGGATCAACAGTGGCGACGGCAATCATCGGCGGGGTGATCGGCTTCGGCGTCGCAGCGCTGTTGCCGTCGGGCATTGACGCCTCCACACTGACCCCGCAACTGGTCCACGCGGCCGCCCCCGCTCTCCAGGCCACAGTCGCTCACATCTATGGCGCAGTCTTCACACCGATCTTCATCGCCCTCGCGGTCACCTATGCCGTGGGAATTGTCGCGGCGGTCTTGCTTCCGCACGGCCGGCTCTCCGACGAACCGGTTCCCGCTCCGCAAACAACTTCCGAAACCCTCCCGGCCTGACTTTTTCGAAGGAGACATTATGTCCAACCCCACCATTGCCATTGTCGGCAGCGGTCCCATCGGTTCCACTTATGCGCGAGTGCTCCTGGAGCGAGTCCCTTCAGCCCGGGTGGTGATGTTCGAAGCAGGACCCCAACTGACGGAGATTCCCGGCGAAAGCGTCCGGAACATTCCCGACCCTGACCAGAAAGCCCGCGCGCGGGAAATGTCGCAAGGACCGCAGGCTGGCGCCTACCGTGAATCCCTGGGAATTCCCGCCGGGACAATCACGGAGGGCATGTTCACTGCACGCCAGGGCACGCACCTGCTCGACTTCGGCGGAGCAGGCTCCGCCCACGCCCCAACCTTCCCCGCAGCGGCTGCCGCCACCAACGTCGGTGGCCAGGGTGCGCACTGGACGTGCGCGACGCCGTCGCCCGCCTTCAGCGAGAAACTTCCCTTCATCGCGGACAACGAGTGGGCTGGACTCATTGAGAGCGCAAAGGAGCTGCTCCACGTCCACAGCGCCGCGTTCGCCGATTCCGCCGTCGGTGGAGCCGTCAGGTCCCTGCTCGATGAAGAGTTCGGCGCTGAACTCCCGGACGGCTATGGGGTTGGTACCCTTCCGGTCGCCGGCGATCCGCAGCCTGACGGTTCCGTCCGGTGGGCGGGTGCCGACGTCGTCCTCGGCCCGCTGATCGACAAGGACAGCCCGCTCTCGAAGCGGTTCGAACTCCGGGACCTCACCCTGGTCCGGCGCGTGGAACTGGACGGGCGCCGGGTTACCGGCGTCACCGTCGAGGACCTCCGCACCGGGGAGACGTCATTTGTGGCAGCGGACATTGTGGTGGTGGCTGCCGATGCTTTCCGCTCGCCGCAGCTCCTCTGGGCCTCCGGCGTTAGGCCCAAGGCCCTCGGTCACTACCTGACGGAGCATCCCGTGGTCATCTCCACAGTGGCCCTCGATGGGGAGAAAATGGGGCGGTACGCCACCGAAGAGGACCTCAAGGCCGAACTGGCCCGGCGTGCACAGAACCCGGCCGACCCCGTCGCTGCCGTGAACCGCATCCCGTTCTCCGAGCCGGAGCACCCTTTCTCCGTCCAGGTGATGTACACGGAAACCACGCCGTTCCCGATGGAGCAGGGAAGTCCTTACTCCGAGAACCGTTGGGGCTACGTCAACATGGGCTACGGGATGCGCAAGCACCCCCGCTACGAGGATGCCGTCACCTTTGACGACAACGAGACGGACTACCGGGGATTCCCGAACATGACCATTGAGTACGCGCTCACCGAGAAGGAAGACGTGGAGATCGCCCAGGCCACGGAGCGGCTCCGTCGTGCCGGGAAGGCCCTCGGCGTCTTCGTCGCCGAGCCCCGCCTGATGCCAAACGGCTCCAGCCTGCACTACCAGGGCACCATGCGCCTGGGGGAGGCCGATGACGGCGCCTCGGTGGCGGATCCGTGGTCGCGCGTATGGGGATACGACAACCTTGTGGTGGGCGGAAATGCGCTCATCCCGACGGCGACGGCCATGAATCCCACGCTGATGAGCGTGGCTATCGCGGTCCGAGGCGCTCGGAAGGTTGCGGAGGAGCTCGGCTCCTGACCTGCCGGGGCATCCTGACAGGAGCCGCCCGCCTCAGTCTGCTGCCATCGGTTCCGTGGATACCAGCTATTCCAAATCCATGATTCCCCGATGGTCGAACCGTCGTCACAGTGAGGAGAAGTCACTTTCGGCGCCTGAACCGCGCTGATCCCTCCGTGACCATCACGAGGCTAAGGAATTCAATGGAGAATATTCAGCTCAGGGGCACTCAGGCCACAGAAGAGGCACCGGGCTCTGCGGGGACGCGGCAACCAGGACGGCTGCAGGCAGCACTCCTGGTTGCCGGTAGCTGCATGCCGGTACTGGGGGCTGTGCTTTTGGCACCCGTTCTGCCCACCCTGAACCAGGCGTTCGCGGACACGCCCGGCGTTGCCATCCTGGTGCCGCTTACGCTCACGCTGCCGGCGCTGTTTGTGGCACTTTTCTCACCGCTGGCGGGCTATGTGGCCGACAGGGTGGGCCGCAAGCAGCTGCTGGTCTTCGCCATGCTGGTGTACGCCGCGTTCGGGACCGCGCCGCTGTGGCTGAACACTCTTGAGTCCATCGCTTTGTCCCGGGTGGGCGTGGGAATAGCGGAAGCGGCCATCATGACCTGCTGCACCACCCTCATCACCGACTATTACGCCGGCGAGCGGCGCAACAAGTATCTGGGACTTCAGACCATGGTCAGTGCGCTCGCAGCCACCGCGTTCTTTGCCCTCGGCGGTGCATTGGGCGGCATCAGTTGGCGGACGCCGTTCTGGCTCTATGCGGTCAGCGCGGTGATCGTTATTCCCATGATCTTCAAGCTTTGGGAGCCGGCAAAGAGCCAGCGCACGACGGCGGTCCGAACCCCGGTGCCATGGCGGCAGATCGGTGCCCCCGCCGCGGTGACGCTGTTCGGCGGGATCGTTTTCTATGCGCTCATCGTCCACCTGCCTTACGTCATCACCGGGCTGGGCGTTGGGGACGCAGCGCTTATCGGACTTGCTGCGGCCATCGCGTCCCTCGCCACCGCGGCAGGTGCCATCTCCTTTCGCTTCCTGGCGAAGCTGGGCACGCGGAACCTGCTGGCAATCGCCTTCGGGCTGGCCGCCGTCGGTCTCTTCCTGGTCTCTGTTGCGGGCAACGTTCCGCTGGCCATCGCGGGCGCAGTAATTGCCAGCGCCGGAACCGGTGTGCTGCTGCCCACCCTGCTGACATGGGCGGTGAACGGCCTTGAATTCCAGCAGCGCGGCCGGGGCACAGGCATCTGGACCGGCACGTTGTTCATCGGCCAGTTCCTTACCCCCATCGTCCTTGGGGCGGCTGCGGCGGGACTGGGCAGCCTCGGCTTGGCCCTGGGTGCACTCGGAATGGCGTGTGCGGTGGCATTTGTCGCCGTCCTGGTCCGCGGTCCGCGCATGGTGCCGGTCAGCCATTAGAACGGCCGATGTCCTGCCCGGATAACCTGTGGGTATGAAGAACCTGGACCTCAACCTGCTGCCCCACCTGCAGGTCCTGCTGGAGTTGAAGAATGTCTCCCGGGCGGCGGAGAGGCTCCAGCTCAGCCAGCCGGCCACCAGCGCGGCCATGGCCAGGCTGCGGCGGCATTTCGACGACGAACTCCTGGTCCGGAACGGCCGCACGTATGACCTCACGCCCTTTGCGCAGTCCCTGGTCCCGCTGGTTGATGAAGCCATGCTTCACGTCCAGCGGGCCACGCGCGTCCGGTCCGGTTTTGATGCCGCTACCAGCGAGCGGGAGTTCATCATCGCTGCTTCGGACTACGCGGCTGCCCTGATCGTGGGTCCGCTTCGCGGCATCCTGCGGGACGAGGCCCCCAATGTGTCAGTGGACTTCGTCCCCACCGCCGGTTCCGGGATCCAGGGGCAAATGGCCGACTATTCGAAAATCGACCTGCTCGTGGGGCCGACGGGCTACCAGATGCAGGGCACCAGCAAGCAGCTGTTCCGCGACAGCTTCGTGGCCGTGGCCGCTACCGGAAACCCCCTGCTGCAGCACCCCCGGCTCACGTTGGCGGACCTGGCCACCGTGCCCCACGCCGTCGGCTATTTCGGTGAGGGAATCAGCACCCCGGCAGACAAGCTCTTCGAGTCGCGGGGCCTGCAGCGCCGCGTGGCGGCGGTGGTAGCTGGCTTCCTGTCACTGCCGCTGCTGGTAGAGGGAACAGACCTCGTGGCGCTGGTGCCGCGGATGCTGGGCGCACGGGCCCAGCGCGGCGCGGACATTGTGGTGTTGGAGTTCTCGGACGGCCTCGAAGCGTCCCTGGTGGAGGCGATGTACTGGCACCCGTCCCAGACAGAGGACCCAGCCAGCGTCTGGCTGCGCTCCGTGGTCCAGCGGTCCTGTGCCCGGCTGCACGAGCTCTTCCCCGTCACCTCGCATCCGGTGACTATCACATCCGGTGCCCATCACATCCCCAAGTAGGTCGCAGTAGATGTCGTTATGAGCGCTCATAACGACATCTACTGCGACCTACTTGGGGGTTGGGGGTTGTAACGGGGGCGCGGGAGTTGGGGGCGTCAGCGGAGGGCGTCGGAGACCGACTTGGCTCCGCCGTGGCCGGACTGGCCGCCGTCAACCGGGATCTCCGTACCGGTCACGAAAGAAGACAGCGGGCTGAGGAGGAAGAGCACGACGCCGGCCACCTCCTCCACGCGTCCCGTGCGGCCCAGCGGGGTCTCAGCCAGCGTGGCCGTCCGAAACTCCGGCTTGGCGCTCACCGTCATGGGCGTTTCGATGAAGCCCGGATGGACGGTGTTCCCGCGGATCCCGCGAGGGCCCAGCTCCATGGCCGCCACCTGGGACAACCCGCGCAGCGCCCACTTGCTGGCCGTGTACGCCACCGGATAGTGCGCGGTCAGGCCCGCCACGGAGCCCACATTAACAATGGACGCACCGCTAGCCATCATGGGCGCGAGGGCCTGGATCCCCAACAGGGATCCGGCAACGTTTACCTCATAGACCTTTTGCAGGTCGGCCACGGAGACGTCCAGCAACCGGCTGCGCTGGGTGATTCCCGCATTGTTTACCAGACCGTCCACCGTCCACCCCTGGGTCTGAATCCACTGAGCGAGGCCGGTCCAGCCCGCGGCGTCGGACACGTCCAGCTGCCGATACACCAGTGCGCCGGCCTCAGACGATGACAGGCCGGCCAGCCCGCCAGGCACCTCCGCCGACAGATCAGTGGCAATCACCCGCGCCCCGGCCTCCACCAGCATGCGCGCCTCGGCGGCACCCTGGCCCTGGCCGGCGCCGGTGACCACCACAGTCCGGCCGTCGAGCTGAAGGGAGAGCACCTAGACGCCCGAAACAACCACTGAGGCAACCCGGTTCCGCGGACGGGGACGCGCTGGCACGCGGGTCACGGCCTCACGCCGGGCACCCACAGTGTTCTCGATGGTCCCGATTCCTTCCACCGTCATGCGGACAACGTCGCCGGTCTTCAGGGGCGGGGGAGTCTTGGAGCCGTTGCGTCCCCACAGTTCTGCGAGGCAACCGCTCCCGCAGGTACCGGAGCCCAGGACGTCACCGGGCCGCACCACTGAATCCTGCGAGGCGTAGGCCACCAGCTCGGCGAACGGCCAGCCCATGTTGGACAGCAGGTCCTGGCCGATGGCTTCGCCGTTGACCTCAACTGCCATGGAGATCGGGAGGAATCCTTCGCCGTCGTGCCGGTCCTCGAACTCATCCGCGGTGACAATCCAGGGCCCCAACGTATTAGCGAAGTCCTTGCCCTTGCACGGGCCCAGGCTGACCTTCATTTCGCGGCGCTGCAGGTCCCTTGCGGACCAGTCGTTGAGGATCGTGTAGCCGAAGATGTGCTGATGTGCCTCCGCGGCGGTCAGGTTGCGGCCGTCGCCTCCGGGAACGCGTCCGACGACGGCGGCCACCTCGGTTTCGAAGTCCAGGTCCGTACAGCCCGCCGGAATCCCGATCACCTTGCCGGTGCCGGTCACCGTGTGCGGATTGGTGAAGTAGAAGGTGGGGGCCTCGTACCACTCGGGCACTACGCCGGCCACGCCGTCAATGCTCTTCCGCACGCCTTCCACGTGTTCCTCGAACGCCACAAAATCCCGGATAGTGGCGGGCACCAGCGGGGCAAGCAATTGCACGTCCACCAGTGGAACACCGGCGCCGGCGCCGATGGTCTGCCGGGCTTGCTCCAGCGTGTCTTCAAGTCCAACGTCCAGGAGGTTCTGGACGGTCTGGCCTGCAGGCAGGGCGTAGCAGCTTCCACCGTCCACGAAGCCGGACCGCGTCCCGCCGTCGTGATTCCAGCGTGCAATCTTGACCATGGTGTTCCTTACGCGGTGGGGCGGGCGGTGAGGACTGAAGCAGGCGTGATGCCCAGGGCAGCGGCATTGCCACCCAAAACCTGGGCCGCATCGTCGGCAGAGAGCCCGGCAGCCTGGACCTCGTCCACAGGAAGGTCGGAGCCCATGTCGAACGGGTAGTCCGAACCCAGCAGCACCTGCTCCGGCCCTGCGGCGGCCACGAGGGCCCGCAGTTCAGCAGCGCTGTGGACCAGCGAATCGAAGTACAGTTTCTTCAGATAGGACGACGGCGGCTGGGCACAGCCGTGTGCCTCCGGCCGGACCCGCCACGCGTGGTCGGAGCGGCCAAGGCTGGTGGGAAGGTACCCGCCGCCGTGGGCGGCGAGCACCTTCAGGGCCGGGTACCGGTCGAGGACGCCGCTGAAGATCAGGTGGGACAGCGCCACCGCGTTTTCCGCCGGCTGGGAGACGGTGTTGGCGAGGTAGAAGCGGTCCAGTCGCTCGTCCAGTGAGCAGCCGAACGGGTGCAGAAAGACCAGCGCACCCAGTTCCTCGGCCCGGCTCCAGAACGGATCCAGGCGCGGGTCCGAGAGCTCAACGCTGCTGCGTTCCGGGTCGGCGGGAGTGGCGGCGAACGAACCGATTTCCACGCCGAGCAATCCGCACTCCAGCACAGCGTGCTCCAGGGCTTCCACCATCAAGGCGGGGTGCTGCAACGGGACCAGGCCCAGGCCGTTGAGGCGTCCTGGGGCGCGGTCCACGAACTCACGCACGGCCTGGTTCGCGGACTTTGCCACCTTCAGGGCCAGGTCTCCGCCGGCGAAGTAATAGAAGTGCGACGGCGACGGTGACACCAGCTGCACGTCCACGCCCTGGGAATCCATGTCCGCGAGCCGGCGGTCCAGGTCCGTCAGCTGCGGCCACCGCTCTTTGATCATCTTGCCGGAAGCAGCCATGGATTCCGGTCCGTTGCGCCGTACTTCCAGGGCCTGTTGGGCGCCTAAGCCTTCGGGATCGGCTTCGGCCACGAGCTGCTGCAAAGCCGGAAGCAGGATGTGGGCGTGGACGTCTACGGTGGGGCCTTGTTCTTCGGCAGCGTAGGTGCTCATGCGGGCTCTTTCACCAGGGTGGACAGGGAGTACATGAGGCCCGGCACATCGGCGTCGCGGACGCCGTCCAGCATCCACTGGCCCAGCTGGACGGAGGCGTTGACCACTGCCTTGGCCCGGTCCAGCCGGCGGTCGGTGAACTCTTTCCAGAGTGTCTCCGTGATGTCGTCGGCGCTGATGAGCAGTTCGGCGAGCACGGCTGCGTCTTCCAGCGCCATGGCTGCACCCTGGGCAACCGTGGGAGGGCAGCTGTGGGCGGCGTCGCCAATAATCACCGTGCGGCCGCGGTTCCACGGGCCGTCCACAAGGTGGGTGGTGAACCGGGTGTAGTTGATGCGGGCGCTCTGGTCCAAGTTGGCGCGGATCTCGTTCCAGGGGCCGCCGTAGGCTGCGGCGAGTTCGGCCATGATGCGGGGGCCGTCCTCGTGCTTGCGCTCCTGGGCCTTTTCCACGAGGTAGGCGTAGATGGTGTCCGGGCCGGTGGGGCAGTAGCCGGCGATGAAGCAGGGTCCGCCGTAGGTAAGGTCCGTGCGGACCACGTCCTCTGGGCGTTCCACGAAGGCGCGCCAAATGCCCATGCCCGTGGATACGGGTTCGATGTTGATGCCGATGGCCTTGCGGACGGCGGAGTGCAGCCCGTCGGCGCCGATCAGGAGGTCGTAACGGACGTTGTCGCCGTCGGCGGTGCTTACGGTAACTGACCCGCCGTCGTCCCTTACCCCGGTGACCGTTTTGCCGTAGGTGATCCGCGCTCCGGCCCGTTCGGCCCTTTCGCGGAGGATCGCGGTGAGGTCCGGGCGGTACATGCCCAAGGTGGCCGGGAGGTCCTCGCCACCGGTCCGGATGTCCTCCAGGACGGCGATGACAGTGCCGGCGGGGTCCGGGGCGCGCAGGCCGAGGGTGCTGAACCCGTAGCCCTTCGCCTCGATCTGCTCCCAGACGCCGAGCTGACGGAAGATCCGCAGGGCGTTTCCTTGCAGGGTAATCCCTGATCCGAGGGTCTGCGGGGCATCGGCCTTCTCCAGGACTTCCACCTGGATTCCGGCGTCGGCCAGCAGGATGGCTGCGGTCAGTCCCGCGGCTCCCGCCCCGACGATTCCGACGTTCTGTACTGCTGCCATCGCTGACTCCTTTGTATTGACGGCGTTACTGCTACTGGTTGTGATGCTGTTGTATATGTGGTGCCGCTGCGCTTACCGGACGGCGGCTACCGGACGGCGATCGGGTTGACGGGCGATCCGACGGCGCCGGTAATGGGCAACGGCGCGGCGGTGAGCAGGAAGTCGTACCTGCCGTCCGCTGCGCACGCTTCCGCCAGACCGTCCGGGTCCCACATCTCGCCCAGGAACAGCCCGAGGTTGGGGATGGCTATCTGGTGCAGGGGCTGGAAGGCGCCGTCGAACTCGTTAGGGCGCACCTCGAAACCCCACGTATCCGTCGCGATGCCGGCGATCTCTGAGGTGTGCAGCCACGACGCGGTGCTGAAGGACAGCCCGGGAGCTGACCCGCCGGCGTAATCGCCCCAGCCGTCGCGGCGGACCCGGGTGTGCTGTCCGGTGCGGATCACCACGATGTCGCCGCGACCCACCCGTGAGCTGGGTCCCTGCAGTTCAATGGTCCGCTCAAGGTGGTCCGAGGTAATCGCGAACCCGTCCGGCAGCTCGCCGTCGTCCCGGCCAAGTTCCGGTCCCAGCGCACGGCCGACGTCGAGCAGGACGCCGCGGGTGACGATCTTCGCGGCAGCGGTCTCGATCCCGGTCACCAGATCGCCTTCTGAGGTAACTACATCGCCTGCCGCCCGCCCGTTCCAGGCCTTGCCGCGGTCGAAGATGTGCCCCAGGCCGTCCCACTGGGTGGAGCACTGCAGCGGCATGGCGATCACGTCGTCAGCGCCGCCAAAACCGTGCGGGAAGCCCTGGTTGCCGCGTTCGGCGTCCACGCCGGTGTCCGTCATGGTGTGGACGGGGTTGGTGCGGCGGCGCCACCCTTTTTGTGGGCCGTTGGTGTCGAACGGCTGGGACAGGGAGAACGCCTCACCGGTCTTCACGAGTGACGCCGCCTCGATGCGCTTGGCCGCGTTGATGAAGTTCAGGGTTCCCAGAACGTCATCGTCGCCCCAACGGCCCCAGTTGTTGTACTTGGAGGCCGCGGCCGTGATGCTGCCCAGCGGGTCCGTACGCCGGATCACCGGGGAATCATTGGTGGCTGACTCCCCGGTGCCGGTGTTTTTTACAGCAGCGGTGTCCTGGGTGGTCACGGCTGGCTGCCTTCAGGTTGAACTTCGTCCCTGCAGTTGATCCGCTGGGTGCCCAGGCCGGTGATGGTGCCTTCCATCACGTCGCCGTCCTGCAGCAGCCGGCCCCAATGGGCGCCGTTGCCGGCGGGGCTGCCGGTCAGGACCAGGTCGCCCGGGCGCAGCGGCATAATCTGGGAGGCTTCGCTGACGAGTTTGGCCACACCGAAGATCATGTCCTGCGTGGATTCGTCCTGCATAGCCTTGCCGTTGAGCTTCAGCGTCACCTGCACGTCCTGCGGGTCACCGAAGAACTTGGCCGGCACCAGCAGCGGGCCGGTAGGCAGGAAGCCAGGGGCGTTCTTGGCGCGGTACCAGTCCGAGCCGATGGCAGGCATGTCCTTGCGGAAAACGTACTCACGCGTGGTGATGTCGTTGACCATGGTGTAGCCGAACACATATTCCAGTGCCTCCTCCGGGGTGACCCGGAACGTCGTCCTCCCGATCACCGCGGCAAGCTCCAGCTCCCAGTCGTGGGACTTGGAGTAGGAGGGCAGGGTGAGATCCTCCGTCGCGGAAGCGATTGCGGTCGGCAGCCCGATGAAGAAGTACGGCGTTCCCTGACCTGCCCGCTTGTCCATCATTGCGGCGGTCTTCGCGCGTACTTCGTCTTCGTCCTGGCCCGGTTCGCGGTGCGCGGCGGCGAGGTCGATCACGTGCTTGCGGTAGTTTGCACCGGTCTGCAGGACCTGGACCGGTTCCACCGGGGCGAGGACCTCGACGTCGGCCAGCGCCAGGCCGGTGTCCTCGCCGGCGGAGGCGGCGAGCGTGTCCAGCTGTCCTTCGGTGGCGTCCCAATGCTCGATCAGGGAGTTGATGTCCCCGTCCAGCGGCAGCACGCGCTCGCCCACGAGCAGGCCGGCGCGGGCCTTGCTGTCGCCAGGCTCCTGGAACCGGATGAGGGAATACGTAGCTTCGGCCATGGTGTCTTAGCCCCGTCCCTGCTTGGCGTACGGGTTCAGGAGGGCTTCCTTCATCTCCGGGGATGCGCCTTCTTCCGTGGCGGTGAAGCCTTCGGCCGGCGGGAAGGATTCCGTCATGGAGTGCGGCATGGCGCCGTTTTTGTAGAAGTTGTTGGAACCTTCGGACGGCTTCCAGGTGTTGGCCTCCCAATCCGGGACGTAGTTTCGGTAGCCGCCGGAGTTCAGCTCGACGCGCAGGCCCGACGGGTCGCGGAAGTACAGGAAGTTCTGCTCGCCCACGCCGTGAATGGAGGGGCCGTATTCCATGGCGGTGCCGTTTTCCATCATGACGTCCGCGGTGCGGAGCAGGTCTTCGGTGGCGTCCACCCAGAAGGCGATGTGGTTGACCCGGCCGGCACGGCTGGAGGTGTCCAGGACAACGCCGAGGTCGTGTGACTTTTCGTTGGTGGTCAGCACGGAGAACACGGTGATGGGTGCTTCGTCCAGGTCCACGAATGCCATGACGCGGAAGCCAAGGGCCTCGTTGTGCCACTTGGCGAAGCCGCGGACATCGGAGGATGCCACGGTGACGTGGTCCAGGAAACGGGGCGCGGCTGCGTGGCTGCTGCGGCGCTCAGGACGGTCCGGGTAGGTGGATTCGAAACCGGGTTCGGCGACGAACTTCTCCACATCGAAGAACAGCCGCATGTGGTGCCCGTAGGGTCCGGTGAACTCGTAAGCCTTGCCATAGCCGTGGCCACCGGCGGTCCAGTTGCCCTGGACGCCGGTTGCTTCGACGCGCTGGGCCGCTGCTTCGAGGGCCGCCTGGGAGTTGGTGCGCCACGCCATCCGGCCCAGGGATGCTTCCGGCCCTTCGGTGATGACCAGGCTGTAGCGGTAGTAGTCGCCCCAGCAGCGCAGGTAGACGTTTCCATCCACCCGGTCGACGATGCGCATGCCGAACTTTTTCTCGTAAAAACGGGCGGATGCTTCGACGTCGGGGGTGCTGATCTCGAGGTGCGCGAGATGGGAGAGGGGAGTTTCCACGTTGAATTCCTTCTGAGTTCTGGCTGCTTCTGGGCGCTGCAGGTCTTGGAACTACTCTGAAGGAGGTTAGGTATTCGAGGAAGACGAACTTCTTGATATCAGCTATTCGTCTGACTGATAGCTTCCGTGGGTCGTGGCCGCGGTCGCCTGCTAGGAATTGGTGGCCTTGCGGCGCCGTCTTTCTGTGCGGCGGAGCTGAAGGATGCGCGCGCCGCCGGCAATCGCCACGAGAATGCCACCACCGACGGCTGCGATGAAGAAGGCCACACCCTGGGCAAGCCGGCCCTCCCAGCCGAGGAACTTAACAGCAACCATGTCCTGATTCTGGATAAAGAAGATGATCAGCAGCACTAGCACCACGAGGCTGACCGCCACGGCACTCCAAATGACTGCAGTCCGTGTGACGCGGGAGGGAGGAGTCTCTCGCGCAGGCGGTGGCGCAGGTTCGGTGCGCTGAACCGTGGGCTGGGCCTCTGGTGTGGGCGGTACAGCGGCGGGCGGTACGACGGTGGGTGGCAGCGGTTCTTCTGAGCTCATACCGTTATTGTCTCTCTGCGCTGGCCATTTTGGCGGGATGCGGTGCGTATCCGAACGTCGGTAGCCCAAATAAAGGGCAAGGACGCGAAAACCCGCCCACCCGTCCGTAACTGAGGACAGTTCCGGAGGGACGAGCGGGTTACGTGGCGGTGCAGCGCGAACCGTAGGAACTACTCCTTACCAAGCCCCGCGGCCGACGTCTTCTGCCCGGTGACCTCGTTGAGGGCCGTCAGGTCAAAGATGCCGTTGATGTCCGCCTGCTTGGTGGTGCCGGCTTCCACCCCGTCCTTGAGCAGCTTGGGGTAGGTTCCGGCGAGCGGATCCACGGTGAACACGATGTTCTTCAGGGACCGCTCGATCACGTCGGCTTTGAGTTCGGCACCGGCCGCTTCCTTGAGGGCAGCGTTGATGACGCTGGCTTTCTCGCCTGCAGCAGCACTGTTCAGCCAGTCTACGGACTTGGCGTGGCCCTTGAGCAGCGCCTTCACGGTGTCCGGGTGCTCAGCGGCGAACTTCTTGTTCACGATCAGGATGGTGGTGGGGAACTCGCCGGCCTTGCCGGAGAGTGAGCCGTCCCAGAGGTCCTTTTCGTCGACGAGGACCTTGGCACCGGCGGTCAGCACCAGGCGGGAGGCCCAGGGCTCAGGCAGCCATGCGCCGTCGAGCTTTCCGTCCTGGAAAAGTTTCAGCGTCTGGGCGTTTTCCGTGGGGTTGATAGCGACGTCGCCGCTGCCGTCCACATTGGTTTTGTAGCCCTGGGTGGCGAGCCAGGCGCGGAGCGCCACGTCCTGCGTGCCACCTAGCTGCGGCGAGGCGAGGGTCTTGCCCTTGAGGTCCGCGGCGGAGTTGATTTCCGGCTTGACCACCAGCTGCGCGCCACCTGCGGCCGCACCGGCGATGATGTTGATGGACTCCCCGCCGCTCTTTACGAACGAATTGATGGCCGGGTTCGGGCCGATGTAGGTGGCGTCGATGGCGCCGGCGTTCAGGGCCTCGATCGCGGCGGGCCCGGCGTTGAAGACCTGCGTGCTGAGCTTCGTATCGCCCAGCTCCTTGGCGATGTAGCCCTGGCTGACACCCACCAAGGCCGGTGCGTGCGTCACGTTGCCGAAATAGCCGAGCTTGAGCTCTGCCGCCGGGTTGCCGGCAGGAGCGGCGGAAGACGCCGCGGAGGTGGCAGCGTTGTTGCCGGAGACCGCCGATGCCACGGCCACGCCGCCGCCCACCAGGGCCAGAATGCCGGCCACGATGCCGATCTTCAGGCCGAGCGGACGTTTCGGAGCGGAAGTCTGGCCGGCCACGATGCGGGTGGCCGCCGGTTGGTTTTGCGGAGTGTTATCCGGGGGAGTGGTCACGGTGTTTCCTTTGCTTGCGGATGTTGGCGATGCGAATGCGGAGATGTTGATGATGAGATTACGGACGGCCCCCACCCCCCACAAAGGCGCCGGACACGGACGTTCACACAACGACGCGAAGGCTCAACAGGACGTAGCGCCGCGTAAAAAAACGTCGCGGGGCGACTCCAACGGGCCAGCCGCCCGCGACGAAGCGGCACGGCCCGGGATGCCCCATGCCCACGTAGACTGGCAGGATGCGGCTGGTAGCAAGTGATATTGACGGAACTATTCTTGGGCACGACGGAAAGATCAGCGACCGCACCGTCCGGGCCTTCCACGCCTGCCTGGATGCCGGTATCGAGCTCGTTTTTGTCACCGGCCGCCCGCCGCGCTGGCTCCACCCGCTGGAGGAGCAACTAGGCCACACCGGCACCGTCATCTGTTCCAACGGCGCCGTGGTGTGGGACCTCGAAGCGGACCGGCTGGTGTCCGCCCGGACGCTGGGCATTGACGCGGTGCTGGAACTGCGGCGGATCATCAAAGAGCTGCGCCCGGCCGCGCTCTTCGCCGCGGAAACGCTGACCGGGTTCCATCTTGAGCCCGGTTTCATCGAGAACGGTTCCAGCGAACTGCTGGCCGAATTTACCCCCGCGCCGCTGGCCGAAACGCTCGCCCCGGACGACGCCGTTGTGAAGTTCCTGGCGATTGTCAGGGATGGCACCGCAGACGACTTCCTGGCCGCCGTGCGGCCCGCCGTCGCCCATCTCGCCTCCGCCACGCACTCCGCACCGACCGTGGCGATGCTGGAGCTGTCCCTCCCCGGCGTCAACAAAGCCGTCACCCTGGCCGAATACGCAAAAGCCCTGTCCATTGACGCGGCCGACGTCGTGGCGTTCGGCGATATGCCCAACGACGTCGAGATGTTGCGCTGGGCGGGCCATGGATACGCCATGGCCAGCGGCCATCCGGACGCCATCAGCGCCGCCGGGCAGCAGGCGCCCCACTTTGACGACGACGGCGTGGCCCAGATTCTCGAGGCCAGGCTCGCGGCGCTGGGGGTAGAGCTGTCCTGACCCCCTCCCCGTAGCCGGAATTCACAGCTTCCGCTCACCTTCCGTTCACGTTTGCCGCCTACCGTGGGCTGTGGATACACATCCGCGGCTAAAGGGGAAGTCATGGCAAGGAACGGCAACCAACGCGCGGCCGAAGCGCCGCTGCCCCCGGCAGAGCCGGCGGCGCACTGGAAGGCATTGAAAGAGGGCGACCGCGTGCGCGTCCGTCTCAGCCCCGGGTACGAAACCGGCGGGTTCGTGGACGCCATCACCCGGGACCACACTGCCGTGTGGGTGGACCTCGACAACGGGCATGGCCGCACGCTGCTGCACTGCAGTGACGGCGTGGAGATTGTGCCGCAGGAGGTGTAGCCCGCCGGCTCCGGTACGCTCACAAACGTGACTCAGCCGTTTTTTGATGCCTCCGGCGGCGCTGCCCGTCCCTCGCGTCCCATCGCCATGGCCCACCGCGGATTCTCCCGGGACGGGCTGGAGAATTCGATGGCCGCGTTCCGGGCCGCCGTCGAACTTGGCTATGAGTACCTCGAGACGGATGTGCACACCACCTCCGACGGCGTGCTGCTGCTCTTCCACGACGAAACCCTGGACCGGGTCACTGACAGCCGCGGCCGGATTTCCGAGCTGACCGCCGCCGAGGTTTCCTCCGCGCGGATCGGCGGGCGCGAACCCGTGGCGCTGTTCGATGAACTGCTGGCGGCCTTCCCGGCTGCCCGGCTGAACCTGGACGTCAAAGACTGGAACTCCGTCCAAAGCCTGGCCGCCGGCATCGAACGGCACGGCGCGCATGACCGGGTCCTCGTGGCCAGTTTTTCAGACCGCCGACGCCGGGCGGTCCTGAAGCTGCTAAGCCGTCCGGTGGCGTCCTCGGCAGGGATGGTGACGAACGCGCTGGTTGTCCTGCTGGGCCCGGTGCTTCCGGCCACGTGGCTGCGTTTTGTGCTGCGGGGACCGTTAAGGGATGTCCAGGCGCTGCAGGTTCCGGTCCGGTACGGGGCGATCCGCGTGGTGACGCCGGCCTATGTCCGGCGGGCGCACGCCCTAGGACTGATGGTCCATGTATGGACCATCAACCACCCGGCCGAGATGCACCGCTTGCTTGACCTGGGCGTGGATGGAATCGTGAGCGACCGCGCGGATCTGCTCAAGCAGGTCCTGCAGGAACGCGGCGAGTGGCCCGGGAGCTGACCCGGTTTCCCTGGACTGCTCAAGTGCGGCCGTAGTCAAAGCGCCGGCTGCCCCTGTGGATTCTGCTTCCACTTATTAACGAACCGGCTGACTGGCTCGGAGCCTGCCGGAACAATTCCTTGGCGGAATTATCAGCATGCTTACAATTGATTGATAACCCGGGTGGATTCCCGGATGTTCACGGAAAGGAACAGTCGCAATGAGCAGCTACCATCCGGAAAACGATCCCGCGAACCCTGATCAGCCTGGATCCGATCAGGCTGAACCGGATCGGTCGCGGAAAGAACCTCATACGTCAGGAAAAGACTCCGCAGCGTCAGCCAATCCTGACCCCGCAGAAGGAAACATCACCGGACTTGAGCCGGGCGGCGGCGTACCTCCAGGCGAAACGCCGCCCGCCGAGGATCAGATGAGCGGCGACCAGGGCCACAGCGAATAGCCCGCCGTCATACCGTGGAGTCGATCAGGGAAGGGGCGCCGTTCAGTGCAGATCGGAGCCGCCCGGACCATGGGTGCCGTGATCGGCGGCGGCAGCGAGGTGACGCAGCCCCTCGGGGTCGAGCGGCGTATTCCACGCCGCCCAGTCCTTCGGCCGCACTGAGGGCCTGCCCAGCAAGTAACCCTGGCCGGCGCTGATACCCAACTCCGTGAGGACCCTCAGTTCCTCGGTGGTTTCAACCCCTTCGGCCACCAAAACACTCCCGATCTGCTCCGCAAAGTCCACCAGGCACGCGGCCAGGGCGTGCTGGGAGGAATCCGTGTCCACACCGCTGATCACATTCCTGCCCAGCTTGATGAAGTCAGGCCGAAGGTGGAGCATCCGGCTCAAGGCGCCAGCGCTGGGGTGCGAATCGTCGATTGCAATACGCAGTCCGCGTTCTCGGAGCGGCGTAATGGCGGAAATGAAATACGAGTATCCCTCGTCTGGAATTTCGTCCGTCAATTCGAGCACAATGCGGTCTATTGGCAGTTCGATGTGGTCAAACAATTCGGGCAGCCGGGGATCCAGGCATGACGTGGGGGAGATGTTGAGGGAGACATAGAGATGCATGGGCAGTTTCGCGGCAGCGGCGGCAGCGGATGCGAGGGCCGAGAATTCCAGGTTGGCGCCCAAGCCAACGGCGGCCGCCTCCGCGAACCAAAGTTCCGCACTTGCGCCATCGTCACTGACAAAGCGTGACAGCGCCTCCACACCCACAACGCCCTTGGATTCGAGGCCGTAGATCGGCTGGAACGCGGTCATCAGCATCTGGTTTTCCAGCAGCGCGCTGATCCGCGACAGGCTGCGCAGGGAGTCCAGCCGCTCGGCCAGCTGTGGCGGCATGGCGCTGGGAGGCTGTGGGAAGCGGGCAATATCTGGAGTGTCGGCGGCTGCACCGTCCTGCTGCCGGCGCTCCAGAAGATACTCCAGCAGGGCCCGCTCCGGCATGCCGGGGTTTTCCCCCAAGCGGTCGCTAAGGCGCTGACGTATTGCCGCCCCGGCAGGATCGGAATCCGCCAAAACCGCAGCAATAACTCCCCAAGCTTGTACCCGAACCGTCATTAGCAACGCCCCCAGTTGACGAAGTAATGGTTCCTTGGCCCCTTTATTTTCAAATTTCCAGTTGCCTTCGGAATGCGTTACTTCTGATTAATGCCGATCTTCCTGGCCTCGAAGAATCGGATACCGCAACTTGATCGTATATCGGGATGATCCAAAAGCGCAGCCCTTAATCGATCAACCTCTTATTACTTTCGGATGAGTCCCGGCCAGCAGAGCAGGAATCTGTTCAGGCGGGACGGGTTTGCTGAAGAAATAGCCCTGTGCGCTCAGGCATCCAAGGTTCCTGAGGTGCTGGGCCTGCTCCGCTGTTTCCACGCCTTCCCACACGGCTTCGAGGCCGCAGGCGCGCACCAGCTGCAGGACTGCGGCCACCAATGCCGGCTGGCTGGGGTCCGTGCCCAGGCCCTCGATCAGGGACCGGTCCACTTTCACCCGGTCCACCGGGAGCCGGCGCAGGTAGCTGATGGAGGAATAGCCGGTACCGAAGTCGTCGATCTCGATTCCGACGCCCAGTCCGCGCAGCCCGGCCAGGGAATACCGGTCCAGCTCGTTGCCCCTGACGATGGCCGCTTCCGTCAGCTCCAGGACAACCTGCTCGGGACGGACACCTGTTTGCTTGAGCACGGCGCGGACGTCCTCGATGAACTGCAGGCTCTGCAGATCAGTGGCGGAGATGTTGATCCGGACGGAAAACCGGCTGTCCACCAGGTCTGCATCAATCCAGCGGCGTAGCTGACTGACGGCCGTGCCGAGCACCCACAGGCCCAGTTCGGAGATCAGCCCGGCAGCTTCTGCCAGCGGGATGAATTCGTCGGGCATGATGCGGCCGCGGCTGGGGTGGTCCCAGCGGATCAGGGCTTCCACCCCTTCAATGCGCCCGGTGCCCAGTTCAACCACGGGCTGGTAATGCAGCACCAGGCCTTCGCCCTTGATGGCGGTCCGGAGGTCCTCCAGCAGTTGGCTGCGGAGCCTGCGGATGAGCAGGAGCCCCGGTTCGAACACGTGCAGCCGGTTCTGGCCCTCGGCTTTAGAGGCGTACATGGCCACATCGGCCTCCATCAGCAGGTCCTCGGCCCGCCGCCCCGCCGCCCCGACGCTGAGTCCTACGCTCGCCCCGCAGCGGACCGTCCGGTCCGGCAGGTCGATGGGTTCCTTGATGGCTGCCAGGATGCGCTGGCCTACGACGACGGCCTGGTCCGGGCCCGTGGCCGGCATAACGATGGCGAACTCATCCCCGCCCAACCGGGCAACCACGTCGCCGGTCCGGACGGAGCTACGGATGCGTTGCGCCACGGTGATCAGTACCTGATCGCCGGCGGTGTGGCCGAGGGTGTCGTTGATGGATTTGAAGGCGTCAAGATCAAGCAGGAGGATCACGGGCTGGCTGCGGGCATTGCCGTCGTGGTCCTGGGCGGACTTCAGCGCAGTCAGGAGGGCCGAGCGGTTGGCGAGGCCGGTGAGGGGGTCCTGCATGGCCATCATCTGCATTTCGCGGTGGGCTTCGTGCAGCAGCTGCGTGCGGACCTCGACGCGCTGCTCCAGCTCTTCATAGATGATCTGCAGGTCCTCGGCGAGGAGGTTGGTGCCCATGATGATGGCGTCGAGCTCGTCGCGGGCCGGCGATACTTCCATCCGCGACTGGAGGTCTCCGGAGGCGAGCCGGACGATGCCATCGAGTAACTGGGAGAGCCTGGGGTCATCGTCAGCGAACATCTGGTGCCTCCTTTCCGGGGTCAGGTTTCCTGGGACCCGCGGGCTCCAAGGGGGAGGTTCACGGTGACAGTGGTGCCAACACCCAGCTCCGAGGTTACGTCAATCCGGCCGCCGTGGCGCTGGACGATGTCCTGCGTGATGGCGAGCCCAAGACCGGTGCCCGGAACCGCCCCGGACATCGCGTTCGAGGCGCGGTAAAAGCGGGTGAAAATGTGGGCTATCTCGTCACCGGAGATTCCCATCCCGGTGTCCGAGACGCTGACAGTGGCCCAGCGGGTGCCGTCTGCATCTGCCCGTGTCACGCTGATCACGTCGATCTGTCCGCCGCCGGGGGTGAACTTGATGGCATTGGAGACCAGATTCGTGAAAACCTGCTGCAGCTGCACTTCATCTGCCAGGATTTCCGCGTCCTCCGAGGCGAGGGCCACCACAATAGCGACGTTCTGCACCGTCGCGAGCGGCCTGAGCGCAGCGGTGACGATCTCGAGTGTCCGCGCCAGCCGGACGGGGGTCAGGTGCAGCGGACTTTGCTCATGCCCGTTGCGGGAGACGCTCAGCATGTCTTCGATCAGCAGCCGCAGCCGTTCGGTGTTCCTGACCACGACGTCCAGCATCTGATGAACCTCGCTGGACACCGGATCGGACGTATTCTCCTGGATCATGTCCAGGTACGCCATGATCGAGGTCAGCGGCGTCCGGAGCTCATGGTTGACCGTGGCCAGGAAATCGGTCTTGGCTTTGTCCAGCTGCTGGAGCTGCTTGACCACCTGCTGCTGGCTGGTGATCAGGTGGCTTTGGATCAAGCCGTGGGCGGTATTGCCGGCCACATGCTGGATCAGTGCAAGCTCGGCCCGCGACCATTCCCGGGGCGACTCAAGCAGGGCGATCCAAATAATTCCCAGCGACGAGCTGCCGTCCCCCATCGGGACGGCCACGGATGCGGCGGCGCGCAGTTTCGCGAGTTCGGCCGGCAGCCGGACGTCGCCGGTGCCCAGCGGCGCAGACGCTCCGTCCGCCGTCAGGGCGTCAGCCCGCGACCACAAGACGTCGGCTGTCCTGCGCACCGGGCCTTCGTCCGTAAACAATCCTTCGGGCAGCGGAGCCAGTCCGGGCCGTTGCCACTGGGCGGTAATGGGTGGGACCCTGTCGTCGTCGAACGTGGTCAGCCAGACCCTGTCCGCGCCGAACGTCTCCCCGAACCCCCTGACCACAAAGTCGGCGATTTGTTGCGGATGGTTGGTTCCGCGGACCGCGGCAGAAACCTGCCGCAGCCTCTCTCGTAGCGTCTCGGCTTCCTGCCGCGCTTCATTCCGGCGGGAGACCAGGTTGATCAGGGCCGTGGCGCGGTGGACGAGTTCCTTGGCCGCAGGCGGTTTGGCGATGCTGTCCCGTACGCCGGCGTGTTCCACGGCCTTGACTTCTGCCGGGCTGTCGAGATCGACGAGGACCAACACGGGGGCCGTCGCATCGACGTCTGAGAGTGAACTGTCAAGGACCAGGACGGAGGGCTTGCGCTGGTCCAGAAGGGCCGACAGGCTGGTGGCGTTGTCCACAGCGCTGACCGTGAAGCCCGCCGTCTCCAGTGCCGCGGCGGTGAATTCCCGGCGACCGGCGTCGGGGTCCGCAACCACAGCCAGGTACGGCACGGTTGCGACATGTGGTGTGTCCGCTGGCAACCTGTCCCCTTCGCTCCTGTGTGAGCACCCGTTTGCTCCTGACTGAGTACATTGTAGGGTGACGGAGCACACCTGTTCCTATAACAAACCACGGAGGGTCATCGTGACGAGTCAGCCTGCAGAAGCAGCCAAGGCGGACCTGACGCTGGATGAGCAGGGTCTTATCCAGCTGAAGTGGCCGCGGGGTGTGTCCATCGCGGAGTCCGACGCCGAGGCCGCCATGCAGAACGTGAACCACCTGTGCGGGGCCAGCCGCTATCCCATGTTGGTGGATATGGCCACCACGGCCCAGGTCAGCCGGGGAGCCCGGGCAGTTTTTGGCCGCCCCTGCCAGGCCTCCCGCATTGCACTGCTGGGTGCGTCGCCGGTTGATAAAGTACTGGCCAACTTCATTCTGGGCATCAATAAGCTGCCCTGCCCCACCCGGTTCTTTACGTCCCGCGACGAAGCTATGGCCTGGCTACTGAAAGGGTCCACGGCCACAGCCTGAAGGGACCCGCCCGGCGAACCTGCCGCAATGACTTTGGGCCTTATATTTGTACGATGTCATCCCCAGCGAAAAAGGTGCTCTCCGCCGTGCGGAAGTACCTGATCTTGCCCAAACTGATCAGGCTGTCCTGGTCTGCGCCCAAGAACAGGATCGTGGCCTGGGACAGGTATTGGGCCGGAATCGCCAGCACGGGAGCCAGGAGTGACGTGCTGTGGGATTCCGGCACGGACCACGAGCTGCTGGGCTACCGGGAGACCCTGCGGCGGCACTTCGATCCCAGCCTGCCCGTTGTGGATGTGGGCTGCGGACATGGTGCATTCAGTCGCGCTCTGACCGCGATTTCACCGCAGGTCCTGGGCGTCGACGTGTCCGCGCACGCGGTGGCCCGCGCACGCGATGAATCGGCTGGCGTTGCGGGTGTCAGCTACCTGGCGCGTGACATGACCGAGCCGGGAGCAGGCGCCGATTTGGTGGGGCCCACGGATGCAAACGTCTTTGTCCGTGGCGTGCTGCACGTCCTGGCCCCGGCCGATCAGGCCGCGCTGATGGAAAACCTGAGGCAGCTCGTGGGCGCCCGCGGCACAGTATTCCTTGCGGAGACGAATTTTCAGGGCAACCCGGTGGAGTACGTCGCGCACCTGGGTGCGTCGCTGCGAACCATCCCGGCCCCGCTGGAGCTGGCTATCCGGAAACTGCCCATGCCGGGCCACTTCGGAGCAGAGGACCTGGCCCGCGTGATGCCGAAGGACCGGTGGACCATGGTGGAGGACGGGGCCGTCACGATCGAGACCAATCCACTGGTGGACGCTGCGGGGAACAGCCGTGTGCCGGGCTACTTTGCGGTACTCAAGCCCAAGGATCCCGACGCCGGCCGGTAGAGGACGTCCCAAGCTGTCCGCATTACGGATTGGGCAAGCGCTTTCCCATGCCCGGCTGGCATGATGGACGGCATGCGCATTCTCATTGCTCCGGATAAGTTCAAGGGCTCGCTCACCGCCGCGGAGGCCGCCGCCGCCATCGCCGAAGGTGCGCTGCGCGTCTACCCGGACGCTGTCGCCAATCAGTTTCCGATCGCCGACGGCGGTGAAGGAACTCTGGAGGCTGCCGTTTCGGCCGGCTATGAGGAGCGGCTCAACGCCGTTGTGGGTCCCATCCTTGCCCCTGTGGGCGCCGCCTGGGCCATCCGGAAGAACTCCGACGGCGGTGCTACCGCAGTCATCGAGACAGCGCAGGCCTCCGGCCTGGCTGAGATGGAACCCACCCCCGCCAACGCCCTGCGGGCCCACAGCTACGGCTGCGGACAGCTGATCGCGGCGGCCCTCGACGCCGGCGCTACCGAGATTGTGCTGGGCCTGGGCGGCTCGGCCATGACCGACGGCGGCAGCGGCGCCCTGCGTGCGCTCGGCCTGAAACCGCTGGACTCCGCCGGCAACGTAGTTCCGCTGGGCGGCGCATCACTCGCCCACGTTGCAGCCCTCGACACCACCGGACTGGACCCGCGCCTGTCGGCTGCCACGTTCAGAATCGCCGTGGACGTCCAGAACCCGCTCTATGGCGCAACCGGCGCAGCCCACGTCTTCGGCGCCCAGAAGGGTGCCGACGACGAGGCAACCGAACAGCTCGACGCCGGACTCCGCAACTGGGCGTCCGTCCTGCGCGAGGCCACTGGCCGGGACGTCAACGTCCCGGGCGCCGGGGCGGCAGGCGGCTTCCCGGCGTCGTTCCTTGCCTTCACCAACGCCCGGCTGGAAGGCGGGTTCGCGCTCGTCGCAGGGCTCACCGGTCTGGCAGGCCAGCTGGAGAACGCGGACCTGGTGATCACCGGTGAAGGTTCCATGGACTCGCAGTCGCTGACCGGCAAAGCCCCCATCGCGCTCGCCGACGCAGCCCGGGAGCGCGGGATCCCGGTGATCGTGGTGGCGGGGCGGATCCTGGTAACGCCGGAGGACCTGGCCGAACATGGCGTAGTAGCCGCCGCGCAACTGCTGGATGTTGCGGCCAGCCCGGAAGACGCCATCGCCAACGCCGCAAAATACCTGGCCTGGGCTACCAGCCAGGTTTTGGAAGGCGCCTGACGCCGGCGGCCTATGCCCCGGTCTCGTAGTGTGGGTCGGCCACCGGTTTGGACTCCGGTGAGCCCTTTTCGCGCAGGTAGACGGAGGCGCCCACCAAGACCGCCACGGCGAGGAATTCGCTTTGCCAGTTCTGGAACGACTCGAACCAGAACCGGCTGGTGGCGAGATACCCCAGCGCCGTGACGGTGGGCTGGCCGTGGCTCTGTTGTTCGTCGTTGTATGCCGAGGCTCCGCCGGCCGCGTGCAGGCTGAGGGAGGCCACAAACAGCAGCAGCAGGAGGATGGACAGGGAGTGTTCATACAGCTTCAGCACCAGGCCGCCGCGCTTTACGGGCCACGGCGTGGCGTCCTTGATGATGGCGTCGCGCGGGTCCTGGTCCTGTGGGGCAGTTTTGCCCAAGGGCTTGGATTCGGAGGATCCCTTCTGGAAAAGGAAGACGGTCGGGATCACATACATGGCCATCTGCAGGAACTCGGATTCCCAGTTTTCAAACGTGGCCTCGACGAAATCGCCCGTGGACAGGTACTCCAGCACGGTGACGCCGGGCTGCCCGTGGGCCAACTGGTCTTCGCTGTAGGCCGCCGCGCCGGAGAGGATCATTCCACCATAAAACGCCAGGAACAGTCCGGCGTTGGCGAGCAGGAGTCCGTGTTCCTTGGCCCACTTGCGCATGTGCACTCCTTAGGTTGGATTCCTGTTTTTTCGGCGGGCCGGCGGCCGGGCCGGGTGGGTAGCTATCGATCCGTTGCGCGCCTGTTGAGCCGCAGCGGGACGTAGATCAGCAAGACCAGGAGGACCGCCAGCAGGATTCCGCCGGCTGTCAGGCCGGCCGAGCGGCCGGCCGTTACGTCAAAGACCAAGGCAGCTGTCCCGACACTAAGCATCCCCACGCCGGCCAGGGCGATCTTGGTGATGGTGTCTGCGCTGGAGACCAAGGTTTCCTTGAGCCGTTTGCGGAAGAGGCGGCGGTGGACGCTGACGGGAAGCAAGATAAAGGCGGTGGTCAGCGTCGCGATCACCACGTTGACAAGGTAGAGGCCCACCTGGAAACCGTCCAGGTCCCCGAACCGCTGCTGGAACGGCAGGGTCAGGAGAAAACCGGCCAGGATCTGCACCCCCGTCTGCAGCACCCTGAGTTCCTGCAGCAACTCGGCCCAGTTCCGGTCAAGCTGCTCCTCCCGGGTTTCGTTCCGTCCGGTGCTGCCGGTGAAGTCCTCCACATCCGACATGTTTCTCCTCGCTCCGGGGCTGGGCCTGTGCTCCAAAACTAGGCTGAACTTGCGCCGAGGGCAACGTTTGATAAGTTTACTTATTATTCCCTCCGGGCGATGGACTTGCTCCGCCGCGCGGGATAGTTTCGAAGAGCCGCTGCACGCGGGCGCCCTTCGAAAACCGATCCAATGAAGAGGTGGACTATGAGCGATACGCAGAAACGGACAGGCCCGCCCACAGACCCCCGGGACGGCTATTACTCCGGGCCCTTTCCGAAGCAGGAACAGAAGCAGCCCGGGCTGACAGCGCCCATGGATCCGAAGCCGGACCATGGCGAACTCAGCTACGAAGGGCACGGCGCGCTCCAGGGTAAGGCCGCGCTCATCACCGGCGGCGACTCCGGAATCGGCAAGGCGGCGGCCATCGCGTTTGCCCGCGAGGGGGCCGACGTCGCAATCTCCTATCTTCCGGAAGAAGAGGATGATGCCCAGGACACCGCCGACTGGATCCGCAAAGCGGGCCAGCGCGCGCTGCTTCTCGCCGGGGACGGCCGGGAGGAGGACTTCAGCACCCGGATCGTGGCAGACGCCGTAGCCGAATTCGGCGGTCTGGATGTGGTGGTCCTCAACGCCGCTTACCAGAAGAACCGCGAGAGTTTCGAGTCCCTGCCTACCGAGGAATTCGACCGGGTGTTCAAGACCAATCTCTATTCCTTGATCTGGACGGCCAAGGCCGCGGTTCCGCACCTCAAGGCTGGCTCCTCGATCATTACGACGGCCTCCATCCAGGCCTTTAATCCGTCTCCGGGGCTGATTGACTACGCCATGACCAAGGCGGCACAGGTTGCCTTCACCAAGGCACTTGCCCAGGAACTGGGACCCAAAGGAATCCGCGTCAACGCGGTGGCCCCCGGCCCCATCTGGACCCCGCTGATCCCCGCCACTGAATGGCCGGATAAGCTGCCCAGTTTCGGGCAGGACACGCCGTTGCAGCGCGCCGGTCAGCCGGCGGAACTCGCCGCGGCGTACGTGCTGCTGGCGTCGGATCAAGGATCCTACATCTCCGGAGCAGTGCTGCCAGTGACCGGAGGTAAGGGCCTGTAACGAAGTCTGCACGTCAAATTCACATCCACAAATCAAATCCACATCCACAACAGGAGGAACCATGAGTCAGGACAACCAGCACACGGAACCGGCCGAAGAAGCGGGCGGCTACGGAACGCCGACGGCGGAACAGGAGATCGGCGGTGCAGAGACCAACGCTCCCGGTGTTGAGCCGGGCGAAGAGCCTATCCCGCGTGACGCCGTCGTGCCCTCCGCCGAGGCGGAGATCAACGATGCCAATGCCGATTCGCAGGGCTCCGAACCCTTCTCGTCGGAATCGGGACAGGATGCGGCCGGCCTGCCGGACGGCAGCGGAACCGACCTCCCCAAGGACAAAACACCGAACGACGACGACGAGGAAAGTTTCGACGCCGGGTAAGCACTTTCTGTGCCAGGACTGCGGTTTTTGTGTGGCCAGGCACCGCGCTTGGACCGGTCACCGGACGTATCCTAGAACTAGGTTTTGCAGTGGGCCACGCGTTTCGAACCTAGGCGTGGAACATGGCCGCGGAGACAGCGGGGGAGCGAGGCTGGGAATCGCTTCCCGACCCCCAGGATTTGGTGTTCGACAGCACCGATGTTGAAGGCTTCCTTGCTGCTGTCACCTTCGAGTTCATGCGCGACATCGGTGGCGATTCCCGCGGTATCAGCTGGGCTGTCACCTTCTTCCGGCCCGGCGCGGTCCGGACGGCCGCCGCCGGGACCGCCATAGCCCGTGCCGCGGACGAAGAACAGTGCTCGTTTGCGGACGGACCCGTGCTGGAAGCCCTGCGCGCGGGTGACTTTGTGCATCTGGCCGACGTCGCCCGCGACCGGCGGTGGCCAGGCTATGCCAGTGCTGCCGCGGACCACGGCGTCAGGTCGCTGCTGGCAATGCCGATTGTGGCCGCTCCCGGATGGAGTGCAGCATTGAGCCTCTACGCGTCCACTCCCCATGCCTTCACCAGCGAGGACATCATCAGGACGCGCCGGTACGCCCGGCAGGTGGAACGGTCACTGCGGATGGTGGTGCGTGTGGCCGAGCGGGCCGAAGCCGGCGCGCAAATGGCAGTAGCCCAAAGCTCAATGATGCTGATGGACCTGGCCGTGAGCACCCTAAAATCCGACTACGGGCTCGGCCATGAGGCGGCCCTGCAGTATCTCCGGACGGTCGCACGGCACACGCGCCAGGGGCTCCGCGAAACAGCCCTGAACATTGTTGCTGGCTCGCGCCCGGCCCCCGCCGGGCGCGGTCAGGAAAATGCCGCCTTCAAAGGAGTAGCTGACGTTGAAACACGCGCACTCCACCGGGGACCCTACAAAACAGGGAGCACGGCATGAACGTCTGGAAGCAGGACATTGCAGCCACGAACGCCCCTGGAGAACCCGAGCCCCACCCGTGGCGCCGGCTGGTTGCGTTGGGCGACTCCTTCACCGAGGGCATCGGTGACCCCGAGCCACGCAGCGAAGGTGGTTTGCGCGGCTGGGCAGACCGTGTAGCCGAGGAGCTCGGTGCGAACCAGCCCGATTTCGCCTATGCCAACCTGGCCGTCCGGGGCCTGATGGTGCAGCAGATCCTCGACCAGCAGCTCGCGCCGGCGCTGGCCCTGAAGCCCGACCTGGTCACGCTCTCCGCAGGCGGCAACGATATCGTTTTCCGCCGCAGCGATCCTGACCGGCTTGCCGAAAAGATCGACGACGGTGTGGAGCAACTGGCCCGGTCCGGCGCCACCGTGGTCCTCTTTGCCGGACCGGACTGGGGTGCAACGCCGGTCTTCAGCCAGATCCGCGGAAAGGTTGCCATCTTCAACGAGAACCTCCATGCGGTGGCCGCCCGCCACGACGCCGTTATGGTCGACCTGTGGTTCCTGCGCGAACTGTCGAACGCGGGCATGTGGGATCCGGACCGGCTGCACTTCTCACCGCTGGGGCACCACACCATCGCCGCGGCCGTGCTGAAAGCACTGGGTGTCGCCCACACACTGGAGCCGTTGGAGCCCAAGCCACCGCTGCCCCACAGCTGGAAGGAGGCCAGGACCGAGGACCTTATCTGGGCACGGGAATATCTCGTTCCATGGGTGATCCGGCAGATGAGGCACCCGCCGGAAGCGGAGCTGACCGCCAAGCGTCCCCAGCCACGGCCGGTTTTCGGTATCGGAAGCCCGCCCGGACCATATATCGGCGGCGGTCACGCGGCCTGACGCGCAGCCTTGCCCACCAGTCCGAGGCGGCAGTTGCGGACCGGTCAGCGCTTTTTCGGCGAGCGTTTCGCCGCTGCGTTGACGGCTGCCTTGACGGCGGGAGGCAGGCCCGCCTGCTCCGTTTCCGGTTCAGCCACCGAGCCGCGGGCCTTCGCGATGGCCTTCATGCCGTGGTAGATCACCAGGGCTGCGGCTGAGCCGAGGGCGATGCCGGTGAACGTCAGTTCCCCGATGGTCCAGGTGTAATCCGCGATGCCGATGATCAAGGCGACGGCGGCGGTGGTCAGGTTCACCGGGTTGGAGAAGTTCACCTTGTTCTGAACCCAGATTTTGACGCCCAGGACGCCGATCATGCCGTACAGCATGGTGGCGGCGCCGCCCAGCACGCCCGGCGGGACCGTGGCAATCAGTTCGCCGAATTTCGGCGAGAAGCTCAGCACAATGGCGAACACGCCGGCAACCCAGTACGCGGCCGTCGAATATACCTTGGTGGCCGCCATAACGCCGATGTTCTCCGCGTACGTGGTGGTGCCGGAGCCGCCGCCGAAGCCGGCCAGGACCGTGGCGGCACCGTCGGCCATCAGCGCGCGGCCGGAGACGCCGTCGAGGTTCTGGCCGGTCATGGCCGCCACGGACTTCACGTGCCCGATGTTCTCGGCCACCAGGACCAGCACCACAGGGACAAAGAGGCCCAGCACGCCCACATGGAACTCGGGGGTCTGGAAGTGCGGCAGGCCGATCCAGGCGGCGGCCTCCATTTTTTCGTAGCTCACTTCGCCGCGCAGCATGGCCACGAGGTAGCCCACCACCACGCCCACCAGGATGCTGAGCCGGCCGACGATTCCGCGGAAAAGAACGCTGACAAGGATGATGGTGGCCAGCGTGATGACGGCGGTGACGGGGGCGGCGTCGAAGTTCATCTTCGCCGCGGGCGCAAGGTTCAGGCCGATCAGAGCCACGATGGCGCCGGTGACGATGGGCGGCATCAGCCGGTTGATCCAGCCCGCGCCGAACTTCTGCACAATCGCACCGATCAGGGCCAGTGCGACGCCGGCGAGCACCACTCCGCCCAGCGCGCCGGGCACACCGAACTGCTGTTGGGACGCCATGATGGGCGCGATGAACGCGAAGCTGGAGCCGAGATAGCTGGGAACGCGTCCCTTGGTGATGACCAGGAACAGCAGCGTGCCAATGCCGGAGAAGAACAGGGTGGTGGCCGGCGGCATGCCCGTGATGATGGGAACCAGGAAGGTGGCTCCGAACATGGCCACCACATGCTGCATGCCCACACCGATGGTCAAGGGCCAGGCCAGCCGCTCATCCGGAGCAACCACGTGGCCGGGCTTAATCGATTTGCCGGTGCCGTGAAGCTTCCATTTCATTCCGAGCATGCTCATGGTCGGGGCCTTTCAAGGGGGTGCCGCTGGGGCTGGGATCTTCCGGTGCAACAATACCGCGGCTCCGCTGTGGCGAACGTCACGTGCGGATTGGGAAGAGGATAGGCGAGCTTGAAGTTACAACTATGGAAAGCAGACCCACGGCCCATCATTTGCGATGAGCGGGCCCAGCGAAAGGTACGCCATGACTATTGCCCACGAAGAAGCGGTTATCGATTCGGCCGCCGTCGATGCCATTTTTGCCGAGGCCCGCACGGCCAACTCCTTCACCGGCGAGGTGACCGAGGACCAGGCCCGCGCCATCTACGAACTCACCAAGTTCGGCCCCACGGCGTTCAACTCCCAGCCCCTTCGCGTGACCTACGTCCGCTCGGATGAGGCCCGCGCCACGCTGGTTGACACCCTGGCCAACGGCAACAAGGCCAAGACCGCCTCCGCGCCGCTGGTTGCCGTCCTCAGCTACGACACCGCCTGGGCTGAGCAGTGGGACAACTTCCTCCCCGAATACAACGCTCCCAAGGCTATGTACGACGCCGCGCCGGACCTCGCCGCGTCCACCGGCAACAACAACGCTCACCTGCAGGCCGGCTACTTCATCCTGGCTGTCCGGTCCCTCGGCCTCGCTGCGGGCCCGATGACCGGAGCCGACTTCGGCGCCATTGACGCCGCGTTCTTCCCGGCCGGCGACCAGAAGAGCTTCCTGGTGGTCAACATCGGCCAGGCCGGCGCAGACGCGTGGGGCGCAGCGAAGCCCAAGTTCAGCTACGAGGACGTCGTCCGCACCGTCTAACGCTCTCTCACTTATAGCGGCTTTAACACCGATGCTCTCTCACTTTCCTGAAGAAAGTGAGAGAGCATCGGTCATTTAAGCGCTTTTAGTGAGAGAGCGTTCCACTTTGCCTGCGCAGGCTAGGCGATGACGCCGTCCACCAGCGCCTTGGCTTCCGCCTGGACCTGCTTGAGGTGCTCCTCGCCCTTGAAGGACTCCGCGTAGATCTTGTAGACGTCCTCGGTCCCGGACGGGCGCGCGGCGAACCAGGCGTTCTCCGTGACCACCTTGAGCCCGCCGATGGCCGCACCGTTGCCGGGCGCCTCGGTCAGCTTGGCGGTGATAGTTTCGCCTGCGAGTTCCGTTGCGGTGACGTCCGACGGCGAGAGCTTGCCGAGTGCCGCCTTCTGCTCCCGCGTGGCTGCTGCATCAATGCGAGCGTAGACGGGGGCGCCGAACTGGTCGGTCAGGCCCTTGTAGAGCTGGGACGGGGACTTGCCGGTGACCGCGGTGATCTCCGAGGCCAGCAGCGCAAGCAGGATGCCGTCCTTGTCGGTGGTCCAGACGCTGCCGTCCAGCTTGTTAAAGGAGGCGCCGGCCGATTCCTCGCCGCCGAATGCGCCCTCGCCGGACAGCAGGCCCGGCACAAACCACTTGAAGCCCACAGGGACCTCAACCAGTTTCCGGCCCAGGCTTTCGGCCACACGGTCGATGATCGAGGACGAGACCAGGGTCTTGCCCACCACCGAGTTGGGGTTCCAGCCGCTGCGGTTGCGGTAAAGGTAATCGATGGCGACGGCGAGGTAGTGGTTCGGGTTCATCAGGCCACCCACCCCATCCACAACGGGTGTCACGATGCCGTGCCGGTCGGCGTCGGCGTCGTTGCCGGTGGCGATGTCGAACGCGGCTGAACTGCCGCCGTCGGACATCCTGTTGATCAGGGAGGCCATGGCGAACGGCGAGGAGCAGTCCATCCGGATCTTCTCGTCCCAGTCCAGGGTCATGAAGGCCCACTGCGGATCAACGGTGGGGTTCACCACGGTCAGGTCCAGGTGGTGGCGCTCGCCGATCTCGCCCCAGTAATCCACTGCGGCACCGCCCATGGGGTCGGCGCCGATGCGGACGCCGGCTTCGCGGATGGCGTCCAGGTTCAATACGGACGGGAGGTCGTCAACGTAGCTGCTGAGGAAGTCGAACTTGCCGGTGCTGTCGGCTGCCAGGGCATCCGCCACAGCAATGCGCTTCACGCCGCGCAGGTCATTTTCGAGGAGTTCGTTGGCGCGGTTGGCGATCCAGCCTGTGGCGTCGGAATCGGCCGGGCCGCCGTGCGGAGGGTTGTACTTGAAGCCACCGTCTCCGGGCGGGTTGTGGCTGGGCGTGACCACAATGCCGTCCGCCTCCGGGGTGCCGTGCTGGCGGTTGTTGTTGTAGGTGAGGATCGCGTGGCTCAGTGCCGGTGTGGGGGTGTAGCCGTGCCGCGCGTCGATCAGCACGTGCACGCCGTTGGCGGCAAGGACCTCGAGAGCGGAGTTCTGCGCCGGTTCGCTGAGGGCGTGGGTGTCCTTCGCCAGGAAAAGCGGGCCGGTGATGCCCTGCCCGGCGCGGTATTCCACGATTGCCTGCGTGATCGCGACGATGTGTTTTTCGTTGAACGACGCTTTCAGGCTCGAGCCGCGGTGCCCGGAAGTACCGAACGCCACGCGCTGGCCGGGATCACTCAGATCCGGCGCGATGTCGTAATACGCGTCGAGGAGCGCAGTGATGTCAACAAGGTCCTGGGGTTGGGCAACTGTGCCCGCGCGGCTAGCCATGGCACCAGCATGCCAGACGTGGCGGGGAGTCAAAACGCCGGGTCCATAATTCGGCCCCTATGACGCGGAAAGTCCCCTCCCCGGCCTTCGGCAGCAGGTAGTTAAAGCGAGTACTGGCCCCCAAAGTACCTATATACCGGCTCCCTGCGCCGCTGCTACGTTCGGAAAACTGAGGAAAGAATGCCCGACGGCGGGGAGCGCCGCCGTCGGGAACTGCAGTAAGCGTCGGGCACTGCAGTACGCCGGTAGGCAGCGATCAAGGGGGCAGGTCATGGGGGCAGGGGACGGCGCAGCGGAGCAGGCGAGGCTGGCTGCAGAACGCGTGCAGCGGCTGAAACGCCAACTCGATCAGGCTGAACGTGCCACGAAGTCGTGGCACGCCGGTGCCCTGGGCGAGCGGCTCGTGGCGGACAGCCTGAGCGGGCTCATTCCGCACGGCTGGTACCTTCTGAACGATGTCCACTGGCCCGGGCGGCCCAAAGCCAACCTTGACCATGTGCTGGTGGGTCCCGGCGGAGTGGTGGTGGTGGATGCCAAGAACTGGACCGGGGAGGTCCGGGTCTCCGCCGGTGTCCTGTGGCAGGGCCGTTTTGCCAGGACTCAGTCCGTGGACGGCGCATTGGCGCAGTGCGCCGCCGTTGCGTCCGTGCTGGCGCCGCCCCTCCGGCGGTTCGTCCGCCCGTTGATCTGCCTCGCCGGGCAGCCGGACCTCTTCGGCATCACCAATTCCGACGTCGCCGTGGCAGGCGCCGGTCGCGTTGTTGCCGCCGTCCTGGCGCTGCCCCCGGTGCTCGACCAGCAGACGGTGGTAGGCCTGTATGCGCAACTCGGCGAGCAGCTCACGCAGGAATCTGCGGAAAGTCCTGCGGTGAACTCGCTGACGGTGAAGTCGCCCACCGTGAAGCCGCTGACCGACGAGCCGGCGGCCGGACGGCTAGCGGTGGCGGGGCCGCCGCGGTCCGGGCAAGGAGGGCCCCGGCGACGCTCCCACGGCACCGGCCCCGGGGTGCGTCGTGGGGCGGGCGGCGTCCGATCCGTTCGTGCAGGGAAGTCGAAGGCACAGCACCACGCCGCAGTTGGCTTGACCCGGTTGATGTTCCTGGCTGCTTTGGTGGTTTTTGCTGTTTATGTGCTGCCGTATTGGGGGCGGTAGGACTGGAATGAGGGATACGGTAGGCCTGTATTGCAGGCGGCGGTAGGCTGGGAATCGAAGACTTCGAATGGGGAAAAACATGACTGACCAGCCAACTCCGCGCCCTGATTCGCAAGGGTCCGCCGCCCAGGGACCAGGCGATTCGCCGGCAGGCTACGAGCCGCCGCAGTTTGTGCCGCCGCAGGGCCCCAGCATTCCGGCGCCGCCTTTGTATGACCAGAATCAGTACGGCCAGAATCAGTACGGCACAGACCAGTACAGCCAACCCGGCGAGTACACCCAGCCGGGTGCGTACAGCCAGCCTGGCGATCAGTACGGCGCGGCATATACCCAGCCCCCAAGCCCTTACGGCCAGGGTGCCAGCCCCTATGGTCAGGCGGCGTACGGGCAACCTGCTTACGGGCAACCTGCTTACGGCCAGCCCGCCTACTACAGTATGCCGGCGCAGCAGCCCAAGGGCCTGAGCATCGCCAGCATGGTTCTCGGCATTTCGTCGGTCCTTCTTGGCTGGTTCATGATTCCGCAGATCGCCGCAATCATCACCGGCCATCTGGCCCTCCGCCGCGAACCGTCGGGCAAGGGCATGTCCATCACCGGGCTGGTCCTGGGCTACCTTTGCCTGCTCGGCTACGGAGCGTTCTGGCTGCTCCTCATCATCGGGCTGATGTCGTACGGCACCACCTACGGGTACTGACACCGATCGAAACTGGATCCGGATTGCAGGGCAGGCTGGCCCGCCGCGGACTTCCAGGCAGCGGAAAGGCCCCCGTGAGGGGGCCTTTCTTCAGTCGGGCCTGAACAACAAATTCAGACTCTCGCGCGCCGGCGCTCAGCGGCCGGTTCCTGGGCTTCGTCGGCCTTCCGGCGACGCGGGAAGGCCCAGAAGCTGAAGTCCTGGGCCGTGTAATGCGGCTCCGGACGGTCCGGCGGTGTCTCCTGGCGCGCTTCGGGTTTCCGGTCGGCTTCCTTCTTGGTACGCCAACCGAACTCCTCCATCGATGAATAGCACATCACAGACCTCCTCTTAGTGACTGCCCCTTAATCGTCCTCCGAATCGGCTCCGGAGTCGACACCCTGAGCGGTTCAAACGGGCGTCAGAAGCCGAGCTGGGCCGCCACCTGCAGCAGGAGCAGTTCCGATCCTGCCGGCCCCACAAGCTGGATCCCCATCGGCAGGCCAAGGGCCTGTTGCCCTCCGGTCCAGTACACAGGAATCGTGATCGCCGGCAGGCCGCAGACGTTCACCATGGAGGACCACGGCGCGAATTCGCACTGCCGGCGGTAATCGCCGTCAGCATCCCCGGGCCATTCCGCAGCCGGCCACGGTTCGTCACCGTGCGTGGCGCCCGTAAACCAGCCCACGGGACGGGGCGTCTGCGCCAGGGCCGGCATCAGCATCAGGTCCCAGCCGCCGTACTGCGTGACGGTGTCGCGCTCGAATTGCCGCAGGAAAGCCAGTGATTCATTGAGCTTGGCGGCGCTGCGCTGCTGGGCCCTGCGCCTGAACGTGCGCGTCAGAGGGGCCAGAAGCGCTTCGCGGTGCGGACTGATCCGGGCAGTTCCGACGGCGGCGGTCCACGCTGTGGTGAAGGCGTCCGGGTAGCGGTTGTCATAGCGGATGGCGGCTTCGCTGACGGCGTGCCCGGCATGCTCCAGCATTTCGAGGCCCGACTGCAACGCAGCCAAGGCCTCGGTTTCCGGTGTGAACGGGAAAGTTGTGGACCATGGGCTGTCCAGGGTCAGGCCGATGCGCAGCGATCGCGGCTCGTGTCCCACGGCGCCGAGATAAATGTTGTCAGGAGACGGCACCAGAGCATCCATCAGGAGGGCCGCGTCGGCCGCGCTGCGGGCCAGTGGCCCCGCCACCACCAGCCGGGCTGGATCGCCTGAACTCTCGCCGGAGGGCACCACGCCGCGGCCGGGTTTGAGGCCCACCAGGCCGCAGGCGGCGGCCGGGATGCGGACGGAACCGCCGCCGTCGGTCCCTGGCGCGAACGGAAGCAGGCCCGCGGCCACCGCGGCAGCGCTGCCTCCCGAGGAACCGCCGGAACTCCGGCTCGGGGCATGCGGATTGCGCGACGGCGGTGCGATGCGGTTCTCGCTGTATGCCGTCAGTCCAAACTCCGGAACCTGCGTCTTGCCCAATGAGACAACGCCAGCGGTCTTCAGGACTGTGGCCAAGGCGCCGTCGGCGGGCGCCGGCTTGTGGTCAAGCGCAGCGCTTCCGTGGGTGGTCACCACACCGGCGACGTCGGTCAGGTCCTTGAACGCCACCGGCATTCCGTGCAGGAGCGGCAGGCCGTCCGGGCTGGTCCCGGCGACCTCCGCAGAGTCGGTTCCGACGTCTTTTCGGAACCGGACCAGCCGGGCATCGGCGTCGGCTGCGTCGGCCATCGACTGTTCTGCGGTGACCGTGACAAAGGCGCCCAGCAGCGGATTCTGCTCCGCAATACGGGCCAGGTAGTGAGCGGTGGCCTCCCGTGCTGAGAGCGCCCCGGAGCGGAGCGCATCCCGCAGTTGGACGGCGGTGAGTTCGTGGATGTCAGCGGCGGAACCGGTTGTCTGCACAGCGGGCAAGGATCCTCCTACGGGTCATTTAGAAGCGTAACTTGTCCCTGGTTTCGGAAGCGGGGCGATCGGCTGGCGCTAGGCTGGAGGGAGACCCGTGACTCTCCCAAAAAGGACTCCCATGAGCGATTTCGATACCGTGCCCGTCAATGACGTCCCAGGCGACGCCGTGATCCTGGACGTCCGCGAAGACTACGAATGGGTAGCCGGACACGCTGAGGACGCTGTGCACATTCCCCTGGACCAGCTTCCGGCGCGGCTCGACGAACTGGACCCGGACCAGGACGTCTATGTCATCTGCCGCACGGGCGGGCGGTCCTTCCGCGCCGCGCAATGGCTCACCGGACAGGGGTATGCGGCCATCAATGTGGCCGGCGGAATGGACCAGTGGCTCGAGTCCGGCAAGCCGCTTGTGTCCGATAACGGCCTCAAGCCCCTCGTTCTGTAGTTCAACCGAATCTGTGTCCATCACCCAAGAGGAATTCATGCCCGCGACGCCCGTTACGTACACCTTCCTTGGGCCTGAGGGCACGTTCACCGAAGCGGCGCTGATGCAGGTTCCGGATGCCGCCAACGCAACCCGCATTCCAGCCTCCAACGTCAATGCCGCGCTGGACATGGTCCGAGCCGGCTCTGCTGACGCGGCGATGGTCCCCATTGAGAATTCGGTGGAAGGCGGCGTCACCGCTACGCTTGACGCCATCGCCAGCGGGCAGGAACTCCGGATTATCCGCGAAGTCCTGGTCCCCATCAGCTTCGTCCTGGTGGCCCGGCCGGGCGTGGCGGTGGCGGATATCCGCCGGATCTCCACCCACGGCCACGCGTGGGCGCAGTGCCGTCTTTGGGTGGACACGAACATTCCGGGCGCAGAATATATTGCAGGTTCCTCCACCGCGGCGGCCGCCATGGGGCTCCTGGGCGGCGAAGCCCACTACGACGCCGCGATCTGTGCGCCCATAGTGGCACAGGAGCAGCCGAGGCTGAGCGTCCTGGCAGAGAACATCGGCGACAACCCAGGAGCCGTAACACGGTTCATCCTGGTGGGCAGGCCGGGCGCACTGCCCGAACGGACCGGTGCGGATAAGACCACAGTGGTAGTCCCGCTGCCGGAAGACCGTCCGGGTGCGCTGATGGAAATCCTGGACCAATTCGCCACGAGGGGCGTGAACCTCAGCCGGATCGAATCCCGGCCGACAGGTCAGTACCTTGGCCACTACTTTTTCAGCATCGACGCCGACGGGCACATTGCGGATGCCCGTGTGGCTGACGCCTTGGCCGGGCTTCACCGCATCAGCCCGGCCACCCGCTTCCTGGGCTCCTATGGGCGGGCAGACGCCCAAAGCTCCAACGTCTCGCAACACACCTCTGACGAGGCATTCCGGGCTGCGCATGAATGGGTCGGACAGATTCTGCAGGGGGAATGAACGCGGCTTGACGATGACCAACGCTTCGCCCACAGCGTAGGTCAAGGTACTTCCGCGGGATAGTTACTGTGCGTATGCTTGCTTGATCCACTTGGGGGATGGCCCCTAACGAAGGGAGCAGGTCATGAGCACCAGCAGCACAGACAATGACGGCCAGGGCATGATCGTTAATCCCAGGCCCGCGGTCGACAACCAGGACTGGGACGGCGACGATGCGGACCGCGCTGACCGCCTGCGCTTCGAAGAGGAGCAGGCCATGATCCGTGAGCAGTCCGAGGCGCGCGCCGCGAAGGCCGCCGCAGAGGCTGAAGCGGTCAAGAAGGCAACTGCCTGAGGCCAGGCCTGCTTTAGGCCGGCTGGCCTTTCACCCTTATCAGGAGGGACCGCGGCTCCACCCGGACGGTGAGCTTGGTGGCCAAACCGGACGTGTCGCCGTCGATTTGTGTGGGCATGGGCTCCGGGGACTTGATGACAATTCGCCCGGCCCGGTACATCGTCATAATGGGCAGGTTGCCCTTGTGCTTGAAGAGGATCTTCGCGTACATGGCCAGCCAGCCGATGGCGCTGCGGGGGCTCATGACCACCACGTCCAGCATGCCGTCGTCGATCATCGCTTCCGGGATGAAGTCGATCCCGCCCGGCACCAGCCCACAGTTCGCAAAGAGGACGCTGCGGATGTTCCGGACCTGCTCAGGCTTGTCATCCAGCGCGACTGATACTTTCCTTCGACGCCCAGGCAGGTGACGCATTCCCGCCTCGGTATATGCGAGCCAACCCACGGCTTTCTTCAGGCCGGCATTGGTGTCCGCGAGAATCTCGGCGTCCATGCCGATCCCGGCGATCACCAGGAACGCGTGCTCGGACGAGTGTCCCGTGCGGGAGTTTTCGATGCCCATCCGCGCGGTATCGATGTAGCGTTGATGGCCAAAAAGCGCCGTCTGCACGTTGGCGTGAAGGTCGTAGACATCCAGATCCACGTTTCGGGCCAGGAGGTTTCCCGTCCCCAGGGGAATCAGGCCCATGGCCACGTCCGTATGCGCGAGGGATTCAGCCACCACCCGCACAGTACCGTCGCCACCGCCCACCAGAACGACGTCGGCCTTGTAGTCCAGCGCCGCCCGCGCCTGGGAGTATCCGGGGTCCTCGACGGTCGTTTCGAGGAAAAGCGGCTCGTCCCAGCCAGCCGTGACGCAGGCGCGCTGGATGGCTTCCTTTGCTTCCGGGGCACGTGCCTTCACGGGATTAAGAATGACCGCCACGCGTTGCTGGGTAAGGCCGGTTTCGTGTGCTTCTTCGTGGACAGCGCTGCGGACGTGCAGGGCTTTGAGCCTGCGGACGCCCCACCAGCTGGAGACGGCGAAAGCCAGCGCCGCCGCGCTCAGGACGTAAAGAAGCCAGTCGTTCATGGTGCTTCAACAGTAGCCCGGCCGCGGCGCCGCGATTCCCGCTGTGCTGCCGGGCAGTGTTGGTTCCGCCGGATTCGATACTCTTGTCTGGTGATCGACGTAAAAGACCTCAGCGAAAACCCGGACAAGTTCCGTGCCAGCCAGCGCGCCCGCGGCGCAGACGAATCAGTGGTGGACGCGATCATCGCCGCAGACTCCGCCAGGCGTGCGGCCCTGATCCGGTTTGAAAACCTCCGCGCCGAGCAGAACGTTTTCGGCAAGAAGGTGGCGCAGGCCAAGGGCGACGAGAAGAAGGCCCTGCTGGCCGAGGTCAAGGAACTGGCCAACACGGTGAAGGCCGCCTCCGCCGAGGCCGACGCTGTCCAAGCCAAGCAGGACGAACTGCTGCGCACCATCCCGAACCTTGTTGAAGACGGCGTCCCCGAGGGCGGCGAGGACGACTACGTAGTGGTCAAAACCGTTGGCACGCCCCGCGAGTTCCCCGATTTCGAGCCCAAGGACCACCTGGAAATCGGTGAGCTGATCGGCGCGATCGACATGGAGCGCGGCGCGAAGGTGTCCGGTTCACGCTTCTACTTCCTGCGCGGCGTGGGTGCACGCCTCGAGATGGCGTTGCTGCAGATGGCCATGGACCAGGCCATCGAAGCCGGCTTCGTTCCCATGATCACGCCTACCCTGGTGCGCCCCGAAACCATGCAGGGCACCGGCTTTGACGTAAAGCACGACGCCGAGATCTACCGCCTCGCCGAGGACGACCTTTACCTGGTGGGTACCTCCGAGGTTGCCCTGGCCGGCTACCACGCGGACGAGATCCTGGACCTGACGGCCGGCCCCATCCGGTTCGCCGGGCAGAGCTCCTGCTACCGCCGTGAGGCCGGTTCACACGGCAAGGACACCCGCGGCATCATCCGCGTGCACCAATTCAACAAGGTGGAGATGTTTGTCTACACCACGGTGGAAAAGGCCGCAGCCGAACACGAACGGCTCCTGGCGTGGGAAGAGGAGATGCTGGCCAAGTGCGAGCTTCCTTACCGGGTGATCGACACTGCCGCCGGTGACCTGGGCATGTCCGCAGCACGCAAGTTCGACTGCGAAGCTTGGGTTCCCACCCAGGGCGCTTACCGTGAACTTACGTCCACCTCGAACTGCACTACGTTCCAGGCCCGCCGCCTGAACATCCGTGAGCGTGTGGTCAACGACGAAGGCGCAGCCAAGGGCACCCGTGCCGTGGCTACCCTGAACGGCACGCTGGCCACCACCCGCTGGATCGTGGCCATCCTGGAGCACCACCAGAACGCCGACGGCTCGGTCAATGTCCCGGCCGGACTGCAGAAGTACCTGGGCGGCATGGAAGTCTTCCCCGTCCTCTAGCCTGCGCTGATCAGAGGAGAAATCCCCGTCACGTGGTCCATTCCCCCGGTAACGCGAGGGGGATGAGGCCGCGGGGCGGGGATTCTTGCGTGGTGATTCCGGCACCTTCGAGTTTCCGCCGCAATAAATCCGGGTCCGTTACCGCTTTCCAGTCCCGGCGGACAATCGTGTAGCCGAGAGCCCGAAGCCGGTCCTCGCGCTTTTTCTCCGCCAGAATGATCGCACGCGTAACGTTCCCAAGCTTTGAGTGCGAGCCATGCGGGCTTGCTGCAGTAGACCCGGCTGCTCGAATGTGGATAAGTCCCAGCAATTCCCCTCCGGGTGGGCTTTTCCCCTTGTCGCGCGGTGGGGAATTGACCGCGGGGCGGGGAATCTGCGGCTGGCAGGCGGGCGGACAGTGTGCCGAAGGTAAACACTCACACCGGGGATAACCTGTGAGTATTAACCGGGTGTTCATAAGCGCTGTGGCCTGCGTCCTAGCCGGTGTCGGGGGTCTCTGGTCTACTGGATGTATGACTACATTGACTGAAACCACAGTCGCTGGCATCGATGACCAGCGGATCGCAAGCGAAAACTGCATCACCAAGTTCATGGTTGCCCTGGACGTGGACGGAACCCTGGTGGACCACGATGGCCACATGTCAGTGCCCGTCCGCGAGGCCGCCCAGGCCGTGGTGGCCGCAGGGCACGACGTCCTGATCGCCACCGGCCGCTCCCTGAACGCCACGCTTCCCATCATCGAGCAGATCGGCATCGACAGCGGCTACGCCGTCTGCTGCAACGGCGGCGTGACCCTGCGGCTGGATCCGGACCTGTCCGACGGTTACGAGATCATCCACAAGGCCACGTTCGATCCGGCCCCGGCGCTCCGTGCGTTGCGGGAGAAGCTGCCCACGGCCAAGTATGCGCTGGAGGACGAGGACGGCAACTTCCTGTCCACTGAACGCTTCCAGGACGCCAGCTTCGGCGTCGAGGCGATCGGCGTCGACTTCCAGACTCTGCTCGAGGCCACCGCCGTCCGCCTGGTGGTGTTCAGCACCGAAAACACGCCGGAGGAATTCTCCTCAACCATCAAGGAGATCGGCCTGGCCGGCGTCACCTACTCGGTCGGCTGGACCGCGTGGCTGGACATCGCCGCGGCCGGCGTCACCAAAGCCAGCGCGCTGGAACGGCTCCGCGGCCAGTTGGGGACTGAGCCCCACCGGACCGTGGCTATTGGCGACGGCCGGAACGACATCGAAATGCTGGGCTGGGCCGGGCGAGGAGTCGCCATGGGCCAGGCCCCGGAGGAAGTCATCGCCGCCGCGGATGAGGTTACTCATTCAGTGTTCGACGACGGCGCCGCGCACGTGCTGCGCAGCCTCCTGCCGTAGGGCTAACTCCTCGATGGCGGGCTTGGCCCGGGCGGCGCTACTTCTCGTCCGGTCCGAGGTCAGGCCCGGATACAAAGCGGACGTCGCGGGTGGCGCTGCCTTGAAGTTCAAGGATAGCTAGGACGTTGCGGCCTTTCCTGAGGAGCGGCCCCGGAACGTAGAGCGTGCGCTGCGGTCCGCGGCTCCAGTACCGGCCGAGGTTAAAGCCGTTGACGTAGGCGTTGCCCTTCGTCCAGCCGTCCAGGCGCAGGTACCGGTCGCCCGGGCCGTCCGCCTCGAACGCCGCGAACGACAGGGACGGCCCGGCCACCCCGCCGGCTCCGTCCAGTCCAGCGGCCAACGCCCCGAAGGGGCTGGAACCGTCCAAGTCCAGGTTCTCCAGGTCCAGAGGCCGGATCTGCCAGTCACGAAGCTCACCGCCGTCCAGCTCGGCCGGTCCGATGAGTCCCTTGGACTCGCCGATCCGCGGTCCGTAATTCACCCGGCCCTGGTCTTCCACCAGGACCTGCAGGAGACCGCCGCCGGGGATCACGATGGCGCGCTCGCCGAGTTCGCGGCTGAGCGTGCCGAGCGGGAGCCCGTCGAGGAAGAACTGCGCCCGGTCGCGGACCTCCGCGAAAGCCAGGACGCCGCCGCGGTCCAGGGTGCGCTCGTAGAGGCAGAAGCCGCGGTACTGCCCCGTGACTTCGGAGGTGGGCACCGGCCCTGCCACCTCCAGGGCAGAACCGAGTTCATCCGCCGCGCTGAGCAGCTGGACACTCGAGTGCACGGTGACCACTGACTCCGGCTGCAGAGGCCGTGCAGCCGGGACCTCCGCAGGCACAGGGAAGTGCTTCGCGATCACGTCCCGGAAGGCTAAGTATTTGGCCGTCGGATAGCCGTCCTCACTGAGCGGAGCGTCGTAGTCGTACGACGTGATGGTCGGTTCGTAGATGCCCTTGTCGTTGGCGCCGTTCGTAAAGCCGAAGTTCGTGCCCCCATGGAACATGTAGATGTTCACCGACGCCCCCGCGGACAGCAGCGCATCGAGTTCGGCCGCGGAGGCAGCGGCGTCGGTGGTGTGGTGGTGGGCGCCCCAGTTGTCGAACCAGCCGTTCCAGAACTCGGCACACATCAGCGGGCCGGTGGGCTGCCGCTCGCGCAGGAATTGAAGGCGCTCCAGGGAACGTGAACCAAATGTCCCGGTTTTGTGCAGATCGGGCAGCGACCCGTCCTCGATCATGGTGCCGAACGGCTGGTCGCAGGTGAACAGTGGGATGTCCACGCCGTGGCGTTTCACCAGGCCCACGAGGTTTTGCAGGTACGCCTTGTCGCTGCCGTAGGCGCCATATTCGTTTTCGATCTGCAGCAGGATGACCGGCCCGCCGCGCGTCACCTGCCGTTCCACCACCAGGGGCAGCAGGGCGTCGAAGTACGAGCCGACCGCCGCAAGGTAGCCCGGTTCGCTGCTTCGCACGCCCACGGTGGGGTCGCTGAAAAGCCACGCCGGCAGTCCGCCGTTGTCCCATTCGGCGCAGATGTACGGTCCGGGCCGGACGCTTGCCCGCATGCCTTCCGCCGCCACCAAATCCAGGAAACGGCCCAAGTCCAACTGTCCCTCCACCAGGAACCTCCCCGGAACGGGGGAGTGCTCGTTCCACGGCACGTAGGTCTCAATGGTGTTCAATCCCATGAGCCGCGCCTTGTGGATCCGGTCCTCCCACAGGTCCGGGTGGACCCTGAAGTAGTGGATGGCGCCGGAAAGAATGCGGAAGGGCTCGTCGTTCAGCAGGAAGTGGCGATCGCCGATGGCAAAGGTATCCAAGGAAGCTCCTATGGGGTCGTCGCAGCTGGTCAGAGGGCGGCGTGGAAGGCGAAGGCGGCGTTGCTCCAGACCACAAACAGCAGGGGCGCCGGCGCCAGGGCCACGCCAAGCACCGGCTGGAGCAGTGCGGCCGAGGCGATGATGCCCAGCAGAACCAGCATGGCCAGGCTCAGGTACCAGCGCTGGACGCACAGGTACAGCGACGCCTTGACCAGGCTCTTGAGCCGGGCATCCGGAAGAAGTACGACGCCGGCAATCACCAGCACAGCCACGCTCACCGTTGCTGCCGCGGCCACCACAATGCCGGGGACGAGCAGGGCAGCTGCCGGCATCGACTGGACCGCGACGAGGTCCACGCCAAGGAACAGCAGCAGCGCGACGGCTGCCAGCCCCAGCGGCGCGGTGCGCCGGAAGCTGCGCCCATAGCCGCGGAGGAAGGAGGCAAACGGCTTAACCGCGCCGCCGTCGTCGTTCAGTGCCTGAAAGGCGGCGAACAGGCCGGCGAGCGACGGCGGAACCGTCACGGAAAGCGCCAGGAAGAACGGCCAGGCGGCCATGGGATCAGCCACCAGCGCCAGGCAAAGCACCAGCGGGGCGTTGGACAGCGCCAGCATCACATTGCCGGCCAGGAACGTGTAGACGAACCCGAAGATGCTGCTGAACGCCTCGAACCCCGGGCCTGCCCACCGCCGCCGGTGCGGCAGGGTTGTCTGCTGGCGCATGGTGGTCATCCTTTCATGCCGCTCGTCGCGATGCCCTGGATGAAGTAGCGCTGGCCGATCAGGAAGATGATCAGGATCGGGATCACCGAGATGACGGAACCGGTCATGATCATGGCGTATTCGGCGTCAAACTGCCCCACGAAGGAGCGCAGGCCGAGCTGGACCGTCCACAGCCGGTTGCTGGTCAGGTAGATGAACGGGCCCATGTAGTCGTTCCAGGTGTTCACGAACGTCAGCAGGGCCAGGCTGGCGAGGGCGGGCTTGGACAGGGGCAGGATCACCCGGGCCCAGATGCCGTACTCGCTGAGGCCGTCGATCCGGGCGGCCTCGCAGAGTTCATCGGGGATGGTCATGTAGAACTGGCGCATCAGGAACACGCCGAACGCGCCGAAAGCCTGCAGCAGGATGAGGGCGTTGAAACTGTTGGTGAGCCCCAGCTGCTGCATCATGATGTACTGCGGCACCATGTAGGCCTGCCACGGCACCGCGATGGTGCCGATGTACGCCAGGAACAGGACGTCCCTGCCCGGGAAGCGGACCTTCGCGAAGCCGTAGGCCGCGAGGGAGCCGGTCAGGACCTGCAGACACGTGATGATCACCGCGAGGTAGAGCGAGTTCTGCAGGTAGCCCATCATAGGGATGCGCGTCCAGATGTCCGTGTAGTTGCTCCACACGAACTCCGCGGGGATCCACTGGATGGGGACGGTGAGGACTTGGTTGTTCTCCTTCAGGGAGGAGGAGAGCATCCAGATGAAAGGGATCAGGAGCGCCATCACCAGGACCGCCAGGACCGCGTAGATCACCACGTCCGTGGTGCGCTTCCTGCGCTCGCGCGGGGATTGTCGCTGGGTACGACGGCGGTCTTCGGGGGCGGGTGCCAGGCCAACGCCGAGGAACTGTGCCTCGGCCTTGAGATCTTCGGCGAGGTTGGTCATCAGCGTTCCCTCCGCTGTTGGAGCTTGAATTGCAGGACGGTGACCGTGAGCACGATCAGGAACAGCACCAGGGAGATGGCAGAGGAGTAACCGAACTTCCCTTCGCCGATGCCCTCCTGGTAGATGAGCTGGGACAGCACCGTGGTGGCGCGCCCGGGCCCGCCGTTGGTCATCACCACAATCAGGTCAAAGACCTTGAAGCTGGACACTGTCAGCATGACCACCACAAAGAACGTGGTAGGCCGCAGCGACGGCAGGGTGACGTTCCAGAACCGCTGCCACGGGCTGGCGCCGTCCACCTCCGCCGCTTCGTAGAGTTCGGTGGGGATGGCCTGAAGCCCGGCTAAGTACAGAATCATGTAGTAGCCCATGTCCCGCCACACACTGGTGATGATCACGGCGGGCATGGCCCAGTCGGAACTGGAGGTCCAGCCTGGCGCCTCAGCAATGCCGATGGCGTGCAGGACCTGGTTGATCGGCCCGTTGTCCGGGCTGAAGAGCATGTTCCAGACGACGGCGACAGCCACCAGCGAGGTGATGTAGGGGAAGAAGATGGCCACCCGGAAGAAGCCGATGCCCTTGAGTTTCCGGTTCAGGAGCAGAGCCAGGACCAGGGCCAGGGCCATGGTCAGCGGGACGTGTCCCAGGGCGTAGACCACCGTGTTGCGCAGGGCCACCCAGAACGTATCGCTCTGCACCATGCGCTGGAAGTTTGCCAGGCCCACCCACTTGGGTGCGCTGAACGAGGTCCACTCCATAAACGACAGGGCGAAGGCGGCCAGCACAGGGATGAGGGTGAAGGCCAGGAAGCCCAGGAAGTTCGGCAGGATGAACGTCCAGCCGATCAGCGTGTTGCGCCGCGCCTGCTTCCGGTTGCCCCGGCTGTGGACAGCCGGGGCCTCCTTCGCTGTTTCCGGCTTGAGTGTTTCCGTAGTCACTGGCCCAGGACTTCGCTCTTGACGCGCTTGCCCATTTCTGCGATGCCGTCAGCCACGGAGCGTTCGCCCACCATGATCAGGTCGTGTTCCTGGTTGAGGATCTTATCGGTGGCTGCAGACTTGTCGCTCACGGGCATCTCGAGGACCGTCTTGTCAGGGGTGAAGGCCTTTTTGGAGAGTTCGTCGGTGGGCAGGCCGTCCAGTTTGAAGTAGGCGTCCGTGACGGCATCGTTCTTTAGCGCAGGGACGACGCCGTTCTTGGAAATAGCCTTGGCGCCCTCTTCGCCGGCGGCCCACTCGATGAACTTTTTGGCTTCATCGGAGTGTGAGGCGTTCTTGTTGACGGCGAAGGCCGTGGGTGAGCCGAACGTGGTGACCTTGCCGCCGGAGGTTTTCTGCGGCATGGGAGCCAGGCCCCAGTTGACGTTGGTTTTGCCGTCCTTCTTGGCCTGCAGGACGCCGGCGATGTACCAGGTACCCATCGGCATCATGGCAGCCTGGCCGGTTTCGAACATGGTGCGGTAGCTGGTCTTCTGGCTCTTTGCCGTGCCGAAGTCCAGGGTGGCGCCGCTCTTTTGCAGTTCCAGCGCGGTGTTGTACTGGTCTTCGAAGAAGTTGTAGTCGCCGCCGATCTGGTCGCCGTCGTTCTGGGCAGCAGAGATTGCCTGGATCACTGAACGCCAGATGTGGTGGTAGGTGCCGTAGGCGGTCTTGCCGTCGGCGCCCTTGGTGGTCAGCTTCTGGGCCAGGGCAGCGTACTCGTCCCAGGTGAGGTCTGCGGGGTCTTCCACGCCGGCGGCCTTGAAGATGTCCTTGTTGTAGTAGAGCAGCCAGAAGTCCTGGCGGTACGGGGCGGCGAAGTATTTGCCGTCGACGTCGAACGCGTCCAGGCCTGCGAGGTTGTCCTTGTCCAGCGTGTCCACCACGCTGCTGATTTCCTGGAGCTGGCCGTTGCTGGCGTACCGGGAGTAATCGATGACGTTTTTCATGGTCAGGACGTCTGTGGTGTCGCCGCCGGCCAGCATGGTGGTGACCTTCTGGGGATAGTCATCGGCCAGGATGTCCACGGGCTCGATGTCCACCTTGGGGTTGGCGGCTTCATAGGCGTCGAAGAGTGCCTTGAATTCGGGCGTCCCTTCGTAGTTCCAGACGGAGACAGTCAGGCGCGTCTTGCCTTCCTGGGCCTGCGGTTCGGCCGGTCCGGCGGCGCCGCCGCATCCGGTCAGGCCGAGCCCGGCCGTTACGGCCAGTGCGATCGCGGCGAGGGTTGTGCGCTTCATTGCGTTCTCCTTAGGTGAGGGGTGAGACGGCCGCAGCTGCGGCGCGTGGTGTGGGTCAGGCGCTGAGGGAGAGGTCGTCATGGACAACCTGGGCGAGGAGTTCCTGCCCGGTCAGGTACCGTTCCAGGTCGTCCAGGGCCGCGTCCGACATCCTCCGGGTTTCCGTTCCGAGGGAACCGGCGATGTGCGGGGTAATGATCACGTTGGGGAGGTCATAGAGCACCGAGTCCGCGGGCAGCGGCTCGGGTTCGGTGACGTCCAGGAGGGCGTGGATCCGTCCGGTGGCGCATTCGGCCTCAAGTGCTTTGGTGTCCACCAGCGATCCGCGGGCCGTGTTGATCAGGGTTGCGTGGTCCTTCATGGCCCGCAGCTCCGGAGCGCCGATCAGGTGCCGGGTTTCGGGCAGTGCCGGCGCGTGGACGCTCACAATGTCCGACGCCGGCAGGAGTTCCTCAAGCGGAACGAGCCGGCCACCCGCCGCTTTGACGGCAAGCGGGTCCGCGTGCGGATCGCTCACCAGGACGGTGACATCCTGCAGCTGCTGGACCAGCTGGACCACCCGCCGTCCAATCCGGGAAAACCCGATCACACCGATGACCCGCCCGATGTTGCCGAGTTCGCCACGTTGGGTGGTGTAGCTCCAGTCGTCCCGGTGGGTCCGGGCGTCGTTGGCCAGGACGTGGGCCTTCTTCCCGGCCAGGACGATGGAGGCGAAGGTGAACTCGGCGACGGGAACGGCGTTCGCGTCCGCGCCGTTGGTGACCAGGATGCCCCGTTCCCACAGCTCGTCAGTGGCGAAGCTGCGCACTGTCCCGGCGCAGTGGAAAACCGCCTGCAGGTTGGGCATCCGGTCCAGCAGCTCGGCCCCAAGCAGCGGAACTCCCCAGCTGGTGAGCAGGATTTCCACGTTCTCCAAACGCTCGGCGAGCTCCGGGGAATCGAGTGAAGCGGTCCAAGGCTGTTCGCCCAGGTCAACGAGTCCTGCCAGCCGCTGCAAACGCGTGGAATCAAACTGATCTGCAAAGGTTCCGCTATTCATCACCAACAGCGCTTTGGGCTTGGGCGACATTCAGGGGTCCTCCTTTCAGGTTTGTTGTCAGTGCCCGGGGGCGTTACCCCGGGGTGCGATTTCATGTCTTGCGTCACATCCAGAAATCAGTACATACTCATAAACACCACAGTTCAATCACTACGTTCAGTATCGATCCGAAACGATTACGCTCGAACAATGAGAAGAGACTTATGAATCCGCTGCCCGTCAGCACCACCGCCCATGTCCGGGGTGGTGGGCCCCTCATGGACGCCTGGGGAATCAACGCTTCGGGCGCCGGCCTCGAGGCTCTGCTCGCCCCAGGCGGGGCCGGACTTCGGGTCCGACCGAAGGGTGACGCGGCGTGGCTCAGGGTCGGTGACAGCGCGCTTTCCGGTCTGGCAGCACAGGCAATGACGGCAAAAGGCACCCCTTGGCCGCAGCCCCTGGTCTCGCACTACGCGCGGTACTTCCGGGACGGCAACCGCACGGCCTACGAAGGGCTGGTGGCCGCACGCCAACAGCGCCTGACCCGGGCGGTGGTGATGGCACTGGGTGCCGGATCCAACGCCAGGAGAGGACCCGAGGCCGGGACCGGATCCGGAGGAGACTGGCTCGACGAGGTGACCGACGGCGTCCACCTGCTCTGCGAACAGAGTTCCTGGAGCTGGGCCGCGCATGATGACGTATTCACGCGCAGCGGCGAGGTGGTGCCGGACAAGTCCCAGCCGTACCTGGATCTTGGGGCCGGCGAGGTTGCCGCGCAGCTCGCGTGGACCGACTACGTCCTGGGGGATGCCCTGGACATCCGGGCACCCGGGCTGCGCCGCAGGATCCGGCAGGAAACGAACAAACGCGCCATCACCCCCTTCCTTGAACGCCTGGACTGGCACTGGCTCGGGCTCCACGGTGATGTCCACAACTGGAACCCCTGGATCCACACCAACCTGATAGCCGCGGCCCTCTTCCTGGTGGACGACCCTCAACGGCAGGCAGCCACGGTTGCCCGGTGCATCGAGGGCCTGGACCGGTTCCTGGCCTCCATTCCCGCGGACGGGGCCATCGACGAGGGCTTCGCCTACTGGTGGAACGGCGCCGGGCGCGCGTTGGAGGGCCTCGCACTGCTGGAGGAAGCCACCGGCGGGGCGCTCGACGTCGATCTTCCGGTAGTCCGCGAGCTCGTAGCTTTTCCGCACCGCATGCACCTGGGCGGAACCTGGTTCCTCAACGTTGCGGACGGTCCGGCCCGCGCGGCCACCGGGTTGCCCTGGGACATGCTGCACCGCTGGGCCATCCGCTTGGGCGACCGGGACGCCGCACGGCACGCTGCCTCGTTCGTTTCCGGTCAGCCGAACGCGACGGCGGGACTGGGCCGGGTCCTGCACGCGCTCCTGGACGGGGCTTTCCCGGCCGGGACACGACCGAACGCGCCCCGTTTGGATGGCGCTGCCGCCGCAGGCCAGTCCCCGCCGCTGGTTCCGTTCACCTATCTCCCGTCGGTGCAGATCATGCTGGCCCGCGAAACTGCGGGTACCCCGCAGGGCCTGGCGCTCGCGGCCAAGGGCGGGCACAACGGCGAGCACCACAACCACCGTGACGTCGGCTCCGTGGTGGTCGCTGTTGACGGCGTTCCCCTGCTGGTGGATGCAGGCCAGCCCACCTACACGGCCAAAACCTTCGGTCCGGACCGCTACGACATCCGTGCCATGCAGAGTGCCTGGCACAGCGTTCCGGCGCCGTTCGGACTGGAACAGGGCACGGGGAAAGCCTTCGCTGCGGACGTGCTGCATGCACCCACCTCTGCGGACGCCTCGCTCCGGCTGGCACTCGGTGCGGCCTACGGCCTGCGCCCGGAGCAGTGGATCCGGACGTCCTCGCTGGACCGGGGAGCCCTGCAGGTGGTCATCGCCGACCGCTGGGACCTGCGGGATTTGCCGGACCGTGCAGGCTCGCCGGACCACGGAGCGTCAACGGAGAATGCAGCGTCGCCGGAAGGATTAACGCCCGACGTCGGCATCACCTACCTCGCGGCAGGCACCGTACGCCTGGGCCGGGACGGCACCGCCACCATCCTGCCCACTGGAATCCCAACAGCCGACAATTCGTCGGCGGGGGACGGCCGGGGAGCGGTGCTGCGCTGGGAGCCGGCCGCCGCCGTCGTACTCGTGGATGAGTGGCCGTTGGATGACCCCCTGCTGTCCGATGTGTGGGGCGCGCGGCTGACCCGGCTGCGCTTCCGCTTGCCCGAGGGACTCAAACCCGAAGGATTCCGCGCCGTCGGCGCATTTACGCTGACAGTGGAGGCAACATCATGAGCCCCGAACAACCGTCCGAGGTGGCAGGGAAATCCTTGTTCTCGCTCCAGCGCCGCGAGCGGCTGATGGAGGAACTGCGTGCCCACGGCGCCATCACGGTCCGTGGCATCGCCGTGAAACTGGGTGTCAGTGAGCTCACCATCCGGCGTGACGTGAATACCCTCGCTGACGAGGGCCTGGTCTCGCGTGTCCACGGCGGCGCGACGCTGCCCAGCAAACTGGATAGGTCGGCCACGGCGGGCCGTCCGCCGCAGCACAGCTACTCCATCGGGATGGTGGTTCCCTCGCTGGACTACTACTGGCCCCAGGTCATCAGCGGCGCCCGGGCGGAGGCCGAGGAGCAGAACCTGCGGATCCTGGTCCGCGGCTCCGCCTACGACGCCGCCGACAACCGCCGGCAGGTCCAGGCGCTGCTCGATACGCAAAACATCGACGGGCTGATCGTGGCGCCGGACCTGACCGGTGAGGTGGGGCAGGAACTGCTCCGCTGGCTGAATGCGCTGCCCATTCCGGTGGTGCTGGCGGAACGGCGCTCGCCGGGGGAAAACCCGGCACACCGCCTCGAATGGGTGGCCACGGACCACGCGTTCGGCGCCGGTATGGCCGTCCGGCACCTGTGGCAGGAGGGCCACCGGCAGATCGGCTGCCTGACCGATTCCTCCAGCCCCACCAGCCCCCACGTGGTGCGGGGCTGGGGGCAGGCGCTGGCGGCCCTGAAGATCCCGGTGGCAGGCTCCGTCCACGAGGATTCGGCCAAACTGCCCAACGGCGACCGCGCCGCACACTTCGACCATGTCCTGGAGCTGTGCCGAAAAAGCGGGACCACGGCCATGCTGGTCCATTCAGACACGCAGGCGGTGGCATTTGTGCAGCATTGCGTGGACCGGGGGATCCAGGTGCCGGGGGACATGGCGATCGTGGGCTACGACGACGAAGTGGCCTACCTTGCCGAGCCCGCCATCTCGGCCGTCCGGCCACCCAAGCAGTATGTGGGGAAGGTTGCCGTGCAGCTGATGGCTGCCCGCCTCGCCGAGGGGCGGATGCGGCCGGTGCACCGGATCGAACTCAACCCGGAGCTGATCCTTCGCGAGTCATCGATCGGTGGGCCGCGCCTGCCCGCCGCCGGTGTGCTGCAGGAATCCCTGTGACCGCGGGCAGGCTGACTGAGCCGCGGGCGCTGCTCCTGAGCGGTGTGGGGAGATACGCAGACCCGTGGCACCCGTTCACCGAGACGTCCGCCGCTTTGGCGGGCCTCCTTCGGGAGGCGGGGTTCGGCGTCGAGATAGCGGACGACGTCGATGCCGCCTTGGCCGATTTAAACGCCCCGGGAGCCGGTGCTGACCTCCCCGACCTGCTGGTAGTCAACGTGGGCCTGCCCCGGGATGACCGGCCCTCGCCCGGGACGCCGGAAGCCGCGGCCAGGCTGCGTCGCTGGCTGGCTGCCGGCAGGCCGCTGCTGGTGAGCCATGTCAGCTCCACGAGCTTCCTCGACTCCCCGGAATGGGAAGCCGCGCTAGGCGGCCGCTGGATCCGCGGAACGTCCATGCATCCCGAGTACGGTCCGGCCGGGATCCACGTTCGCCGGGAATCCGGCCCTTTGGTTGAGGGCCTCGCGGACTTCGAACTGCCGGACGAGCGTTACAGCTACCTGGCCACGGCGCCGGGAATCACCATCCATGCCACGCACACCCACGAAGACCTCGAGCACCCCGTCATATGGTCCCTGGACCGGCGGCCCGGGCGGACGTTCTACGACGCGCTGGGCCATGACGCCGCCTCCTACCGGTCACCCGAGCACCGCGAAATCCTGCTGCGTGCCATCGCCTGGCTCACCGCCGGCCAGCATCCCGGACCGCCAGCCCTCCAACCCTGAGGACCCCATGCCATTCACCATGACGCCCCCTGTCCTGACCCTGCCGGAGCTGGACCGCAGCCTGTCGCCCCACACCGGCCTGACCCGCGGGCACTGGTGTGCTTACGCCGACCATCTGCTGCGCTCCGCCCACCGTTTCGGCACCGCAGACCACGCCAACATCCATCTGCCAGGAGCCAACAGCGCCTACGGCCAGCGAAGCGATGCGCTGGAGGCGTTCGCCCGGACGTTCCTGCTGGCCTCCTTCCGGATCGCCGGCGACCCGGAAGGCACCGGCTGGATCGCCGAGTGGTATGCGCAGGGTCTCGACGCCGGCACGGACCCGGCGAATCCTGACCGGTGGCCGGCTCCCGGGGAGCTGGGCCAGGCCAAGGTGGAGGCCGCTTCGTTGGCCGTTGGGCTTGCCCTGACCCGCGACGTGCTGTGGGACAAGCTCCCACAGCGGGTCCAGGAACAGCTGGTTGCATGGTTCGAAACGGTGATCGGCGAGGACTATCCGCCCATCAACTGGGTCTGGTTCCAGATTGTGGTGGAAACCTTCCTGGCCAGCGTCGGCGGGCGTTCGTCGGACACGGACATCGACGCCGGCCTGGCCATCCACGATTCGCTCTACCGCGGCCATGGCTGGTTTGCCGACGGTCCCGAGCGGGCCTACGACCACTACGTGGGCTGGGCCTTCCAGGTGTACCCCCAGCTGTGGGCGCTGATGGCGCCTGATGATCCGCGCGTGCAGGCCCGCAAAAAGCTCGACGGCGACCGGCTCGCCGACTACCTCGATGACGCCTCCCACCTCGTCGGAGCCAACGGGGCTCCGCTCATCCAGGGCCGCAGCCTCATCTACCGATTCGCCGCGGCCGCCCCGTTCTGGGCCGGCGAACTTGCCGGCCACACCCGGCTGGCTCCCGGGCTGAGCCGGCGCGCGGCCTCCGGCATGCTGGACTACTTCGCCCGCCGCGGCTCCATCACTGATGAAGGACTGCTTTCGATCGGCTGGCACGGTGAATTCGCCGGCATGAGGCAGTCCTATTCGGGTGCAGGGTCACCGTACTGGGCCGCCAAGGGATTCCTGGGACTCGCGCTCCCGGCGGACCACCGGGTGTGGACCGCCGTCGAAGAGCCCCTGCCCGTGGAGGCCGGGGACACCCGGCGGCTCATCGCGGCGCCCGGCTGGCAGGTGGACGGAACGGCGGCCGACGGCGTTGTCCGGATCCGGAACCACGGCACCGACCACGCCAACGCCGGAGTGGCGGTGGCCGATTCCCCGCTCTACGCCCGGCTGGGATACTCCACCCACACCTTCCCGGACCTTGAGCCGGAGTCCCTGGACAACGCCGTGGTGCTGGTGGACGCCGAGGGCCGCCTCACGCACCGCACAGGCTTCGAGTTCCTCGGCCAGAAGGATCTGGGCGGCGTCCTCGCCGGCGTCTCCCGGGCCAGCACCAATTGGATTGCGGTGGATCCCGATAGGGGACCGGACCATGGCAGCGGGGCCAGCGGAACTGCGACGCCCGGGCCGGAAATCACAGTGGTTTCCCTGACGCGGGGCGCGGTGGAGGTGCGGCTGGTCCGCGTCCGGGGCACATCCCCCGGCAGGCCTGCGAGGCTGCGGATCGGCGGCTGGCCCGTGGATGCGGAGTCCCCAGTAGCTAGCGAAATCCGCCCCCTTGCCGGCTGGGGCATACCCCTGGACGACGCCGGAACCTGGCACCGCGAAGCCCCGCACCCGGTGGGGGAGCGGCTCACCATTCCCTGGATCGGCACGGGGGGCGCGGCAGACGACGGCGACTATGCCGCCGTCGTCGTCCTCGCCGGTGAGGGAAGTCCGGAAGCCGCTGACGGCGTCCGGTTTGTCCCCACCCAAGGGGCCAACAACGACGGCGGCCCCGGCGACGGCGGCGGACAGATCGAGTTCGCGGACGGTACCTCGATACCCCTCTCCCGGATCTGGCGTGCCCAATTCGACGCGTAGCTGCGCATTCGACGTTTCCCACCGTCTTGTGTGCAGCGAGCCATCGAATCGGGCGCGCACTGGGCTGAAGTAGGCTCGCGGGATGAGCCAAACCGAAGAGCGCGCACGTTTCCTGGCGGCCTACGACGACAACCTCCGCACCGACGCCGAGACCCCGAGCGCCCTCAAGGTGACCCAGCACGGACCCTTGCGCTTGGTGACGTTCATGAAGGGGCGGGGCTTCGTCACGTACAGGGATCTGGGCGATGCGGATGCGCACACCGTCAGGCGGCTCGTCGCCGAGGCCATCGCCTACTTCCGCGCAGAACCTGCCATCGACAGGGTCGAATGGAAAGCCCGCGGGCATGACCAGGCTCCGGGTTTGCATGAGGCCCTCATTGAAAGCGGCTTCACCCAGGACGACCCTGAATCGATCATGATCGGCGAGGCTCAAGCTTTGAGCACAACTGTGCCAATTCCCGACGGCGTGACGCTGCGGCAAGTGTCGGAGGAGTCGGACGTGCGGGCGATGAGTGCCATGCAGGACGAAGTGTTCGGCGAGCCGGTCTCAGGTGAGATGGCTGACGCCCTGCTTCGTCGGCTCTCGCTCGATGACGGGATGCAGTTGTGGGTGGCTGAGGCAGAGGGGCAGATTGTCAGTGCAGGACGCTTGGAGCCAGTGCCCGGCACAACGTTCGCCGGTATCTGGGGCGGTGCCACGCGCGAAGAATGGCGCGGCCGGGGGATTTACCGGGCATTGACGGCCCGTCGCGCACAATCGGCGCTCGAGTTGGGAAAGACCCTCATCCACAGCGACTCCACCGAATTCTCGCGGCCAATCCTGGAGCGCTCCGGGCTGCTCAAAGTCTCGACGACGACGCCGTACCGCTGGGTGCGTGGCTGACGCGGTCCTGGGCGGCCGGGTAGATCAGCGCGCCCTGCTGTTTTTGGGTATAGGTGGTGGGCGGTTTTCCGGTGGCGGCACTGATGTCCGTGCCCCAGTAGCCGGAGTTTGGTTCGTTGAACGGATCAATGGGCCGCACCTGGGCACCCGACGGCCGTAAACTGCTCGTGTGCTCTACGAGGAGTGTCCTGCCCCGGCCCGGCTGCAGCCGTACGTCAGCCGTTTCTGGTTTGTGCGTGGAGTTCCGACGGCGAAGTATGAAAAAATCCTGCCTGGCCCGTCGGCGCACTTGGTTCTCAATTTGTCCTCGCCGTACCGCCTGATCGACCCGTTTGCCGAGGCCGGGGCCCGGGTGCCGGAACGGGGCGCCGGCACCGTACAGGGCACCACCGAATGGCGCGCCACGGAGGTCGCGGTCGGTTTCTATTCCGGTGTCCAGCGCAGCTATCTCATCAGCGAAAACCCGCCGCAGCTGTTCAATATCGGGGCCGTGCTGGAGCCTTACGGCATCGCGGCATTGACTGACGTGCCGCCGTCGCAACTGCAGGGCACGGTGCAGGACGCGGAAAGGTTCCTGCCCGGATTTTCGGCCCTGCGTGACGGACTGGCAGACGCCGATCCGGCTACCGCTTTTGAAGCGCTGGACAGTTTCCTCACGTCCCGGCTCCATGGTGGCGTAGGGCAACGTCCGCACGTGGACGATCGCACGCGGGAGGCGGTGGCGCTGTTGGCCGAGGAAGACATCCCTGGGGCCGGCCTCGCCCAACGCCTGGGCACCAGCCCGTCCACCCTGCAGCGGATCATGTTCCGCGACTGCGGAATCACACCCAAAAGCTACGCCGACGTGTGCCGTTTCTACCGCTTCGTCAACGCCGCGGCCCAGCTGCCCGCCGGCAGTTCAAGCGGCGCGGAGCTCCTGGCCCTGGCCGACTACTACGACCAGCCCCACCTGATCCGCACCTTCCGGCGCTTCAGCGGATTCACGCCGTCGGAGTACCTCCGCCTCATCCGCCAGCACGGCCCCGAGTACGCCACATTCGTTCCTTTGGAAACCCCGACGGCGGTCCGCTGAGCGGGTGCCCATCCTGCGGCCGCGCGCTGCGGCTTTTCTACAAGACAGTGCGGGTGGCCAGGCGTAGGCTCCACCCGTAGGCGCCGCCGAACGGCGTCTGCAGAAGGGGGACTGCCGTGGAACTGGACATCAACTGGCTGGCCGTGCTGCTGGCCGCGCTGGCGGGCTTCATCGTGGGAGGGCTCTGGTACTCAGTGCTCTTCGCGAAGGTGTGGCAGCGCGAGGCCGGCGTGACGGATGAGCAGCTGAAGCACGGAACGGTGCGGGTGTTTGTGGGATCGTTCCTGCTCGCAGTGGTGATGGCCGTGGTGCTTGCGGCCTTCATCGGCAACGGCGGCGCCGGATTCGGTGCCCTAGCCGGGCTGGCCACGGGCGCAGCCTGGGTGGCGGCTGCCTTGGGCGTCAACTACCTCTTCGAACGCCGCAGCCTGACCCTTTTCGCCATCAACGCCAGCTACAACATCGTGACGTTCACGGCCATGGGGGCGATCATCGGTGCCTTGCAGTAGCGGCGGCGCGAGCCAGCTGTGTTCAGCGCACCTCAAGGATGAGCGCCAGCAACCGTGCGGCGGCAGGGCGGGCAGCGTATTCCTCGTTCCACTGGGACCTGGCCACTGCCTTGCTGACGGCCTGCGTGGTGATGCCGAGTTCCTGGGCCACGGCTTTCTGCTGTCCGCGGACACCGGGCGTCATGAGGTCCAGGACGCGCCATTCAGCCCCGGATCTGTCCCGCACAATGTGGCCCAAGAGCCGCAGCACGGCCTCGGCTTCGTGGGCGATTTCGGCGAGCGGTCCTTCCACGGCAACCGGGATGCGTTCTTTGCTGTTGCGGAGCCGGTCCACCGCGCGGCGGGCGTAGATCAGGCCGTGGCCGGAGGCATCCTTGATCTGGTTGGGCAGCGGCTCGTTGACCGGCCCGACGCCGAGACCCACGTACCAGGAGCCGGAGCGCAAAGCGATCAAAGCAGCCTCGACGGCCTGGTGCGGGCAGTCCACAATGCCCTGGACTTCATCCTCCACAGACCGGTCGAAATCCAGGCGCGCCGGTATGTGCCGCAGGTCCTTCAGCAGCTGAGGGACGCGGTCGCCGTCGCGGCGGCTGTCGGTCTGGTTGATGGTCAACGTGAACATGTGGATCACAGACTACCGTTTAGTAGTTGGCCCAAGGCAAGTCGGCGACGGGTACCGATTCAGGCAAGGTCAAGCCTCGTGGCCGAGCTGATCTGAACCGGATGAAGCGCCTGCAGCCCGGGAGATCCTTCCCGGTGGACGCCGGACTCCGCCAACGCCCGAAGGATCTCGGTCACCAGCCTGTCCGGGGCCTTGGCCATGCTGAACGTAAAGAACCCCGGCCCAGGTTCCCCGGATCCAGACCCGGACCCAGATCCGGCACCGGTGGCCAGCGCCGTGGGCAGTCCGTGGAACACAACTGCGTAGCGCCCGCGCACGCCCAACGAGGTCTTGCCGCCTTCGTTCAGGGTCTTGAGCAGGCTGTCCACCGCCACTCCGGCCGGGGCCTCGACAGTCCGCAACGACCCGGGATCGAGGTCCTGCCAGAAGATGGCGCGGGCGGTGTGCTTCTGCGCGTATCCGTAGAACAGGCCGCGGTCGAACACCAGTACCCGGCGGAAGCTCCAGAAAAGGGTCAGGGACCACAGGACCAGTCCAGTCAGGAGGCTCGTCGCCAGGAAGAGTGGGATGTCGGAGAAAAGTGCCGGGTCACGCTGGGACGAGGGGCGCCCCGTGAATTGGGAAACCGTACCGTAAATGAATCCGACCACCACGAGTGGAGGCAGCCACTTCCAAGCGACGTGCCAGGACAGCTCGCTGTGCCGCAGCCGCCCCAGCTTGTCTCCGTAGAGCCGTTCAGCACGGCGGACCAGCCAGGTTCGCCCGGCGTCAGCCACGCTGGCCTCCTTGGTCGTAAAGGCCGGGAAGCTGGCGATGCCGGGCCTCTACGGCTAAGGCGTCCTCCGCTGCGGCCCCCACGACGCTTGGGTGGACAGGCGGGGGCGGTACGGGAAACCTTCGGTCAAGGGTGATGTGGCGGGTTCTTGGGCCGTCCCCCGAGGGGCCGGAGCCGCCGGCGGCCGCGAGGAAGAATACGAGGACCACAACGGGAAAAAGCGCCATTCTGGCAAACATGAACCATCCTGCCCGCCAGAATCCCGGGCGTTCCCCGGTGCCGAAGCGCACCAGCCGCGTGCCGCTGGCCAGTGAACCGAGGAAGACTCCACCAGGGCAACAGAACCCATAGAGCCAGGGCGCCACAACCCAGACCGCGGCGGCCGCAGCCAGTGCTTTACCGGCCGTCCCCATGCCCGAACCCAGAATGGAAATACAGGCGACGGCCGCCATGGCCGCCACGAGGCCGAAATCCACGGCCCACGCTCCGAACGACTGCCAGCCGGTGGCTTCGACGACGGACCTCCCGTTGCCGAGGACCTTGGTTCTCTTGCGGACGCTTGCCAGCATTTTGGGATCCGCAACAGAAGCGAAGTTGTCCGTGTCCTGATGTCCTGCCACGATGTTCCCCCAAGAAATTCCAGCCAAAATCAAACAGGTTCAACTTACCGTGCCGTGCCGGACGTCGCGATGGGGACACCTGACCATGGGGAAAGCCTGACCTGCCTAGAGGTTGTGCCGCGTACCGATAGGTGTTGCGATGGAAGCTCAGCTGCCGACGGCGGCGCGCAGCTACGTAAGGATGGTCATGACCGGAAGTATGGGACAGGACAACTTGGGGCAGGAAACCCTGGACCTTGTAGACCGGTGGTGGCGGGCCGCGAACTACGTTTCCGTGGGACAGATCTACCTGCGCTCAAATCCGCTGCTGCGGGAGCCACTCGCCGCGGACCACACCAAGTCCAGGCTTCTGGGCCACTGGGGGACAACTCCCGGGCTGAACTTTGTCTACGCACACCTGAATCGCGTGATCCGCCGGGACTCGCAGGAAATGCTCTTCATTGCCGGCCCGGGCCACGGTGGTCCTGCTGTGGTGGCGAACGCCTGGCTTGAGGGCACGTACTCGGAAATCTACGGGCAGGTGGGCCCCGACGAGGCAGGAATGGCCGAACTCTTCCGCCAGTTTTCCTACCCCGGCGGCATTCCCAGCCACGCGGCGCCGGAGACCCCGGGGTCCATCAGCGAGGGCGGCGAACTCGGGTACGCGCTGGCCCACGCCTATGGGTCCGTGTTCGACAATCCCCAGCTGATCACCGCCGTCGTAATCGGCGACGGCGAGGCCGAAACGGGGCCGCTCGCGGCGAGCTGGCACTCGCACAACTTCCTGGATCCGGCCGCGGATGGTGCCGTCCTGCCCATCCTGCACCTGAACGGCTACAAGATCGCCAACCCCACCATCCTGGCGCGGATGCCGCAGGAACAGCTGGAGCAGCTGCTGCGCGGGTACGGCCACGAGCCGTACTTCGTGACCGTCCAGGACCCGGACAACACGGAGCAGGCGCACCGGGACTTCGCCACCGCCGTCGACAACTGCCTGGCCGGGATCCGCGCCATCCAGGACTCCCGCCGGGGCGGGGCGGAGGCCAGCCACGCCGCGCCGCACTGGCCCATGATTGTGCTGCGCTCGCCCAAGGGATGGACGGGACCGCGGGTCGTGGACGGACTCCAGGTGGAGGGCACCTGGCGGAGCCACCAAGTCCCGCTGGCCGAAGTCCGCACCAACGGCGCACACCTCGAGCAGCTGGAAGAGTGGCTGAAGTCGTACCGCCCGGAGGAGCTGTTCGACGGCGAGGGCCGGCTTCGGCCCGACGTAGCCACGAATGCGCCTAGTGGGAACCTCCGGATGAGCGCCACTCCGCACGCCAACGGCGGACTCCTTCGCACACCTTTGAAGCTGCCCGCATACGCCGCCCACGCCGTCGACGTTGCGGAGCCGGGTACTGAACGGATCAGCCCCATGATCACCCTGGGCTCGTGGATGCGTGACGTCATCTCGCTGAATATGGAGAACTTCCGCCTCTTCGGGCCGGATGAGACAGCATCCAACCGGCTTCAGGCCGTCTACGAAGTGACCGACAAGGTCTGGCAGTACCGGATTGACGACGTCGACCAGAACCTCGCCCGCTCCGGCAGGGTTCTGGAGGTGCTCAGCGAACACCTGTGCCAGGGCTGGCTGGAAGGCTACCTCCTGTCCGGCCGGCACGGGGTGTTCAGCTGTTACGAGGCCTTCATCCACATCGTGGATTCCATGTTCAACCAGCATGCCAAGTGGCTCAAGGTCCACCGCAAGCTGCCGTGGCGCCAACCCGTGGCGTCGCTGAACTACCTGCTCTCGTCCCATGTGTGGCAGCAGGACCACAACGGTTTCTCGCACCAGGATCCCGGCTTCATCGATCACGCTGTGAACAAAAAAGCCGAGGTCATCCGCGTGTACCTGCCGCCGGACGTGAACACGCTGCTCGCGGTCATGGAGCACTGCCTGGCATCCACCGATTATGTGAACATTGTGGTCAGCGGCAAGCAGCCATCGCCCACGTGGCTGGGCCCGGCCGACGCCGCGAACCACTGCCGCCGCGGCCTGGGCATCTGGGAGTTCGCCGGGTCAGAGGTGCCGGGAGAGGACCCGGACGTTGTCCTGGCGTGTGCCGGGGATGTTCCGACGGTGGAAACGGTGGCCGCGGCCGAACTGCTGAAGCGGGGTGTCCCCGGGCTGAAGGTGCGCGTGGTGAACGTCGTTGATCTGATGCGGCTCCAGGACGTGAGTGAGCACCCGCACGGCCTTCCGGCGTCGGACTTTGACGGCATCTTTACCCCGGACAAACCGATCATCTTCGCCTATCACGGCTATCCGTCGCTGATCCACCGGTTGGCGTACCGCCGCACCAACCAGGAAGGCCTGCACGTGCGCGGCTACAAGGAAGAGGGGACTACCACCACGCCGTTCGATATGGCCATGCTTAACGGGATCGACCGCTTCCAGCTGGCCATCGACGCGATTGACCGCGTGCCCGGCCTGGCCGGAAAGCACTCCCTTCTGCGGCAGAGGCTCCAGGACCGCCGAATCCAGGCCCGCGAGCACACCCGCACACACGGCGAGGACCCGGAAGAGATCCGGAACTGGGTGCTGAACGCCTGAATAAAGCAACGCGGGGTCACTTACGGCCGGTCCGGATACCCGGGATGGGCGCGAAGTGACCCCGCGTTGCAGCCAGGTCGCGCTTACAGCGCGCGGTACTCGAGCGCGCCGGGAATCCCGCCTGTCTCACCCAATCCGTCGCCGCGCGCAAACGCGGTCCACAGCCGGCGCATCTCACGGCCCACGGCGTCGATCTCGTCCCAGGTTGCGCCCTCGAGGAGCCCGGCGGCGGCCCAGGTCTGCTGGTTTCCGAAGAGCAGCGGCAGGTCAACGGTGTGCGCGGCGTGGTAGAAGTTTCCCGGTGCACCCCAGGACAGCAGGTAGCTGTAGGCCTTGCCTCCGGCGCGGGCGTGGCGGCGGGCGAACTTGCGGGCTGCCCGGCCGTAGACTGCCTCCGTCACCGCCCAGTTAATGGCCCGCACGGCCGCGTTGCCCAGCAGGGGAATCTTGCCCAGCCGGCTGACCACGGGACTGCGGGGCAGGAACAGCCGGGCCTCGTCGGAGGTGTGCCCGATCAGCACTTCGATGCCCGGTGCCGTTGCGTTCCAGGCGGCCTCAACGCGTGATTCCGGCGGCAGCGGAGCGTGCCCGTACTGGGTGCCGAACGGCATGGCCGCCATCAGGCCGTATTTCCGGGCCACCTGCGAGACATGGTCTTCGATGTCCACAACGTCCAGCATCGGGGTGTCTTCCGTGACGGATTCGGCCGCGATGCCCATGGCACGGCTCATCTTGTGCCGGCCGCGGGTGATCCCCAACGGTGCGCTCTGGATGATTGCCCGCTGGAACAGGGCCGGCGCCTCCGGAGTGGCCATGAGGTGGATTACGGAGTCGCCGCCCGCCGACTGCCCGAACGCGGTGACCCGCCCCGGGTCACCGCCGAAGGCCGCGATGTTGCGCTGCACCCACCGGAACGCTTCCAACTGGTCCAGCAGGCCGAGGTTCGCTGGCCGGCCGGTGCCGGTGGCCAGGTAGCCGAACAGGCCCAGCCGGTAGGTCACGGACACCACGATGACGCGGTTCTCGGACACCAGCGACTTGGGGTCAAAAATCGCCAAGTCGCCGGAGCCCGACGTGTAGGAGCCGCCGTGCAGCCACACCATGACCGGGACCTGCTCGCCGTCGGCAAGCCCGTCCGGAACGGTGATCGACAGGCGCTGGCAGTCCTCACTTCCGGGAAGCTCGCCATACCGGGTGCCCAGGACGTCGTCCAGGAACGGAACGGGGCCCTGCGGGCAGGCCGGTGCGAGGGTGGTGGCGGCATAGTTGGCGGTCCGGTCCGGCGCTGCCACGGGAGGTTGGAAGCGGCCGGCGGTGGCGTAGGGGATGCCGGTGGCACGCACCACCTCACCGTCCCGAAAACCGGTGACTGGTCCGCACGGAGGATTAAACGAAGGCTCGGAACTCACAGGGCAACGATTCCACAGTTTCCTGACCGTTAACGTGCAACGCGGGGTCACTTACGGCCCATATCCGTAGTCCGGATGGGCGTTAAGTGACCCCGCGTTGCAGTTGTGGTGCGGGGACTAGTGCGCGGCTGGCACGTAACGCTTGATGGAAGCTTCCAGCTCGGCCTCGGCGGCGGCGCGGTCGCCCCAGCCTTCAGCCTTGACCCACTTGCCCGGCTCCAGGTCCTTGTAACGGGTGAAGAAGTGCTCGATTTCCTTGATCAGGAATTCGCTGACATCGCTGATTTCCTGGATGTGGTCAAAGCGGGCGTCAACCGGGACGCAGAGGACCTTGGCGTCGCCGCCGCCGTCGTCGGTCATGTTGAAAACGCCGATGGGGCGGGACTCAACGATGACGCCGGGGTGCAGGTCGAAGTCCTGCAGGAGCACCAGTGCATCCAGCGGATCGCCGTCTTCGCCCAGGGTGTTCTCGAAGAACCCGTAGTGCGTGGGGTACTGCATGGAGGTGAAGAGGACGCGGTCCAGGCGGACGCGGCCGGTCTCGTGGTCAACTTCGTACTTGACTCGTGATCCCTTGGGGATCTCGATGGTCACGTCGTGCTTCATGGAATGCTCCTCGGCAATTGCAGGGGGTTCGCGGCACAGGAGACGAACAACAAAAAGGAGTGTCCGTGCCGCCGACTACTATTGAGGATATAGCGAGAGGCCCAGGTTTCAGGAACTTGCGGGGAAATTTCAGGACTTGAGGACCAGCACTAACATGAAGGAAACATCGGACCCCGCAGGGTTAAGGGCGGCGTTCCGGCGCACGGTTCAGCGCGGGCTGCAGGCCTGGCCCACCGCGCTGCTCTTGGCCGTAATCGTCATACTGGCGCTCCCCGCCGTATGGCTGGTTGCCCCTGCTTTCGTCGTCCCGCCGCCGGCAGCCACCCCAATGGTGCCCGCCTGGCAGCAGCTCCCGGCCACTCTTTCCGCCCGGCAGGGCCTGGCTCCGCTGACGGAGTCCGCGCCAGTCCCGCTGCCCTCCGCGGTGGCCGCGCAGTTGGACGCCGTGTTAAGGCCCGACGGCGACGGCAGCTTCACAGGGCTGGTCCAGGATGCGCTCACCGGCCAGGTCCTGTTTGACCGGGGCGGTTCGGAGAGCAGGATCCCCGCCTCCAATATGAAGCTGCTCACCGCGGTGGCCGCCCTCCGGGCGATCGGGCCAGAGCACCGTTTCAGCACAAAGGTTGTAGCCGGGACCGCCAGCAACCACGTGGTGCTGACCGGCGGCGGCGATGTTCTCCTGGGCGCCGGGGAATCCGCGCCCAACCAGGTGATGGGCCACGCCGGGCTCGCCACCCTGGCCACTGCCACCGTGCACGCGCTCCAGGCCGCAGGAGCAACCGGCGAACTGAAGGTCCTGGTGGACGATTCCCTGTTCAGCGGCGCCGCACTGAACCCCGCCTGGGCTGAGGGGGACGTTGCGGCGGGCGAGGTTGCCCCGCTGTACCCGCTGGCGCTGAACTCGGCGCGCTTTGACCCGGCAGTGACCACCGGCCCGCGCCCCCAGGACTCAGCAATCACCGCCGCGGAGGCGTTTGCCGCGCAGCTCAAGGCGGCAGGCGCCGCTGCGGGACTCACGGTAGCGGCCGGCGTCGAACGGTACACCGCGCCTTCGGGCGATGCGCCCCCCGCAGAAGAGCCTGCGGTCCTGGCCGAAGTCCAGTCCGCCACTGTGGGCCAGCAGGTGGATCTGATGCTGCAGACCTCGGACAACTACCTGGCGGAGGTCCTGGGCCGGATGGCCGCCGCGGCTGCAGGGGAGCCCGCCGGCAATGACGGCGCCACGTCAGCAGTCCGCACACAGCTCGTGGCCCTGGGGATCCCCACGGACGCGATGCGGCTGGCGGATGTGTCAGGTCTGGCGTTGGCGAACCAGGTCTCCGCCCGCCAGTTCGGGGAAGTGGTGCGTGCCATCACCTCCGGTACCGACACCAGGTTGCTGGCTGCGCTGGATGGATTTCCGGTCGCGGGGCTGACCGGAACACTGGACAGCCGGTACGGGGGTGGCACCACGGCCCGCGGCGCTGGCCTGGTGCGGGCCAAGACCGGGACCTTGAACTCGGTGATCGCACTCAGCGGGTACGTGGTGGACGCAGACGGGCGGCTCCTGGTGTTCTCCTTCATCGGCAACGGCCTGACGCCGGGCGTGGCGGGGAACCGGGAAGCCCTGGACCGGGCCGCCACGGCGCTTGCCGCCTGTGGCTGCCGTTAGCCCGGCGACAGCTGTGCCTCGAAGCAGCGGTCCTGGCGGCACCGTCCATGCCGGGGGAGGGCCGCAGCCGTTCGCCGGTCAGCGAACTTAAGGACCATCCGGCGTCCGCTGTGATGTGATGGGGACTATGGAGTCCACTGCGCGTGATTCGTCAGCCCCGGCATCATCCAGCCCGGCCCAGGCCCTGATCAACTGGGACCTGGCCGCATCCACGGCGGCCCGGCTGGCCTCTGCGGGGCCCACGCTCAACTCGGCGGAAATCGGCGAAGCCGTGGACAGCCTGCGCCGCCTCGCGGACGCCTCCGTCCCGCACGTCCACGAAATCACCGGCCTCGAAGCCGCGCGGGACCTCCGCGACTCCTCCGTCCTGGTGGTGGACAGGGCCAGCTGGGCCAAGGCCAACACCCAGAGCTTCGCCGTGATGCTCAAACCCGCGATGGAAAAAATGCTCGAAAGCCGCCGCGGCAACGTCAGCCCGGCCGCGGCCAGCGTCAGCGGCGCCATCACCGGCAGCCAGCTTGGCGCCGTCCTGGCGTTCCTGTCCAGCAAGGTCCTGGGCCAGTACGATCCGTTCGCCGCGCTCGCGGAAGGTTCCAAGGCTCCGGCCGGTGGCCGGCTGTTGCTGGTGGCTCCGAACATCGTCTCGGTGGAGCGCGAGCTCAACGTTACGCCGGAGGATTTCCGGCTCTGGGTCTGCCTGCACGAACAGACGCACCGCGTGCAGTTTGCTGCCGCGCCGTGGCTCCGCCACCACATGCTCTCCGAGATCGACAACCTCAGCGTTCACCTGCTGGGCAACGTCGATTCCCTGATGGAGCGCGCCTCCGCCGCCGCCCGCTCCCTCAAGGACCGCTCCGCCACAGGCAACACCCCCGGCCGCGGCGCCATCCTGGACCTGCTGCAGAACCCCGAGGAAAAGGCGTCCCTCTCACACCTCACGGCCGTGATGAGCCTGCTGGAGGGCCACGCGAACGTGGTGATGGACGCCGTCGACGCCAGCATTGTCCCCTCGGTCAGGACCATCCGGCAGCGCTTCACTGACCGCGGCAAGGACCGCGGCGTGCTGGAGAAATTCATCCGCAACCTCCTGGGCCTGGACGCGAAGATGCGCCAGTACTCCGACGGCGCCAAGTTTGTCCGAGCCGTCGTGGCTGTTGCCGGCATGGAGGGCTTCAACCGGGTGTGGGAATCCGCGGACAACCTCCCCACCGAGCCTGAAATCCACGATGCCAAGCTGTGGATCGACCGGATGGGCCTGTAGGTGCCGCACGCCCCCAAGGTGCCGGACGGCCCAGAGGTTCCGGATGCCCGCACTTCTTCACGCGGACGACGACGGCCCGGCAGGCTCGCGCCCGTCGTTGGCAAGGCGCGCAAAATGGTCCAGAACGCCCTGGCTGACGCCGGCTATCCGGCGCACGTGCTGGTGGCCTGCAGCGGTGGGCCGGATTCGATGGCCCTCGCGGCCGTGGCAGCCTATTTCGCCCGCCGTGGCCACGTTGACGGGCACCCCCTGACCGTAGGCGCCGTGGTGGTTGACCACCAGTTGCAGGAGGGCTCGGCCCAGGTGGCTGCCGACGCAGTCCGGGCACTGAAGGAACTTGGCCTCTCCCCGGTGGACCTGCGGACCGTTACCGTCGCCAGCACCGGGATGGGCCCGGAGGCCGCCGCCCGGGATGCCCGCCACGCAGCGCTGGAGGCTGCGGCCCAGGAGCACGGGGCCGCCGCTGTCCTGCTCGGCCACACCCTGGACGACCAGGCAGAACAGGTCCTGCTGGGGCTTGCCCGCGGCTCCGGCACGCGCTCACTGGCCGGGATGCGGCCTGCCCGAGGGCTGCTGCTGCGGCCCTTCCTCGGCCTGCGCCGCGCGGACACCCGGGAGATCTGCGACGTCGAGGAACTCGAACCCTGGCACGATCCCAGCAATTCGGACCCGTCGTTTGCCCGCTCCCGGACCCGGGTGGAAGTGCTGCCGCTGTTGGAGGAAAAACTCGGGCCCGGCGTGGCTGAGTCGCTCGCCCGGACTGCGTCCATCCTGCAGCAGGACGCCGACTATCTGGAAGACGTGGCAGATCGCACATTTGCCGGCCTGGCCGAGCGGTCCGGACTGGAGGTCAGCCTCCCGGAGGAGGCCTTGGGGGAACTTTCCCCGGCCATCAGGTTCCGGGTCATCGCCAAGGCGGCGGCCGACGTCGGGGGCCAACAGCCCAGCTACCAGCGCCTTCTGGCGGCGGAAGCGCTGCTGCGGCGGCAGGGTTCCGCCGGTCCCGTGGAGCTGCCTGGCGGGGTGAGCGTGTACCGGCTCTCCCTCGCCGAGCTGGCACAGCAGGACGCGGCGGAAACGCGACCCGGGGCCCCGGAAAGGCCCGGTGGCGGCACCCCCGTTCCCCGCGGAGCGGCCCGCTGTGGGAAGCTAGTATTCCGGCCTCAAAAACCGCCCCAAGAATAGTCGCACCCCGCATCTACACAGGAGCCATTGGTGGATTCAAACGACGTCCAGGCAGACCTCAAGCACGTTCTCTACACCAAGGAACAAATCCAACAGCGGATCGGCGAGCTCGCGGCGCAGATCGACAAGGACTACGAAGGCCGCGAAATCCTTCTGGTCGGTGTGCTCAAGGGTGCTGTGATGGTCATGGCCGACCTCGCCCGCGCACTCCACAGCCACGTATCGATGGACTGGATGGCAGTGTCCTCCTACGGTTCCGGTACCCAGTCTTCGGGTGTTGTCCGGATCCTCAAGGACCTGGACACGGACCTGATGGGTAAGGACGTCCTGATCGTCGAAGACATCATCGACTCCGGCCTGACCCTGTCCTGGCTCAAGACCAACCTGGAATCCCGCGGCACCGCGTCCGTGGAGATCTGCACCGCCTTCCGCAAGCCCACGGCCGCCAAGGTGGAGATCGACGTCAAGTACGTCGGCTATGACATCCCTAACGAGTTCGTGGTGGGCTACGGCCTGGACTACGCCGAGAAGTACCGCAACCTGGACTTCGTGGGCACCTTGGCCCCGCACGTTTACGAGTAAGACTCACGCCGAGATGGCACTTCACGGCAGTCGCACCAATGGACAGCGCCGTGAAATGCCATCTCGCTGCATTTAAGCGGCCGCCACGTCCCGCTACGCCCAGAGGGAACTTTTGCGCAGCATCGTGCGTGAATTACTCCGAACGGTGTATAGCTAGTAGCTGATGCAGCACCACACGCGCGCAGAACCACTCGCCGTGCAGCACTACCAGGAGGGACGGGGCCAGCCCCCGATCAGATGAAAGCTAAGAGTTTCTTCAAGGGCCCGGGCATCTGGATCGTTGTAGTGATCGCCATGCTTCTTGTGGCTTTTGCAACACTGGCCCCCGGTGGTGCGGCACGGATCGACACGGACAAGGGCCTTGAGCTCCTTGCCGACAGCGGCAAGGTTGAGCAGGCAAAGATCTACGACGGCGAAAACCGCGTTGACCTGACCCTGAAGGACAACCTGGACGTCAACGGGCAGGACAAGGGCAAGAGCGTCCAGTTCTTCTACGTCGACGCCCGCGCCTTAGACGTCGTCAAGGCCGTCACCGCTTCCGAGCCCGCCAACGGCTACACGGACCAGCCGATCGAAAGCAACTGGTTCTCCGGCCTGCTCTCGCTCCTCATCCCTGTCATCCTGCTCGGTGCGCTGTTCTGGTTCCTGATGACCCGGATGCAGGGCGGCGGCTCGAAGATCATGCAGTTCGGCAAGTCCAAGGCCAAGATGGTCAACAAGGACATGCCGCAGGTGACTTTTGTGGACGTTGCCGGTGCCGACGAGGCTGTGGAGGAGCTCCAGGAAATCAAGGAGTTCCTGCAGGAACCGGCCAAGTTCCAGGCCGTGGGCGCCAAGATCCCCAAGGGCGTGCTGCTCTACGGCGCCCCGGGAACCGGCAAGACCCTCCTGGCCCGTGCGGTGGCTGGCGAGGCCGGAGTGCCGTTCTTCTCCATCTCCGGCTCGGACTTTGTGGAAATGTTTGTCGGCGTGGGCGCGTCCCGTGTCCGCGACCTCTTTGAGCAGGCCAAAGCCAATTCGCCGGCCATCATCTTCGTGGATGAGATCGACGCCGTCGGCAGGCACCGTGGCGCCGGCATCGGCGGCGGAAACGACGAACGCGAGCAGACCCTCAACCAGCTCCTGGTTGAAATGGACGGCTTCGACGTCAAGACCAACGTCATCCTGATTGCAGCCACCAACCGCCCCGACGTCCTGGACCCGGCCCTGCTGCGTCCCGGCCGGTTTGACCGCCAGATCTCAGTGGACGCCCCGGACCTGATTGGCCGTGACCAGATCCTGCAGGTGCACGCCAAGGGCAAGCCGATGGCCCCCGGCGTTGACCTCAAGGCCGTCGCGAAGAAGACCCCGGGATACACCGGCGCAGACCTCGCCAACGTCCTGAACGAGGCCGCCCTGCTGACCGCACGCTCCAACGCCAACCTCATCGATGACCGCGCCCTGGACGAGGCCATCGACCGCGTTATGGCCGGTCCGCAGAAGCGCAGCCGCGTGATGAAGGAACACGAACGCAAAATCACCGCCTACCACGAAGGCGGACACGCCCTGGTGGCTGCTGCACTGCGGAACTCGGCCCCGGTCACCAAGATCACCATCCTGCCCCGCGGCCGGGCCCTGGGCTACACCATGGTGGTCCCGGAGAACGACAAGTACTCCATCACCCGCAACGAACTGCTGGACCAGATGGCGTACGCGATGGGCGGCCGCGTGGCGGAAGAGATCGTCTTCCACGATCCCTCCACGGGCGCCTCCAACGACATCGAAAAGGCCACCTCCACGGCCCGCAAGATGGTCACCGAGTTCGGCATGAGCGAGCGTGTCGGCGCGGTTCGCCTGGGCCAGGGCGGCGGCGAACCCTTCCTGGGCCGCGACGCTGGGCACGAGCGCAATTACTCGGACCAGATCGCTTACGTGGTGGATGAGGAAGTGCGCCGCCTGATCGACCAGGCGCATGACGAGGCCTACGCCATCCTCACCGAAAACCGGGACGTCCTGGACCAGCTGGCCCTGGAACTCCTGGAACGGGAGACCCTCAACCAGGCCGAGATCGCGCACATCTTCACGGATATCCGCAAGCGTGACTTCCGTGAGGTGTGGCTCTCCAAGGAGACCCGTCCGGTCCAGCAGGCCGGCCCTGTGGAATCCCGCCTGGAGAAGTCGGAGCGCGAAGCCCAGGAGGAAGCCAAGGAGGCCCGCCTCGAGGAACCGCTGGACGCACTGCCGCCGCACCCGCAGGGTGTCCCGGATGACGCCGCGTTCCAGGGCGGCATCCCCGACTCGGGGCCTGACGCCACTCGCGGCTAAGCTTTCTCCTGTGACTCACTTCGACGACGACGACGCACCCGCCTCCGCCGGACACCCGGCGGAGGACGGATCCCACCACAAGAAGCACGAGAAGGTGGACCGGCCCCGGATCGAGGCGGCCGTCCGTGAAATCCTCCTGGCCATCGGCGAGGACCCGGACCGCGGCGGCCTTGTGGACACCCCCAGGCGGGTGGCCAAAGCCTACGCCGAGGTGTTCTCAGGGCTGCACCTGGATCCTGCGGACGTTCTCTCCACCACGTTCGACCTGGACCACGAAGAACTGGTCCTGGTCAAGGACATCCCGTTCTACTCAACGTGCGAGCACCACCTCGTGCCGTTCCACGGAGTGGCCCACGTCGGCTACATTCCCTCCCACGACGGCAAAGTAACCGGACTCAGCAAGCTGGCACGCCTCGTGGACATCTACGCCCAGCGCCCACAGGTGCAGGAGCGGCTCACCACCCAGATCGTCGAAGCACTCGTAACACACCTCAAGCCTCGCGGAGCGATCGTCGTTGTCGAATGCGAACACATGTGCATGTCCATGCGCGGCATCCGCAAGCCCGGAGCAAAGACCGTCACCAGTGCGGTCCGCGGGCAGCTTCATGACCCGGCCACCCGTGCCGAGGCCATGAGCCTCATCCTCGGAAGGTAAGTAACAGACCATGGACTCACTAGCTGCAGCCCCGGGAACGGGGCCCGCAACATCTCCGCTGCCCATCCTGCGCAAGCCGCGCCCGGCCGCGAACTTCGCCGGCCTGCCCGCCGGCCGCACCCTGGTCATGGGCATCCTGAACGTAACTCCGGACTCCTTCAGCGACGGCGGAAAGCACCCGACGGCGGACACCGCCATCGCGGCGGGCCTGCGGATGTTCTACGCCGGAGCGGACATCATCGACGTCGGCGGTGAATCGACGCGTCCCGACGCGGAGGAGGTCAGCCCGGAGGAAGAACAGCGCCGGGTGATCCCCGTCATCGAAGCCCTGGTCAAGGCGGGTGCCCTGGTCAGCATCGACACCACGCACGCATCCACGGCCGCTGCTGCACTGAAGGCCGGCGCCGCCATCATCAACGACGTATCCGGGCTGACCATCGAGCCCGAGATGGCCGAGCTCGTAGCGGCGTCCAAGGTGCCGTATATTCTCACGCACCGCCGCGGCGACGCCCGCACCATGGACTCCCTGGCCCAATACCAGGACGTGGCCGGCGAAGTGGTGGCTGAACTGGCCGGAGTCCGCGACAAGCTCTACGCAGCCGGCGTGAGCAAAGAGCAGATCATCGTGGACCCGGGCCTGGGCTTCGCCAAAAACGACGCCCAGAACTGGGATCTCCTGCAGCACCTGGACCAGCTGGACAGTCTGGGGCACAAGGTCCTGGTGGCCGCCTCCCGCAAGCGTTTCCTGGGCACACTCCTCACTGTCGCCGGCAAGGCCGCCAGCCCGGAGGAACGCGACGCCGCCACGGCCGCCATCACCGCGATCAGCGCATCCCGGGGGGCCTGGGCCGTCCGTGTGCACGACGTCGGTCCCAGCCTTGACGCCGTCAAGGTGGCCGCGCGGATGGCCGCCGCCCCTACCACCACCTAGGCCGGGCACCCATGGACAGGATCACGCTGAGCGGTGTCACCGCCGTCGGCCATCACGGAGTCTTCGATTTCGAGCGCCGGGAGGGCCAGCCTTTTGTGGTGGACGCCGTGCTGTATCTGGACTTCGCCAAGGCCGCAGTATCCGACGACGTCCGGGACACCGCCCACTACGGCGAGGTGGCTGAACGGATCAAGGACTGGATCACCGGGGAGCCGCTGAACCTGATCGAGGCACTGGCCGTCCGGATCGCCGATGACCTGCTCGCCGAATTCACCATCCAGGCCGTTGACATCACCGTCCACAAGCCCAAGGCACCCATCGAGGTGCCCTTCGGCGACGTGGCCGTCAGCGTGCACCGGAACAGGACACACAATGCCTGGCAGGAATCCCGGCAGGACGGGCACCGGCCATGAGCGGCGGGTACACCAAAGCCGTCCTGGCCCTCGGCAGCAACCTGGGCGAACGGAACGACACCCTGTCCGAGGCCGTCGCTGACCTGGTGGACCCGCCGGAGGTCCGCCTCCAGGCCGTTTCCCCGGTGGTGCAGACCAAAGCCGTGGGCGGCCCGGCCGGCCAGCCTGACTTCCTGAACATGATCATCACCGTGGAAACCACGCTGACCCCGACGGAGCTGCTGAAGCACTGCCAGGCCGTGGAAAACAAGCACCTCCGGGTTCGTGAAGTGCGCTGGGGGCCGCGGACGCTCGATGTCGACATCATTACTTACGGCGACCTCACCAGTGACGACCCGGTGCTGACCCTGCCGCACCCGCGCGCCGCCGCACGCGCCTTTGTGCTGTATCCGTGGTCGCTCATCGAGCCGTTGGCCACCCTGGGCGGCGAACGCATCAGCGAGCTCGCTGCCCGCGCACCCGATTTTGGCGATCTCGCCCCGTTCGACGGTTTCGGCGATTACGACGGCGTCCCCACGGCCGGGGCGGTCGAGTAACCAGTGAAGCCCATCAACGCTGTCCGCCTGCTGCTGATCGGCCTGGTCCTGACCGTGGCCGGCTGGTCGGCCACCGTGGTGACCACGCGCTACAGCATGGCCACGCCGGTTCTTCCGGCCACCGCTCTGGCCACCATGGGCGTGATTGTTGCCATCACCCTGGTTCTAGGCATCCGCGTGCTCCGGTGGCGCAACAGCACCAAACGCAAAAAGGCGCTGGACCCCATCCTTGCCGCCAGGACCTTGGTCCTCGCCCAGGCGTGCGCCTACGCGGGTACCGTCCTGCTGGGCTGGCATGTTGGGATCTTCGTCGACCAGCTGCGGATCTGGAATCTGCGCAGCGATCAGGGCATCACCTGGGTGGCAATCGCGATCGCCGGTGGCGGTCTGGTGATGATCGTCGTCGGCTTGCTGGTGGAGCGGTTCTGCAGGATTCCGCCCGAGGACACCGATGCTACGCCCGGTGACGGGAAACCCGGCCGCGGGGTACGCGGCGAAGCCGCCGGGGAAGGCGAATATGCGTACAGAGGCGATTGATCCACCAGGCATCACCTGGCAGCGGGTATCCGCGAAATACGTCACGGTGCGGCTGGTGCAATGGGCCATCGGAAACCTGGTCACGCTTGTTGTCCTGACCCTGCCCCTCGTTTTTGTCCTGCTCGGCTGGTGGCGGTGGCCGCCTCTGTGGCTGGCCATCACCGTCCCGGCGGTGACTCTGGTCCTGGCTGTCTGGCGGCTGCTGCTGATCCCGCGCCAGGTGCGTGCAATCGGCTATGCCGAGCGCGACGACGACCTCCTGATCCGTGGCGGCATTTTCTTCCAGCGGACCATGACGGTTCCCTACGGCCGCATGCAGTACGTGGACATCGGCGTTGGCCCGGTGGAACGCGGGCTGGGACTGTGCACGCTTAAACTCCACACCGCTTCACCCGGAACCAACGCCAGCATCCCCGGCCTGCCCGCTGCGGAGGGGGCCCGCCTGCGCGAGCAGCTCGCCGCCCGCGGTGAAGCGAGGCTGGCAGGGCTGTGACGGCAAACGTTCCGGAGGCCGGCGCGCCGAGTGCGGTTCCGGTAGCGCCCGACGGCGAGTGGCTGCGGGTGCACCCGGCGTCCCCCTTTGTACGTGGCTGGGTGGCCCTGGCGGCCATTGGCTTCTTCTTCGGGCGGGACTTTTTCGAGCGGTTGCTGCAGGGCCGCCCGCTCTTCGAGCAGGACTTCGCCGGCCGGGCACCCTGGCTGGTGGCGGGTGGCGGCATCGTCCTGGTGGTGACCGTGCTGGGCTTCATCCTGACCTGGTACTTCACCAAGTACCAGGTCTCCGAAGGGTACGTCCGGGTCAACTCCGGTTTCCTTTTCCGCCAGCAGCGGCAGGCCCGGCTGGACCGGGTCCAGGCCATCGACATCGTGCAGCCCCTGCTGGCCAGGATATTCGGCCTGGCCGAACTCAAGTTTGAGGTGGCCGACGCCGGTGAATCGGCCGTCAAGCTGGCCTACCTGCGGATGGATGACGCCCGCCAGCTCCGGGCCACCATCCTGGCACGGGCCGCAGGCGTGGTCCCGGACCCGGCCCGGCCGCAGGAGGCCGCGCCCGAGGCGCCCGAATATCCGGTCCTGTCGGTGCCGCCGTCGCGCCTTGTCGGTTCGCTGCTGCTGAGCGAACAGAGCTTCTTTGTGGTGGTGGGCGGCATCGCCGCCGTGATCCTGTCTGCCGTGACGGACAACCGCGGCTTCTTCTTTTACCTGATCCCGGCGGTACTGGGCCTCGCAGCCAGCTACTGGGGTTTCTTTAACAAGGGCTATAACTTCACGGCAGCCATTTCGCCGGACGGGATCCGGCTCCGCTACGGGCTGCTGGACACACAGGCGCAGACGCTGCCTCCGGGCAGGATCCAGGCGCTGAAGGTGGCCCAGTCCCCGCTGTGGCGGATCTTCGGCTGGTACCGGATCCAGGTCAACGTCGCCGGGTACGGCGCCGGTGGAGGCAACGGCGAGACGTCGTCCCGGACCACACTGCTGCCCGTGGGCAAGCTGCCCGACGTGATGTCCATGCTTGCACTCGTGCTGCCGGATCCCGGAACGCCGGAACCCGGACACATCTTCGCTGCCGGGCTCTCGGGGTTGGATTCCGACGGCGGATTTGTCACCACGCCGCACCGCGCCAGGTTCCTGGCTCCGCTGGGCTGGCGCCGCAACGGCTTCGCCACCACGGACACTGCCCTGCTGCTCCGCTCCGGCCGGTGGTGGCGGGAACTGGTGGTGGTCCCGCACCAGCGCACCCAGTCAATGGCACTGCACCAGGGTCCGCTCGCACGGCGGTTCCGTGTGGCGGACCTTGTCCTGCACACCACGGCCGGGCCGGTCTCGCCGCGGCTCACCCAGGCCGGACTGGACGAGGCCCGGGCCCTTTTTGATGCCCAGTCCGCTCGAGCCCGACTCGCCCGCAAGCGGCAGACCAGCGAACAATGGCTGGCAAGGGTGGTTGTGCCCGCCTCGGCGGTAGAGCCCGCCGAAACCGCTCCGGTGGTTGAGCCCGTCGAAACCGCTCCGGTGGTTGTGGCCGCCCCGGTGGTTGAGCCCGTCGAAACCCAACAGGAAGGCCCACAACGTGGCTAAGCCCGGGCGCCTTGGCGTCGGAATCATCGGTGCCGGGAAAGTAGGCGCCGTCCTTGGTGCGGCGTTGCGCTCGGCCGAGCACGCCGTCGTCGGGGTTTCCGCGGTGTCAGAGGCCAGCCGTGAGCGGGCGGAGACGCTCCTGCCGGGCGTGCCCATCCTGGAGATCCAGGAGATCGTGGAACGGTCCGAACTGGTGCTCCTGGCCGTGCCCGACGACGCCCTTGCCGGGCTGGTGGACGGCCTCGCCAAACTCGGGGCGTGGCAGCCCGGTCAGATCGTGGCGCACACCTCAGGCAGGTTCGGCGTGGGGGTGCTCCGCCCGGTGCGCGCCGCCGGAGCCATTCCCCTGGCGCTCCACCCCGCCATGACGTTCACGGGCATGAGCCTGGATTTGACGCGCCTGCTGGACTGCACTTTCGGCGTCACGGCTGACGCCGCGATGCTGCCGATTGCCCAGGCACTGGTGGTGGAGATGGGCGCCGAACCCGTCGCCATCGCCGAGGGGGACCGGACGCTGTACCACGCGGCTCTTGCCCATGGCTCGAACCATATGGTCACCCTGGTGGCGCAGGCTTCCCAGCTGCTCCGCGACGTGGGCGTCGACGCGCCGGAGCGGATGCTGGGCCCCTTGCTGCGGGCCACGCTGGAGAACGCGCTCGCCTCCGGTGAATCGGCGCTGACCGGGCCGGTGGCCCGTGGTGATGTGGGGACAGTGGCGGCCCATGCTGAGGCGTTGCGGGAGTACGACGCCGGGGCGCACGGCGACGTACTGGAGGCTTACCTCGCCATGGCCCGCGCCACGGCACAGCGGGCAGGCAGCCGGGGGCTGCTCAAAGCGGATCAAGTGGGGGCCCTCCGCGCGGCCCTGGAAGAGGAAAACTGACATGGCCACGCAACTGGTGACAACTGCCGCGGAGCTCCGTGAAGCGAGTGCCCGGCTGCTCGCGCAGAAGACGGGGAGGTCCCAGGGCCTGGTGCCCACCATGGGCGCGCTGCACGAAGGGCACGCCCGGCTGGCGCGGACCGCGGTCGAACAGAACGACGTCGTGGTTGCGTCCATCTTCGTGAACCCGCTGCAGTTCGGCGATGCGGTGGATCTGGACCGGTACCCGCGGACACTCGACGCCGATCTTGCCCTGCTGGAAGAACAGGGCGTGGACCTCGTGTTCGCGCCGCCGGTGGAAGAGGTCTATCCCGGCGGCGAGCCGCTGGTGCGCGTGACTGCCGGCTCCCTGGGGGAGAAGTGGGAGGGCGCCTCACGGCCGGGCCATTTCGACGGCGCCCTCACGGTGGTTGCCAAACTCCTGCACTACGGCATCCCTGGCTCAGGGCTTCCGCCGGCCGGTGCTTTTGCCTCCGGCGGCGGGGGACTGCCGGCCTACCGGGCTTACTTCGGTCAAAAGGATGCCCAGCAGCTGGCCCTGGTGCGCCGTATGGTGGCGGACCTGAACTTCCCGGTCGAAATTGTTGCCGTTCCCACTGTGCGGTCCGAGGACGGGCTGGCTCTGTCCAGCCGCAACCGGTTCCTGTCGGCGGAGGAGCGCGAGGCCGCCCTGGTGCTGTCACGGGCGCTGCGGCTCCTGGCGGAGCGGGCGGACGCCCACCAGCCGCTGGATCTGGAATCGGCCCAGGCCATGGTTGAATCCCAGCCGTTGGTGGGACTGGACTATTTCGACGTGGTGGATCCGCTGACGCTTGAGCCGTTGGCCGAGAACTGCCGGAAAGTGCCGTTCCGTGGCGAGGGCCTGGCTCTCATCGCCGCCAAGGTGGGGCCGGTCCGGCTGATCGATAACGTGCCGCTGAGCAGCTGAAATGTAACGTCAGGTTGCGGGCGCGCACGGCCTCGGATCCCTGTTCGGCGCCCTGTGTATGGGCTATGCTGAAACTGCTGCCCCAGACCCTGGCATCGCCTTATTCGGCGTATTCCAGGAGGAACAATCTAACTCAGGGCACCCCATAATTCCTCGGCTGTTTCCACAGCCTTTGCGTTGCGCGGCCTCTGCCTGCCCGGCGCAGCCGCATGCACGGTCAGAGCGTTGCTCGCCGGCATTTCCGTATCCCCGTGGCCGACAGGTCACGCTCAAAGCAGGAGCGAATCCAATGATCCGCACAGTAGATGACGGTCTGTCCTATCTCGTCAAAGTAAACGAGGCGTCCGTCCTGGACGACTATTTGAACTCGGCCGTCGACCTTGCCCGCCAGTATGCCTCCAGCACCGGCCTGTGCGGGATTCTGGTAACCCGCCACGCGCACGACACCTACACCGTTGCCGTCAGCGAGGCCGTACCTTTTGGAGAGACCCGTGAGCGCCACGATCCCTAGGGAAATGCAGTACATCGCTGCTGACGAAATTACACCCATCGGGTTGCAGGCGTACGAAATCATCACGTCCATCCTGGAGGATCCCTCACCTGATCTGGACCAGGTCAAATGGCGCCTTCGCCGGTGTTTGGACGCCCACCCTGGAGCGCCGGAACTTGCCTTGCGGGCCCATCTGATGGCCACGGCAGAAGTGGTCAATGCTTACGACCAGGAGACGACCAATTGAGGCCCGGCCGGCGACGACGGGCGGGTTCGCCGCAATCTGTATCCTTGAAGTGACGACTCCGCCGTTCCGGTTCAGCCTGCAGCCGGATCCTTCACCGCGGGAAGATTCAGGGATCAGAGGCTCACCATGGACATTGCACCCGATGTGGTTGCCGGTGACCAGACCGTGTGTGCTCCATATCTGGAGAAGCTGCCCATAACGGGTGCCGCGGTGTCCCTTTTTGGCGGCGCTGCAGCGGAGACCCTGGTTTCCGCCAGCGATGACCTCGCCGCCCGCCTGGACGAACTGCAGTTCAACCTGGGCGAAGGCCCGCGGTGGCGTGCCCACAAGACCCGCCTGCCCGTGCTGATCCCCGACGCACAGTCCACCGCCGACCAAGAATGGCCCATGTTCCAGCAGGCGATCGCCGGGACGGACGCAGCCGCCCTGTTCGTTTTTCCACTCACCGTGGGCGCGATGGACCTAGGTGTCGTTGAGCTGTATCACGTCGTTCGTGGAAACCTGAACCGGTCGGACCAGTCGATGGCGGCCGTACTTGCCGGGCAGACTTCCTGGTACCTCCTGCGCAAGATACTGAGCCTCAGCTCACCGGATACAGATCCAGCGCTGGAGCCGGCGCTTATGTCGCGCCGCGAGATCCACCAGGCCACCGGAATGGTCCTGGCGCAGTCTGGTGCGACGGCGGCGGAATCCTTGCTGTTGTTGCGTGCCTACGCTTTTGCCAATGACGTCACGCTGAGGGAGACAGCCGCCGCTGTGCTTGAACGAAGGCTCAGCTTCGACATCGCCAAAGGTGGGGCCGCCGGACCCGCCCTGCAGTAAAATGGGGCCATGGTAACGAGTACCCGCGCCGAGCGCGCCAGTGCCGCGTTCGTGAAGCTCACTGACACGCTGGTGGCCGACTACGACGTGTTGGACCTTCTCCATATTCTGGTGGAGGAGTCCGTGGGTCTGCTTGACGTCGCAGCCGCGGGCCTGTTGCTTGCCGATCCCAGCGGAGAGCTGCAGGTGGTGGCATCCACCAGCGAGGAGAGCCAGCTCGTCGAGGTGCTCCAGCTTCAAGCCGGAGCCGGACCCTGCGTTGAGTGCTACCTCACCGGGGCGGCAGTTGGAGTGGACAACATAGCCGGGCTTACCAAATGGCTGGGTTTCCGCCAAGCCGCGCTCTCGCAGGGCTTCCGTTCAGTGCATGCAGTACCCATGCGCGTTCACGGCCGGATTATCGGAGCCATGGGTCTGTTCGGCGCCAGTGAAGGCTTCCTGTCCGCGGAGGATGCCGCAATCGGCCAGGCCCTTGCCGACGTCGCCACTATCAGCCTGATGCAGGAACGCACCATCAGGGAAGCGGGACTGGTCAACGAGCAGTTGCAGCTCGCGTTGAACACCCGGGTGCTGATTGAGCAGGCCAAGGGCGTCATTGCCCATACCGCCGGGGTGGACATGGACGCGGCGTTCAACCTGCTGCGCAGCCATGCACGCGCCAACAGCCAAAGCCTCCAGGTGACGGCCGGGCTCATTGTGGACCGCAGCCTCACGTTGTAAGGCTGCCTTACGTCGTAGGAGAGCCTCACGTTTATGAAGCCCGCCGCTGTCAGGAGGGCGCAGGAACGGCTTGCCCTACAGCGTCGATTTGCCCTGCGGGTCGCGGTTGAGCATGAGCTGCTGCAGGAGCGCACGTTCGGGCTTGCCGGGGTTCTGGGCCACGCAGCGACGCAACCTGGCCCGGGCCAATTCCTCGCCGGGGGCTGTTCCGCGAAGCACTTCGTCGATGATTTCCTGTGCCTGCCACCTGAGGGACTCCCGGGCGAAATACCTGACCTCGGCGGATGCCGTCGTGCTGTCAATCCACGGGTCGGGATCGTCGCAGCGGACAAATTCGAACCGTCGCTCTGCTGACATTGGAGCCTCCTTGCACCAGGCCAACGGGACCCTGGAAGGCAATCCGTCGGAGTCAAAGCACTGCGTCTGAGAAAACATTACAGCGAGTAAGACCGGTCTGTCTGCCCCTTGGAGTAAACTGTTCTTACGATGATTTCCGATGCAGATCACACTGCAGAACCCGCACTGTCTCCTGCGGATTTACCCGCCGAGGCGGCAGTTCGGCCTGCCGGTTCCCGGGAACGGATCCTGGCTGTGGCCTATGAACTGTTTTCCCGCCGCGGTGTGCGGGACGTGGGTGTTAATGAACTGATCGAACGTTCCGGCGTGGCCAAGGCAACGTTTTACCGGCACTTCCCGTCCAAGGACGCACTGGTCCTGGCCTTCCTGGAGCAGCGCGACCGGATTTGGACAGATGATGCCATCGTTGGCCAAGCCAAGCTGCGCGGCACCACCCCCACCGAACAACTGTTGGCCATCTTTGACGTCTTCGGCGATTGGTTCCTGCGCGACGACTTCGAGGCCTGCTCCTTCATCAACATCCTGCTGGAAATGGGCCCGGCCCATCCGCTGGGCCTGGCCAGCATCGATTACCTGGCAAGGATCAGAGGCCATGTGCAGGCCCTCGCGCAGCAGGCCGGGTTGGACCGCCCGGAAGATTTTGCCCGGTCCTGGCACATCCTGATGAAAGGGTCCATCGTTTCCGCCACCGAAGGCGACACCCAGGCGGCGAAGCGGGCCCAGCAGATGGCCGGCTGGCTGATCGAGCACCACCGCCGCTAACCCGCCGGCGCGAACGTACACTTAAGCCCCCGCCTTTTTGAGCGCCCCAAAAGGGCGTTGTTGGAGCAACCGTTGAGGCTGGCCCGCGATGGGCCCGGGGCCGGAAAATGCTCGTGGCGAAGAAAAATCCCCTGCCCGGAATTACTCCAGCCGGTAGAGTGTTGGAATCTGCAGCGACGATGCTCGCGCGACACTTCATTCTTACTCCCTGAGGGAACACCCATGTCTACAGAAGTCTCTTCGAACGCCGCCGGCGACCCCGCGCAGGCCATCGAATCCAAGGCGGCGGCGCCGAAGTCCTCCGCGCCGGAGAAGATGTCCCGCGAATCGGTGACCATCATCGCCACTTTGCTCGTGGCGACCTTTGTGGTGATCCTGAACGAAACCATCATGAATGTTGCCCTGCAGCGCCTGATGGTTGACCTTAACGTGGACGCCCCCACCGTGCAGTGGCTCTCCACCGGCTTTATGCTCACCATGGCCGTGGTCATCCCCACCACCGGGTTCATCCTCCAAAGCCTGTCTACGCGGGCCGTCTTTATGCTGGCCATGGGTCTGTTCGCCGGCGGCACCGCCCTGGCGGCGGTGGCTCCGGGTTTTGAGATCCTGCTTCTGGCGCGCATCGTCCAGGCCGGCGGCACAGCCATCATGCTTCCGCTGTTGATGACCACCATCCTCACCCTGGTCCCGCTGGCCAAGCGCGGCGCCGTCATGGGCAACGTCAGCATCGCCATCTCCGTGGCGCCGGCCATGGGGCCAACAGTCTCAGGGCTGATCCTTGAGCACTTCACCTGGCGCTTTATGTTCGTCTTTGTCCTGCCTGTCGCCCTGGCCGCGCTGGCCATCGGCGCCAAGTACCTCACGAACGTGGGCGAAACCGAGAAGACCAAGCTCGACTTCCTCTCCGTGCTCCTCACGGTTCCTGCCTTCGGCGGCCTGGTGTATGGCCTCAGCCAGATCGGTGGCGGCCATGGCGGCGAAAGCGGTCCGAGCACCGTGGCCATCGCCGCGCTGGTCATCGGCGTCGCCAGCCTGACGGTCTTTGTGCTCCGCCAGCTCCGGCTGCAGAAGGCCGAAGCCCCGCTGCTGGACCTCCGCGCCTTCAACTTCAGGATGTTCACGGTTTCCGTGCTGCTGATGGTGGTGGCCATGATGGCGCTCTTCGGCGGCGTGATCCTGCTGCCGCTCTACCTGCAGGAAATCCGCGGCCTGGGTTCGCTGGAGACCGGCCTCACGCTGCTTCCGGGCGGCCTGGCGATGGGCCTGCTGGGCCCGTTCATCGGCCGGCTGTTCGACAAAGTGGGGCCGCTTCCGCTCACCGTTACCGGTTCCGTGCTTATGGTGCTGGCACTGTGGCAGTTTTCAATGCTCGACGCCGGCACTCCGGTCTGGTGGATCGTCACCCTCCACGTGGGGCTCAGTTTCGGCCTGGCGCTGCTGTTCACGCCGGCATTCACCACCGGCCTGAACCCGCTGCCGCCGCATCTCTACTCGCACGGCTCGGCGATCATGAGCACTGCCCAGCAGGTGGCCGGCGCCGCCGGCACGGCGCTGCTCGTGTCCATCTTCGCCGTGGTTTCGGCAGCGTCGGGGCTCGTTGCCGGCATGAGCGCAGCGTTCCTGACCGCAACCGCCATAGCCCTGGCCGCCGTCGTACTTTCCGCGATGATGCGTAAAACAGAAGGTGCCGCCCCCAACCACGGCGCCCACTAACGGACTCATAGACCAACGCGGGGTCACTTAGCGCCCATCCGGCCCACCGGAACGGGCGCTAAGTGACCCCGCGTTGCTTTGATTGGGGTCAGCCGGCGAAGAAGTCGCTCAGCTCCGTGATGAGCTTGTCCGGGGCGCGCAGGACGCCGTCGTGGCCGGCCCCCTGCAGGATGGTGTAGCTGGAGCCGGACAGGACATCGTGGATTTGGCCGCAGGCCACGCCGAAATACGCGGGGCTCTTCTCGCCCACAACAATCAGCGTTTCCAGGGGCAGCTCCTGGAACGGCTCGGCCGGCATGTCCGCGGCGATGATCGCTTTGACTTCCCGGACGCCGGTACGCATCAGCTCGCGCATCTGCTTGCCCACGTGGGTGCCGGCGGTGAGCTTGTTGGCGATGGTGAGCATGGAGAGCGGCATCCGTGAGAAGGCGCCGGTCTCCAGGCCCTTGGTGAGGACGGCCAGGGCGCGGTCGTCGTCCCCGGCGGCCGTGGCGCGTTCGTATTCAGCAGTCCAGTCGGCCTTCACACTGTGGTTCACGGACACCGCGGGGTCATACACGGCCAGCCGCTCCACCGGAAGGGTACGGGCCGCGTGCAGGGCCACGGCGCCGCCGAAGCTGTGGCCAAAGACGTCGGTGCTGGAGGTGTGCTTCATCACGGCGTCCAGGTCCCGGATGTCCGCGTCCAGCGTGTAGTCGTCGGCCTGCGGCGAGGACGAACCGCGGCCGCGGCGGTTGAAAGTGTGTACGGGGCGGCCCAGCGCAGCACTGAGTTTCTGGGCGAACTTTGTGTAGTCGGCCGCGGTCACCATGGAGGCCGGGACCACAACCACGCCGGAACCGGCGGACGCCAGTTCAGCACCCGTGGAGAAGAGCTCCAGGGTGCCGCCGTCGGGGGTCTTGATGTTCTCGCTCGTCATGATCCGAGCCTAGCCGAGCAACCTGCGGAAAGCCTTAGCCCTTGAAGTATTCCGCGATGTCAGTGACAAGTTCCTTTACTGCGGCCGGGATGGAGCCGTGGAAGCCCTTGGGTGAGAGCTCGAACGTGCTCCCCGGGACGGCCGCGTGAAGGCGCTGGGCCGTGACCTTGTAGTAGCTCGGGCTCTTGCCGCCCACCATAAAGTGCGTGTTGGCGGGCAGGATGGCGAAGTTCCTGGCATGCTCGGCTTCGTCGTACGCGGCCCGCAGTTCGCCCACGCCGGTGGGCATCAGCTCCCGGAGCATCTTGTTCACCCTTGTGCGGGACACCACGGCCATCAGCCCTGCAAGGACAGGCTCGGGGATCTTTGAAAGCGCGGTGCCCGGCTGCATGCCCTTTTTCATTCGGGCCATGGCATGCGCCACCTGGCCGGCGTTCACCGCGGCCTCGAACTCGTCCAGCCAGGACATGTCAATGCTGCCGTCGATGTTGACCGCGGCGTCGTAGACCGCAAGCTTGTCCGGTTCGTAGGACGTGCCCACGAACTCCTGGACAGCGTTCAGCGCCACCGATCCGCCCAGGCTGTGCCCAGCAGGTTACGGGCGCCCGTGGCATCCATGACCGCACGGACATCGGCGATTTCCGTGGCCATGGAATAATCCGCCGGCTGTTCGGTGGAGTTGCCCCTCCCGCGCCGGTCATAGACGTCAACAGCCCACCCGGCGCCCAGCCCATCGGCTAAAGCCATCGAGAATGGCCGGTAGATCAGGGCCGTCAGGAAGGCCCCGCCGATGACCACCACGCGGCGTTCGCCCGGCGCGTCCTCGGTTCCGTAGCTGTAGACAGCCAGCCTGCCGCCGTCGAGCGTGGGGACTTCCTGTTCTTTCACGCTCCCCATCCTAGGCGCGCCCTTTGCAGGCAAAGCGCCCTACCGGCGCCTCCCCAGCTTCCGGTCCTGGCCGTCGCTGCCGTTGATGAACCGGGCAATCCGCACGGCCAGTCCCTTGCCGGGGCGGATGGGTCCTTCATGCAGCTGGCCGGGGACCACCTGGAAATCGATGGATGGCACGGCGGCCGCCAGTTGCCGGCCTGTCTCGGCAAAATACGCCGGACTCCAGCCGCCGCTGAGCATCAGGATGGGGGTGGTGAGGGCGGTGAAATTCTCCAGTTCGGCGTCGGCGTCGAGCACGGCGCGCATTTCGGTGACGGCCGTGGGAAGCAGTTGTCGCATCTCCGCGCCCAGGTTGGTCCTGGCGGAGAGAATGCTCAGCATCCGGAGCGCGCCGAGCGGCAGGTAGGACAGCGGACCCGCCGTGGCCAGGCCCTGGACCAGGTGCGCCCAGGCATGGTTAAGTTGGCCCGCGGTGACGGCATCCTCAAGCTCCGGCCGCCAGCGGTGGCTCAGGTTGCCGGACAGCGACACCGCGGCGTCATAGGTCACCAGCCGGCCCACGGGCAGCGTCCGGGCCGCCTGCAATGCCACGAAGCCGCCGTAGCTGTGGGCCACCACGTCCGTGGAGCCGGTCTCGCGCATGACCGCCGCAAGGTCGCCAACTTCCGTCTCCACCGAGTAGTCCTCCGGCTGCGGGGCCGAACCCGCCCTGCCGCGGCGGTTGTAGCAGTGCACCGGCCGGCCCAGCAGGACGCTGAGCTTCCGGGCAAAAGGCCGGTAGAGGGCGTCGGTGACCAGAGTGCCATGGATGAGTACGACGCCGGGAGGTCCCGCCGTCGTCGACGGGTCCAGTCCCGCGGGGGTGCGGAACGAGTGCACGTCGAGGCGCCCGCCGTCCTCCGCTTCAACTTTCCAGGTCTCCACAGCCCGAGTCTATGCCTGGGCGTGCGCCGGGAGCCGGTGACGCGAACTCCCGGTAAACTTGGGGATTGTGACTTCCCAAAACACCCCCACCCCAAAAAATGCCCCAGAGCCGCTCGACGCCAGCGAGCAGATGCGCATCCGAATGGACAAGCGCGCCAAGCTGATCGAGCGCGGCACCGAGGCATATCCGGTGGGTGTGGAACGCACGCATTCCCTCACGGAGATCCGCGAAAAGTACGCGCACCTTGAGGCTGACGAGACCACCGGCGACGTTGTGGGCGTCACCGGCCGCGTGGTTTTTGTGCGCAATACCGGCAAGCTCTGCTTCGCCACGCTCCAGGAAGGCGGCGTTGACGGCAAAGGCACCCGGCTCCAGGCGATGCTCAGCCTTGCCAACGTGGGCGAGGAAGCGCTCGCGGACTGGAAGTCGCTGGTGGACCTGGGCGACCACGTGTTCATCAAGGGCGAAGTGATTTCCTCCCGCCGCGGCGAGCTGTCCGTGATGGCCGAGTCCTGGTCCATGGCTTCCAAGGCACTGCGCCCGTTGCCGGTGCTGCACGCGGAACTGAACGAGGAAACCCGCGTCCGCCAGCGCTATGTGGACCTGATGGTGCGCGACGAAGCCAGGGAGATGGTCTACACCCGGGCCGCGATTACCCGTTCCATCCGCGAGAGCCTGCACCGCCACAGCTACGTCGAGGTGGAGACCCCCATCCTCCAACTGGTCCACGGCGGCGCCCTGGCCCGCCCGTTCGAGACGCACATGAACGCGTTCGACCAGAAGATGACCCTTCGCATTGCCACGGAGCTTTACCTCAAGCGCGCCGTGGTGGGCGGGATCGATCGCGTCTACGACATGGGCCGCGTTTTCCGCAACGAAGGCGTGGACTCCACCCACAGCCCCGAATTCACCACCCTGGAGTGCTACGAAGCCTGGGCTGACCAGTTCGTCATGGCCGAGCGCATTAAGGAGATCATCCTCGACGCTGCTGACGCCGTGGGTGTGGGCCGCACCCTCCAGACCGAAGCGGGGGAGATCAACCTCGACGGCGACTGGGCCTGGGTTTCGGTCTACCCGGGACTGTCCGACGCCGTTGGCCAGGAAGTCACGCCTGACACGTCGCTTGAGGTGCTCCGCGAAATCGCGGCTAAGCATGAGGTCAAGGTGGACCCGAAGTGGGAGGCTGAGAAACTGGCCGTGGAACTGTTTGGCGAGATTGTGGAACCCACGCTGCTGAACCCCACGTTTGTATACGACTATCCGCCGTCTGCCCAGCCGCTGGCCCGCCCGCACCGGACTGACGGCCGGCTGATCGAGGCCTGGGACCTCATCATCGGCGGCATGGAACGCGGCACGGCCTTCTCCGAGCTGATCGACCCCGTCATCCAGCGCGAGCGGCTGACCGAACAGTCGCGGCACGCTGCCGCGGGCGATGACGAGGCCATGCAGCTGGACGAGGACTTCCTCCGGGCCCTCGAATACGGCGCACCACCCATGGGCGGCATCGGCCTGGGTATTGACCGGCTGGTGATGCTGTTCACCGGCGCCGGCATCCGCGAAACCATCCTTTTCCCGCTCCTGAAGCCCGAAGGCCACTGACCATGGAATATGTAGCCGTACTCCTGCCCTCGCTGGTGGTTGGCCTGCTTTTTTGGTTTGCCATGAAATCCATCTTCAATGCCGATAAGTCCGAGCGTAAGGCCGAAGCGCAGGCCCAGGCCGAGGCGGAATCACGTTCCGGGTTGCCATTGAACGAACAGAACCCGGAATCGGACAAATAGCCCGAAAAAGATTTCTGCGGGCCCCTGTGGATATCCACAGGAACGATTCGACGCTTTGACGCGTTGCCATAAAGAGGTTCATACTTTTTATAGGAACATCCTCATTTTCTGACAACCGAACCTTTCCAAGAGGAAGACATATTTAATGGCACAGAAAGTAAACATCATCCTCGTCGATGATCTGGATGGGGCATCTGCGGACGAGAACGTCCGTTTTGGCCTCGATGGGGTCAGCTACGAAATCGATCTGTCCTCGGCCAATGCGGCCGAGCTCCGTTCTGCCTTGGAGCGCTTTGTTGCAGCCGGGCGCAAGACCTCGGCCGGCAGGGCTACCCGGACCAAACCGGTTGCAGGCGCCCGCGCCAACGACTCCGCTCAGATCCGTCAATGGGCCCGCGATAACGGCTACACGGTTAACAGCCGGGGCCGAATTCAGGCTGAAATCCAGGAAGCCTACCAAAAGGCAAATTCCTGACCTGCGCGTCTCCGACCGCCGTATTAGGCCCTGTCTTCACCCTTCGGGTGGGGGCAGGGTTTTTTGATGCCAATAGTGAATGCGCAAAGACGGACTCGAGTATACGCAAAACCTTTGCTGGCTAACGGCCTCCGGGCGTGCCGTTGGGCCGCTAATCGTCGCGCAATTTCCTTGGGATCAGCCGGTGATTCGGGTCGGGCCCCTGGCCGGGGCGCCCGCTCGAATTAGCCGACTCGAATTTTTGAGCGTGGGGAGACGGGAATGTCTGGAATTAGCGGGTCTCGGAAATTTGTGGCAGTCCTGGCGGCGCTGTTCGTCGAACGATTTCCTGGCTGACCGAGATGGGCAGTGCGCTGGCAAGCCCACTGGCCCACGAATGGGCTCTTGAGCCCGCTAATGCGAGGAAGGCGCCGACGAAGCTCAGCGCAAACACCGGATCCAAGCGGTGCAGGGTGACGGGAGGTTGAACACGTCATGTTTCCCCTGTGGCGAACACGCTCCCCAAGAGGGGGTCTGCCACGTAGCATCAAAGTACGTCGTAGCTAGGAGTGTGGCGAAATGTTTGAGCGATTTACGGACCGTGCCCGTCGCGTAGTTGTGCTTGCCCAAGAAGAGGCACGCATGCTGAACCACAATTACATTGGTACCGAACACATCCTCTTGGGTCTGATCCATGAAGGTGAGGGCGTTGCCGCCAAAGCTCTTGAGTCCTTGAGCATTTCGCTCGACGGCGTGCGCGAGCAGGTACAGGAGATCATCGGCCAGGGCCAGCAGGCCCCGTCCGGTCACATCCCCTTCACCCCACGCGCCAAGAAAGTGCTGGAACTCTCGCTGCGCGAAGCCTTGCAGCTGGGCCACAACTACATCGGCACGGAGCACATCCTGCTGGGACTCATCCGCGAGGGTGAGGGTGTTGCCGCCCAGGTGCTGGTGAAGCTCGGCGCAGACCTTAACCGGGTCCGCCAGCAGGTCATCCAGCTGCTCTCCGGCTACCAGGGCAAGGAAACCACCGGCGCCGGCGTCGGTCCGGGCCAGCCCGAAGGCACTCCCGCCGGCTCCGTGGTCCTGGACCAGTTCGGCCGCAACCTCACCCAGGCTGCGCGCGAGAACAAGCTGGACCCGGTGATCGGACGCGAATCCGAAATGGAACGCGTGATGCAGGTCCTTTCGCGCCGCACCAAGAACAACCCTGTCCTGATCGGTGAGCCCGGCGTCGGCAAGACCGCCGTCGTCGAAGGCCTCGCGCAGGCGATTGTCCGCGGCGACGTCCCGGAAACCATCAAGGATAAGCAGCTGTACACCCTGGACCTCGGTTCACTGGTGGCCGGCTCCCGGTACCGCGGTGACTTCGAAGAACGCCTGAAGAAGGTCCTCAAGGAAATCCGTACCCGCGGCGACATCATCCTCTTCATCGACGAGATCCACACGCTTGTGGGTGCCGGCGCTGCTGAAGGTGCCATCGATGCTGCGTCCATCCTCAAGCCCATGCTGGCCCGCGGTGAACTGCAGACCATCGGTGCCACCACCCTGGATGAGTACCGCAAACACATCGAGAAGGACGCCGCGCTGGAGCGCCGCTTCCAGCCGATCCAGGTCAAGGAGCCCTCCGTCGCGCACGCGATTGAGATCCTCAAGGGCCTGCGTGACCGCTATGAGGCGCACCACCGTGTCACCATCACCGACGGCGCCCTCGCCTCGGCCGCGAACCTCGCCGAGCGCTACATCTCGGACCGCTTCCTGCCGGACAAGGCCATCGACCTGATCGATGAGGCCGGTGCCCGGTTGCGGATCCGCCGGATGACCGCCCCGCCGGAGCTGAAGGCCATGGATGAGCGGATCGCCAAGCTGAAGATGGAGAAGGAATCCGCCATCGACGCCCAGGACTTCGAAGGCGCCGCTTCCCTCCGGGACAAGGAGCAGAAGCTCATCACCGAGCGCTCCGAGAAGGAGCGCCACTGGAAGTCCGGCGGCATGGACGATATCTCCGAGGTGGATGAGGATCTCATCGCCGAAGTGTTGGCCAACTCCACCGGCATCCCGGTCTTCAAGCTGACCGAGGAAGAGTCCTCGCGCCTGCTGAAGATGGAAGACGAACTGCACAAGCGTGTGGTGGGCCAGAACGAGGCCATCAGGTCCCTGTCCCAGGCCATCCGCCGTACCCGTGCAGGCCTGAAGGATCCCAAGCGTCCGGGCGGCTCGTTCATCTTCGCCGGCCCCACCGGCGTCGGCAAGACCGAACTTGCCAAGGCCCTGGCCGAGTTCTTGTTCGGCGAAGAGGATGCCCTCATCACGCTGGACATGTCCGAGTACTCGGAGAAGCACACGGTCTCGCGGCTCTTCGGTGCCCCTCCGGGCTATGTGGGCTACGAAGAGGGCGGCCAGCTCACCGAGAAGGTCCGCCGTCGTCCGTTCTCCGTCGTCCTGTTCGACGAAGTGGAGAAGGCGCACGCCGACCTCTTCAACTCACTCCTGCAGATTCTGGAAGACGGCCGCCTGACCGACTCCCAGGGCCGCGTGGTGGACTTCAAGAACACCGTGATCATCATGACCACCAACCTGGGCACTAGGGACATCTCCAAGAGCGTTGCCACTGGCTTCCAGTCCGGCACGGACACCCAGACCGGCTACAACCGGATGCGTGCCCGTGTGACGGAGGAACTCAAGCAGCACTTCCGTCCGGAGTTCCTGAACCGTGTGGATGATGTTGTGGTGTTCCCGCAGCTCACCCAGGACGAGATCATCGAGATCGTGGACATGTTCGTCGGCCGCCTGGAGAAGCGCCTCAAGGACAAGGACATGGGCATCGAGCTCACTACCGCGGCCAAGGTTCTCCTGGCAACCCGCGGCTACGATCCCGCCATGGGTGCCCGGCCGTTGCGCCGCACCATCCAGCGCGAAATCGAGGACCAGCTCTCAGAGAAGATCCTGTTTGGTGAGATCCACGCCGGCGACATCGTTGTAGTGGACGTGGATGGCGAAGGCGACGACGCCAAATTCACGTTCGCCGGCAACGCCAAGCCGCTCATCCCGGAGATCGCTCCCAGCGTCTAAGGCAAGACAGCGAAGGCCCCGGCCGCTCCCCAAAAAGGAGCAGGCGGGGCCTTTGCGTTGTCCGGGCAATTGCGAACCGGATTCAGGCGCAAGAGCTTGGGCCCTCAGCTATCCACGGTCGTCCTGGGCCGGGGCATGGTCTTGGAGAACTGAGCGTCGATATGTTCTTGGCGTGAATCCCAGGAACTTTTGGAAGTCGTTCGTCAGATGGGCATGATCGGTGTAGCCGAGTTCGGCAGCTATTGCCGAGAGGTCTGTCGCCGGGTCGGTCCGTGCCCGGTCAGCGGCCTCTTGCAGGCGGCGCCTTCGGATGAGCGCCGACGGGCTCAGACCGATGTACTTCCGCGCTATCCGTTGAAGGGTCCTCGGCGAAACAAATAGGCGCGCGGCAACGTCTTCAAGGCGGGTCACGTCGGCGCATGTTCCGATAATGTCCATCATCGCGTTGGCAAGAATGCCTTCCTCGGACACCTCGGGACCCTGCGTTACCAGCCAGCAAGTGAAAGCCTCCACCGCGCGTTGTCGACGTTCCCCCGGATCCGTTCCCTTCATGGCCTCCGACACTGAGGCATGCAGATCCGCGAGCTGTAGTGGCAACTGGGAATCCCGCAGGCTCCCCGGATCATCCGTGAAACGTGGAACCAGCGCGGGACGCAGGAGGGCCCCAACCGCCCAGCCCCGGCCCGAGAGATCGCGATGCGACCGACGGGTCGTTGGGCCTGCGAACTCAACGAGGTCCTTTTGGACCACAAGGTTGGACGTCGGGAACGCGATCACGTGCTGGCGTGACGTGTGCCCTGGCTCAATGTCCCACTCGGGGATCCAGAACCACTGCACCAGGTTCGTTACAGGCTCAGCCGCGGGCACCCGGTGAAACGTGGGAAGCCTGGCCGGGTAGAGGATCCCCTTGAACGAACCCTCCATCGGAGGACACTCCTTATCCAGGTTGTCGCAATTCTCCAAGCCGCTGAGCGGACATGTGCGTACCGTCAGAACTATGACTGATACTACAAGCCCCGAAGTGGCCAAGGCCGCCAATGGCAAGCACACAAACTCCGGCATTCCGCACGGCTTCACGAGCCTCACACCGTTCCTGGCGATCCCTTCTGCCAAGGAGGCGATCACCTTCTACCGGGACGTTTTCGGCGCGCGCACAGTGAATGTCACCGAGATGGGCGGAATCGTGGTTCACGCCGAGCTTGACTTCGGTCAGGGGCGCCTCCAGATTGGCGAGCCCAACCCGGACTACCGCCTCGTTCCCGCGCCGAAGGGCGACGATGATTGTTACTCCATCGGCTTCTACTGCGCCGACGCGGACGCTCTCGTTGCGCGCGCCGAGTGGGCAGGGGCCACAGTTCGGGAGCCGCTGTCCACCTTTGTCTCAGGAGACCGTTTTGCCAGCATCCGGGACCCCTACGGTGTGCGTTGGTCCATCATGACCCGCGTCGAGGATCTCTCCGAAGAGGAAAGCGCGCAGCGGGTCGCCGACTGGGCCGCCAAGCAAGGCTGAGCCTCGGACGAAGGCAGCCAACGCGAGGGTGCCGGGGGCATTTGTGTAGCTTGCGTCAGAGCGGCGAAGGAGCAGCAAGCGGCAAATGGCGCCGGCACGGGAGCGCCCAAAGCCAGCCGCCCGCCACCGTAGGATTGTGGAGTGACTGACTCTGATTCCTTCCGCATCCGTTCCGCACGTACCAGTGACGTGGCCGCCATCAAGGGCCTTGTTGCGCCCTTGGCTGAGCAGCGGATCCTCATGGCAAAAGAGACGGTGGCCTATTACGAGAGCCTCCAGGAATTCCGGATCGCAGAGGCCGACGACGGCGAAGTCATCGGCTGCGGCGCGCTTCACGTTATGTGGGAGGACCTCGCTGAAGTCCGCACGCTGGCCGCGTCCGATGCGTGGCGCGGCAAGGGCGTAGGGCACGTGCTGGTGGAAAGCCTGCTGGCCGAAGCCCGTGGGCTGGGGGTGACACGGGTTTTTTGCCTCACGTTCGAGGTGGACTTCTTCAAGCGTCATGGCTTCGAGGTCATGGCCGACCAGACGGCAGTGGATCCGGTGGTCTACTCCGAGCTGCTGCGCTCCCATGACGAAGGCGTTGCCGAGTTCCTGGACCTGGCGCGGGTCAAGCCCAACACCTTGGGCAATACCCGCATGATCAAGACCCTCTAAACCCCCAACAAGCCGCCCGGGCCACCGCGGCAAGAAGTCACCTGTGACAAAAATAGCTTTAAGTCGAATTGATGGATAAACTGCCAAGGTTGCAGTGTGGGGCCTGCCGTAAGGGACAGTCATTGGGGGCTGTCCCTTACCGCTTCCACCGAGTCGTCGCAGGCTACCGGACTTTGTGCGGCGGTAGTAGGGTCAGAGTGCATCCTCCAGGAAGCACCCACACCCCAGGAGTTCTGCCATGAAAAAGCTCATCAATGATCCCCGCTCCGTGGTTGACGAATCCGTCGAGGGATTCGGTCTGGCCCATGCGGGACTCGTCACCGTCACCGCCGATCCGAAGTACGTCACGCGCAAAGACGCGCCGGTGGCCGGAAAAGTCGGACTCGTTTCCGGCGGGGGAAGCGGCCACGAACCGCTCCACGCCGGTTTTGTCGGGCTGGGAATGCTCGACGCCGCCGTGCCGGGGGCGGTGTTCACCTCGCCCACTCCGGACCAGATTCTTCCGGCGACGCTCGCCGTTAACTCAGGCGCCGGCGTGGTCCATATCGTGAAAAACTACACCGGCGATGTCCTGAACTTTGAGACCGCAGCGGAACTGGCGCAGGCCGAAGGTGTGGACATCCGAACGGTCCTGGTGAATGACGACGTCGCGGTGGAGGACTCCCTGTATACGGCGGGCCGGCGCGGGGTGGGTGGCACAGTGCTCGTGGAGAAAATCGCGGGCGCTGCGGCCGAACGGGGCGACAACCTCGATGCCGTGGCCGCGATCGGTGACCGCGTCAACAGCAACGTTCGAACCATGGGGGTCGCACTGTCCGCGTGCACAGTACCGCATGCCGGAACGCCCAGTTTCGATCTGGAGGATGATGAAATCGAGATTGGGATAGGCATCCACGGCGAGCCCGGCCGGCACAAAATCCCGATGGAGAACGCGGACGGCATCACCGACCGTTTGCTTGACCCAGTCCTCAGCGATCTGGGCATCACCGGCGGCGAGAAAGTCCTGCTGTTCGTCAATGGCATGGGCGGCACGCCCCTGAGCGAGCTGTACATCGTCTACCGCCGCGCAGCGCAGGTGATCGCAGAACGTGGGGCCGTCGTCGAACGTTCGCTGGTGGGAAACTACATCACCGCCCTGGAGATGCAGGGCTGCTCCATCTCCGTGCTGCGGCTCGACGATGAACTGACGCAGTTGTGGGACGCTCCGGTCCACACCGCGGCCCTGCGCTGGGGCGTGTGACCGTGGTCCTGGACGTGAACTGGGCCGTCAGGTGGCTGACACTGTGCGCCCAGGCCATGGCGGAAAACCGGGTGTGGCTCATCGAACTGGACCGTGCCATCGGGGACTCTGACCACGGCGAGAACATGGACCGCGGCTTCCAGGCCGTACTGGATAAACTGGCCGAAGCGCCGCCGGAAACGCCCGGCGCGGCGCTGAAGCTGACTGCCATGACGCTGATGTCCAAGGTGGGCGGAGCCGCCGGACCTTTGTATGGAACCGCGTTCCTGCGCGCCTCCACCGCCCTGGGAGACGCCGCCGAGATCGATCCGGGTCGGCTTGCCGAAGCGCTCGTGGCCGCCCGTGACGGGATCGTGGCCCGGGGTAAGGCCGAGTCCGGCGACAAGACCATGGTTGACGCCTGGACTCCCGCCGCTGAGGCAGCGCAGACCGCCGCTGCAGACGGTGCGGGCACCGTCCTTGGAGTTCTGGTGGCCGCCGCCGAAGCGGCCGAAGCCGGCGCCCTGGCAACCGATCCGCTGGTGGCCCGCAAAGGCCGCGCCAGTTACTTGGGGGAGCGGAGTGCGGGCCACCGCGATCCGGGCGCCGCCTCCAGTGCACTTATTCTCCGGGCTGCCGTGGGGGCCGCAGGGTGACGGTTCGCCTGGTGGTGGTGTCCCATAGCGAAAAGATAGCCGACGGCGCCGTGGAGCTTGCCGCCCAGATGGCGCCTGACGTCGTCATCCTCGCCGCCGGGGGCACCGCCGACGGCCGGATCGGAACGAGCCTGGAGAAAGTCATGTCGGCCCTGGACAAGGCGGCCGGCGGCGATGGCGTGGTGGTCCTGACAGATCTGGGATCTGCCGTGATGACGGCGGAGTCGGCCCTGGAACTCGTGGACGAGCCCGCCGGTGTGCTCCTGGCAGACGCGCCGCTGGTGGAAGGCCTCGTAGCTGCCGCTGTGGCCGCACAGGGCGGCGCCGATGCGAAGGCAGTCAAACGTGCCGCCGAAGCGGTCTACGGATTGGGACCGGACGTGGCGGCTGCTCCGCCCGTGCTGGCCGCAAGTACTGTCACCGAGGGGCCCGTCACCGGTCCGGGCCCGGACTTCACCGGCGATTTCGAACTGGTGAACGAGGCCGGCATGCATGCCCGTCCGGCCGCCAAGATCGCGGGCGGCCTGGCGTCCCTCAACGCCGAAGTCACGGTCAACGGCGTGGATGGCGCCTCAATGACATCCCTGATGACCCTGGCGGCAGGCAAGGGATCCACGCTCCACATCGAGGCGTGGGGGCCCGACGCCGAGCGTGCCCTGAACTACGTGGGCGGCCTGGTGCAGGCGGGCTTCGGTGAGCCGTAGGGCCGGCTGCTATTTGACCTGCGGGTGGCGGCGGGGGACGAACTTGTGGTTGTCCACCAGCAGGTACGTGCCGGCTCCCATCAGGAGGAAGCCGCCAACGCCGACTATGATGATCTGCGTGCTGACGCCGACAATCAGCAACACGAGCCCGAACAGGCATGCGATGGCACCGAAGTAGGTGCGGCGCCCGAACCTCATCCCCACGGAGCCGGATGAGAGTTCCTCGGCGAGCCTCGGATCGTCAGCCGCCAGGCCCGATTCCAACTCCTCGAGCTGTTTCCGCTCCCGATCTGAAAGTGGCATCGAAACCCCTTCCTGGCGGCAAAACCTGTTGTAAATCAACGTCGCCGATGCTAGTAATACAGACCGTAGAAGTGTCCTGAGTGGAAGTCAAGGGGTGGCCTCGCGGGCCCAACCTGCCCGCCAAATAGCCCAACCGGAGAGCGCCGTCAAAGCTCACGCTCCCTGCCGCAACCCGTCGGCGTCGAGCACTACAGAGGCGGTGACAAACCGTCCGCACTGCTCCCCGTAGGGGAAGGCGCCGCGGGGCCGGAAATCCAGGGTGCGAACCGGCAGGGCAGATCCGTCCGGAGAAACACCGGTGGCAGTCAGCGCCATCGGGGCCTCCGTAAGGGACTCCAGCATCAGCATCCCGATCATGGTCCCGTCCGGAGAAGCCGTGGCAGAGCAGACACCGTCCGGTGTGCAGCCCTGGTCAATTGAAGCAGTGCCGGGAAACAGTTCGACGGCGGCTTCCTTGCAGACGCCGTCCTGGCAAGCCTTCAGCCGCAACGATCCCACCTGCGCCACGTACTCCCGCGCCACGGTCAGGGAGACCGCCGACGCCTGGGCGATCATCGGGCACGGTGTAGGGGCGGGATAGTAGTAGTAGCAACCGGAGGTGAGTGCCGCCGTCGTCATCAGTGCGAAAAGTACCCGGGTTTTGCCCATACTTCAGCGTAAATCCGGGGCCGGCAGCCGGCGGCGCTACCAGGAAAGTGATGCAAACATTGTTATGGCTGTTGCTCCGAAGATCACCATAATGAGACCCGTCGCCAGCCGGCCCCTTGCAACGGCAAACACCGGGAGGGTGGATTCAGCAGGATTGGCCGGGTTGTAGACCACTGGGATGTGGGCGCCGATGATCGCCTGGTCCTGGCTGTAGATATCGGACTGTCCCGGCCAGCGCTTGCCGCCGGCGTCCACGAATTCATACGACGGCGCAAACCGGTTCCGGCCGTTGCTCGCGGGTCCGTCGGTGCCGTGCAGGTTTCCTGTGACGGTGGCCGAAGCCTCCTGCCACCCCTCCATGGAGCGTTTCCGGCGGAGGGACGCGGCCAGGGACAGCCCCATCAGGATCAGTCCGGCGGCAAGGAAGAGGCCGGGAAGTACGACGAACAGCAGTTTCAGGGAGTCCATGGTTCAGCCCAGCGGGAAGTTGCCGGCGACCCAGAACAGCAACAGGGCGAAAAATGCGAAGACCGGCACCAGGCACCCGATCGCCATTTTGGATTCGGACGCCACCTGGAACGACTGGTTGGGATTCGCCGGGTTGTAGGCCACAGGCAGCGGCGAGCCCGGTGCTTGCTGGTTGGCGTACGAAACCTCGGATTCGCCCGCATATAGGGTCCCGTGGGGGTCGGCGAACTGGTAGGTGGGGTAGAAGCGCCGGCTCCGCGTTGAGCCGCCTCCACCATGTGTCCAGCCCGCCACGTTGCCAGTGACGGTCGCCTGCACCTTTGGCCAGCCGGCGATCAGTTTTTCCTGCCGCTTGGTCTTCCGCAGTGAGCGGACCAGTGCAAAAATGACACCCGCAACAAACAGCGCCCAGATGACGTACAACACGATTCTCATGAATTTCCCCCGGTTCGAGTCACCAGAAAGTATGCCATCCAGGGGCAGGCCACCCTAAAGACGCCTCACGCCGGCAGCCGGTAACCGCCCTGGTGCAGTTCGGCCAGCCCGTCGCCAAGGAGGCCGGCAATGGCACGTTCGAGTTGTTCGGGGGCGGAGTTCAGGCGGTGCAATGCGGAGAGCGGCACGCCGATTCCGTCCGCCGCAAAGCCCAGGTCAGCAGGTTCCCGCTGGAACATTTCCGCCGGCACCGGTGCGTCCGCGAGCCGCAGAACAGCCATCACGGCGCCCCGGACCTGCCGGTCGGTGCCGTGCCACGCCTGTCCTTTGGGAACGTACGACGGCGGCGGCTCGCCGGCTGCCAGCCACGCACAGGAGTCCCGCACCGGACAGTCCGCGCACTTGGGCGCCCGCGCGGTGCAGACCAGCGCCCCCAGCTCCATCACCGCAGCGTTCCAGCGCACGGAGGTCCCGACGTCGTCCGGCAGCAGCTCCGCCGCGAGCCGCATCTCTGCGGCGTTCAGGGATGGCGCGGGGAGCGCGACGCCGGAAACCAGGCGAGCGTGCACACGCCGGATGTTAGTGTCCACCACAGTCTCCCGGTGTCCGAAGGCAAAAGCGGCAACGGCGGCGGCCGTGTAGCTGCCCACGCCGGGCAGGGCCAGGAGCTCCGTGTAGTCGGCGGGGACCTTACCGGCGTGGTCGCGGACGATGGCAGCGGCGGCCGCGTGCAGGCGGAGGGCGCGGCGGGGGTAGCCGAGCCTGCCCCAGGAGCGGACGGCTTCCCCGGCGGGCTCTCCGGCGAGCCCGGCAGGGGCGGGCCAGCGCTCAAGCCATTCCCGCCAGACCGGCAAAACCCGCACCACGGGGGTCTGCTGCAGCATGATCTCGCTGACCAGGACTCCCCACGGTGAGCAGTGGGTTTCACGCCAGGGCAGGTCCCTCGCCGTCTCCGCGAACCAGCTGGTGATCCTGCGGTGCAGGGCGGTGAGCTGGTCGGGGCGGAGTTCGTTGGTGCCGGACAAGCCGTCCGCGGGCGTGGCTGGGGAATGGGTCATAGCGTCGATCCCAACACTGTAGTGGATTCGTGGGACCCCACGCGAAGATCCCGCGGACAAACTGTGATCTTAGCGTTGGCCGGGGACCGGCGTGGTGGGACGGCAGAATCCGGCGGGTTCTCTAGCCTAGAAGGATGGGCAGGCAAGGCAATTCATCACCGCGCAATGCGGCATCCGCATCCGGTTCCCGGGGCGGTTCCGGCGCTACCCGGCAGCCGAGCGCGGCCGTCTACCGCCGCCGTCGGCTTTTTGTGGGAACAGCCCTGCTGATGGCGGTGGCGCTCACCTTCGGTGGCTTTGCGGTGGCCGGTGCTTTCAGCGGCACCGAGCCGGTATCCTCCACCGGCGGCGCCACCGAATCCGCCCCCGCCCCCGTCGCATCGCCGTCGGAAACCGCGGTGAGGGAACCCACGCCCACGCCCACGCCGTCCTGCAGCCAAAACCTGGTGACAGTGTCCGCTTCGACGGACAAAGCCGCCTATGGCCCCGATGAGAACCCGCTGCTCACCCTGAAGGTGACCAACGGCGGAACCATGCCATGCGAGGTGAACATCGGAACGTCCCAGATGGAGTTCCTGGTGACCAGCGGCGCGGACAGGATCTTCTCGTCCAAGGACTGCCAGGCCAAAAGCGAAGACCTGGTGAAGACGATCGCCCCGGGCGCCAGCGAGACGGCGAACTTCCCGTGGGCCCGCAACCGCACGCTGGAAGGCTGCAGCACCGTCGAGGCTAAGCCAGGGGCCGGCGGGGCGTACTACATTTTCACGGCCAAGCTCGGCTCCAGGGCCAGCCCCAAGGCCGTGTTCCAGCTCAGCTGACGCTTAACCCGACTAGAGGAAGCGGTCCAGCAGGCTGGCTTCGGCCATGCGGCTTAGGCCTTCGCGGACGGTGCGGGCGCGCTGGTCGCCGATGCCGTCAACGGTCATGAGGTCGTCGATGGTGGCCGCCATCAGGAATTGCAGGCCGCCGAAGTGGTCCACCAGGCGGTCGGCAACAGCCTTGGGGACTGCCTTGAGGCCGGACAGCAGCCGGTAACCGCGCGGCTGAACCACGGCGTCGAGGTTGGCCTCGCCGCCGGCGAAACCGACGATCCCGGAGATCTTGCCCAGGTCGATCAGCTCCGTGGGGCCAAGGTTCACCAGCTCGCTGACAGCCCGTTCGATGTCCTCGGCGGACGCGTCCGGTCCGCCGTAGTCGCGGATGATGACGTCGCTGCCAGGGCCGCGGCCCACGGTGAGCTCATCGAGCTGGAGGGACAGCAGCCGGCCGTCCTCGCCAAGTTCGAGGACATACTGCGAGATTTCCTCGGAGATCCGGCGGACCATTTCCTGGCGCTGGAGGGTGACCGCGACGTCGCGGACGGTCACCATGGCCTCGATCTCGAGGGCGGACAGGGAACTGGTCACCTGGTCCAGCCGCGAACGGTACCGTTCCAGCGTGGCGAGGGCCTGGTTGGCGCGGGCCAGGACCTTCTCGGATCCCTCCAGCACGTGCCGGAGCCCGTTCACGTAGAGCGCGATGATCTGCATGGACTGGCTGACGGAAATCACGGGAACGCCGGTCTGGATGGCCACACGCTCGGCCGTGCGGTGCCGGGTGCCGGATTCCTGGGTTTCGATGCTTGAGTCCGGGACCAGCTGGACCGCGGCCCGGAGAATGTTGCCGGCGTCCTTGTCGCAGATGATGGCGCCGTCCATTTTGGCCAGTTCGCGGAGCCTTGTGGGGGAGAAGTCGATGCCGATGTCGAACCCGCCGGAGCAGATGGAATCGATGGTCCGGTCCGAGCCCAGCACGATCAGCGCACCGGTCCGTCCCCGGAGGATGCGCTCCAGGCCATCGCGCAACGGCGTGCCTGGAGCCACTCTTCCCAGAGTCGCCTTGAGCGATTCTTCGGGGCTCCGAGCCATAGGTGTTCCCTTCAAAGGTGCAGACTGCCGCCCGCAGGTACGCCGGTTTCTCACTCCGCCGGCAGGATCAAAAGTACTCAGTTTCCCGCAAGCTCAATGATAGAGGTAAGAAGCGGCAACAACCGCACGGACAAGCCCCAAAGTGCCCCGTTAGGGCGTGCCGCGAAGTGCCTTGGGAACGCGTGCGACGGCGGCTAGCCGGGTGGGCACTTTTGGCCAGTTTGGGTGCGTGGCGGGCTCTGCGCCCCCACCACATCAGAATGAGGCAACGAGGTTCGCGAGCGGCGGCGGTGCATGCCCGGTTGGCAATGCGTCGACGAGCAGGGGCGCGTACCGGATCTTGTTACCGCTGCGTCCCCCGAAGAACCGGCGCAACTGCGCCGTTATGGGCCGGTCTCGCTGTGACGGCTGGTTTTGGAGGATCCGGAACGACGCGAGCTCGCCCTGGGCCGCGATGACACCGAGCACGGCGTCGACCCCAAGGCAGCGGATGAGTTCATCCTCCAGGTCGGCGTCACAGACGTGGAAGCCAAGCTCCGCCAGCGGGCCCGACCCGATGCCTGCCCGGCCGAGCGCACGGGCGATGCCACGGGACTCGCGCACATCACACAGACCGAGCAACCGGTGGCCTGCGCCGTCCGGGCCGTAACGGTCGAGGAAGCGGACGATGCTGGTGGCGCCTCCCATCGGCACCACCGTCACCCGCTCGGCCGCCAGGTCATGGCCAAGGCGCACGGCCAGCGTCTCCACCGCCATCCGGTCACTCTCGCCCTCAACCAACACCGTCGTCGCCTGCATGGAACCAGTATGCCGAACGCCAGCGTGGGCAGCCCGCGCGCCGTCAGATCTGTCACGGTCCGAGGGTTGTACGCGTTAGCCCGTTGAGCGCGTCATCGCGATGAGTTCGGCAAGCTCCACCGTAGTGTGCGTCCGTGCCCGGCAAGGCCCTGGCCGGTGAAGGTCTTGTCCGGCGTCACCCCAAGGGCCGCCCGGGCGCTTTTTTCGGCGCTGAGGTCTTGGTCGTTGGTGGATACACGGGCGTACCTATGAGGATTCCCGTCGTGCTTCAGCAGGTACCGTTTGTCCCCCCCCGTTACATTTATTGAGTCCCCGAAGGCCGGGGACTGGTCGCTGGACCCGGTATGACTTTCTCGCCCTGTCATTGATGATCCGGGGGGTGTTGTCGCCGGGTTCGGAGGCACTTGTTGACCGCTGATAGGGACATGGCCGGGCCAGTGTGTCCAGGTCTCGTTGTAACGTGGGTGCCGGCATCGGGTGTCGTGGCTGCGGCCATCTCGTGGGTGCGAAGGAGCGCCGATATGGATGAGGGATTCGACATATTCTGCGGGCTCGATGTCGGCAAGAGCGAGCATCATGCGACGGCGCTCACTGCCGCCGGGGAACGGGTTTTCGATAAGCCGTTGCCGCAGGACGAGGCACAGCTGCGGGAGCTGTTCACACGCCTTCAGGAGCACGGCAAGGTCCTGGTGGTGGTCGATCAGCCAAATACCATCGGGGCGCTGCCGGTCGCGGTGGCCCGGGACTCCGGCTGCGAGGTCGCGTATCTGCCGGGCCTGGCGATGCGCAAGGCGGCCGACTTGTATCCGGGGAAGTCCAAGACCGATGCCCGGGACGCGTTCATCATCGCCGATACGGCACGGGCGATGCCGCACACGCTGCGCGCGGTCGACCGCGACAGCGAGGTCCTCTCGGCACTGAAGTCCTCTCCGGCTTCGACGCGGACCTGACCCATGAATGCACCCGTGCGATCAACCGGCTCAGGAGTCTCCTGCTGCAGATCTTCCCGGCTTTGGAACGGGCCTTTCCCGGCACCGTCCTGACCCGTTCCCTGGTCCTGGAAATGCTGATCAAATACGCCGGCCCGACCGGTCTGCGCGCCGCGGGACGTGGGAATGTGCTCCGCTGGGCCAGGAACCACAGCCGCAAAGACCCGGCCACGCTCATCGACGCCGTGTTCAAGGCCCTTGGCGAGCAAAGCGTGACCGTCGCCGGGACGCAGGCCGTGGAGCTGGTCATCCCGCGCGTCGCAGCCCAGATCAAGGAACTCAGACACCAGCGGGCCATCGTGGCCGAAGAAGTCGAGAAGCTCCTGGACGACTTCCCTCTTTCCGGGGTCTTGATGTCCATGCCGGGAGTCGGCATCAAGACCGCCGCCACCATACTCCTGACCATCGGGGACGCCGGCACTTTCCGGACCGCCGGCCACCTCGCCGCCTACGGCGGCATCGCACCCGTCACCCGGCGTTCCGGGACCTCCATCCGGGGAGAATTCCCTGCCCGCTCCGGGAACAAACAACTCAAGAACGCACTCTTCAGATCCGCGTGGGTCGCCTCCTGTCACGACCCCGCCTCCAAGGCCTACTACGCCCGCAAACGCGCCGAAGGGAAGAAGCACAACGCCGCCGTCATCTGCCTGGCACGCCGCCGCTGCGACGTCATCCACGCGATGCTCCGAAACGGGACACTCTACGAGGCAAAAGCACCGCAAACCGCTTGACGAAAAGCATAGGGACACCCCCCCGTCACCGGGCATTTTCTCGGGCGGGTCTTACGGGAATCGAGCGGCCGCGGAATCTCGGCGAAGCGTGATCCGCAAATTTTGGGTGGCCGGTGCCCCGCTGGGGGACCGGCTTACGGGCCAGCTTGTGCGGGCGGGTATGCGAGAAATGTTTCGCTGTGTTTCGTGGGGTGATGAGGCCGCCCGGGTGCCCGGACGGGGCTGCGGAGGATTTTGATGTCCGAGTGAACTACGAGCAGTGTCTGCTCGGGCCTCCAACTAACAAAAGGACCCTAATACCGGGCAGCAGACCCTAACGGTAGGGGCGGGCAAGGAATGCATAAGGATGCACTCAACTTGCCCGCCCCGCATTACTGGTGTTGCTCTGGCCATCTCAAGCTGTCCGACGACCAGGTGTTACTGGTGTTGCTCTGGCCGTCTCAAGCTGTCCGACGACCAGGTGTTGCTGGTGTTGCTCTGGCCGTCTCAAGCTGTCGACGACCAGGTACTGCTGGTACTGCTGTATCCGTCTCCTATTGCTTGACGGCCTGGTACTGCTCATACTGCTCTGGCCATCTCAAGCTGTCCGACGACCAGGTGTTACTGGTGTTGCTCTGGCCGTCTCAAGCTGTCCGACGACCAGGTACTGCTGATACTGCTGTATCCGTCTCCTATTGCTTGACGGCCCGGTACTGCTGATGCTGCTCTGGCCATCTCAAGCTGTCCGACGACCAGGTGTTACTGCAACGGTGCTTCCCCCTGAACCGGCAAACTACAGCTACTTCAAGTGGGGGAACTTCCGTTCTCTTTTTCTTACGAGAAAAAATATAACCACTCTCTGAAATCTCGTCAACTCGTGTTTGGGCGCTGAGTTAGGTCGCCATTCGCGGTTGGCTCTGACCTCCTTGTAGGACACCCAAACGCCAGGCGGGCTGCAGCCACTACAGAGCCGGCTTACAACCGTCCGGTGAGGGATCCCTCAGCGAACGCTTTTCGACTGGCTAGTTGGGTGGCACAATGCCAGAGCACTCGATAATTTCAATTTATGGCCGATGGTGTACGAACCCTGCCGACTCTTCAGCGATTCTTCATCGCGAAGCTGGGCGTTAGCCCCCGTGAAAGATTCAGTCAGCTTCGTTGGATTGGATCATGACCTCATATGGTGGTGCCATGACTGAGGCAATCGCTTGGAACCTGGCATTTCGTTGCGGCAATGGAGTTGGCAAGGCACCGGGGCGAACTGCCGAGGCTGCCCTTCCCAGCCAGCCGCCGTCCGGTTGGACAGGAAGCCTTGGGCCGGGCGTTCGTTGGGAACAGTGGCCACGAAGCCTCAACACTGGTTTGCCCATGATGCATGTGCTGACGCTCTGGCTACCCGGTGACTTTCAAAGGCGTGGTCCACAGTTTCCTGGAATCGCCATATTCGCTGGTGAGGGACAATTCGCAGACAACAGCAAATCTCCCATCCCCAGCGCCGAATCAACCGATCCGTTCCTACGCGACCTTGCCGCAACCAAGGACCATCCCGGCCTACTTAGGCGCAGAGACGTGATCGACGGAGAGTTCGCGATCCTCTGGCTCACAGATGATGAGTTGGCCGCCGGCCCGACGCCGCCTCGTCCCGATGTTCGTGCCGAGGGTGAGCATGTGGACGAGTCAGAAGGTACGAATGCTTGGGATATCGTCGAGCCCACCATCGACATTTGGTTGATTCCGCGCGTCGATCCAAATGCTGGCAAGGCCCCGGTCGAACTCTGGGGAGATGAGGTCGGCGCCGATGGGTATGTCAATCCCTCAGCAGGTGGGAGCAGCCTTGCGGACTGGGCTGAACCGCTTTTCGCCATAAGCCACTTGGGCGGAACGGCCTTCCCCGTCCAGGCGATGCCTGTCGGCCTTACTCCCTGGTATCTCGAACTGGAAGAGATCTCGGGGCTGAACTTCGGCGGTGGCGGCAACGCTCAATTCGATCTGGAATCTGATTCGTTCGACTGGGCTTGCGGATAGCGCACTAGAGGTAATGGCGATAGGTTCCTGATCGCCTAGACAAAGCCACATTCGTCACCGAACGTGTTGCGCAAGCCGGGTGCTCATTGGACGACGATGCGTCCGATGAGGGATGGGCTTACGGGACTTGTCGCGCGGTCACAAAGCGCTGCGGAAACCACGCCATCGCCGCTGCAACTCACAGGGAATGGGTACGCGGTGCACAGCCCGTTCGGGTGACTTAGAAGCTTTAAGTTTCCGGGGCGCTCCTAGGCCACTCCTCGCCGCCCCAGCGTGCTAGGACGACGATCGCCTCGCGCAAGGCGAGCCCTCTCTCGGTCAGCGCGTAGGCCCGGGTGTTGTGCCGGAGTGGCAGGCGGGACAGTACGCCGGCGGCCTCGAGCTCGCGCAGGCGGGTCGCGAGCATGTTGGTCGGTACTCCGAGGTCGCGCTGCAGATCGCCATAGCGCTGCGGCCCGTCGAGCAGCCGCTCCACGACGAGTAGGGCCCACCGCGCTCCGACGATGTCGAGGGCTGCGGCGAGGTTACTCACGCGGTCGGATCGACGTCCGGCTTCATCCAAAACGGCGAGTAGTGGTAGCCGTCGGGGTCGTCGAATTGGCGCTGGTACATGAAGGGGTAGTCGTCGGTGTCACCGATCCGGCCGCCGGCGGCGCCGGCGCGTTCGGTGAGCTCGTCGACCGCCTCGCGGCTGCCAAGGTCGAATGAGACCGTGACCTTCGAGGGGGTGTCGGGTCCGCCGACCAGCTCCTCGGCGCCGCCGACGCTCGCGTACATCTCGCGGCTACCGAGCATGACGTACTGCTCGGGCGCGATCTCGAAGCATGACACGTTGTGATCGGACATCTTGGCGTTGAGGGTCCAGCCGAGGGCGGTATAGAAGGCGGTCGCGCGCTCGACGCTCTCAACCGGGCAGGTGATGAAGAGGCTCATGCGACCTATACTTGCAAAATGCAAGTATGACGTCAAGGCCTGGCCACTTCACGACTTGCGGGCTTGTAGGAGCCCATTCAGAGCTAAGGCCGAGTAATAGGGACCAGACCGTGCGTCGGCAATGCTGCAGACAAGGATCGTTGATCGGACAATCTGACCGGGAGTAGAGGCCGTCCTTCCGTGATCGTTGCCTGCTGAATTGTGCGAGCACTGCACGCAATCTCAGACTGGAGCCTCTCCCCACCAATGCTCAGTGACCACGACGTTGTAGCCAGCTCCCAGGGCAAGGCGGACCTGGCGCAGAAGGCTTACTCCCTCTGCGACCCAGCCAACGTCACCTGGGCCCGAAAGAGGGACTTTGTCTTCTTCGAATTGAGAGTTCCAAGACATGAGCTGCTCGGCGAGCTCGCGAGGGAGCCCCAGAGATCGCAAATCCGCGGGTTTTCCTTGCTCCCACAGTGGACCTGGGCCATAGTCCGGCCAAAATTCTAGTTACATCACTGTCTGATTATCACCCGTCAGCGAATGTCGGCGGTGGCTCCCTGAATGCAACAACAACCCTCACGAGCTGTCCCGGTGAGGGATCCTCAATCGGGCACACATGGGCGTGCACCAACTGCCGACATGCTGGTCGCGCTGCTCTACGAGGCGGTCGTGCCGTGGGCCTCATGATCCAGATTAGCTAATGCGTTGGCGCGCAATGCTTCCCGATCACGAGCAGGTTCGGATCGGTGGTTTATCACCTCTGCCATCCGGAGCCGGTTCCAAAGTGCTGTGAAGGTGCGCGCGGCCAAGTGGGCGGAGCCGGCCAGCATCAGCATGGTCGTGAAAATAAGAATGTGGCCAAGGAACATCAGGAAACCGATGCCGAGGGTCAGGAGAAAGGTCATGTTGAGGGCAGCAGTTGAAACGTCCATCATTTGTCCTTGAGCTCTCTTCTTGCGATATGGGCGGACTATGGTCCGGGCAGAGGCGCCCTGCGCGGCTCCAGTTTGTCTGTTCAGGTGCCCAGTAGGCGGCGTTCGTGGGCGAATGCGACCAGCTGGAGCCGGGTGCGGAGTTCCAGTTTGTCCAACACACTGCGCAGGTGAGTTTTGATGGTGGCTTCGGAGACGAACAGACTCTCCGCCATTTCACCATTGCTGAGGCCTTTGGCCGCGAGTAGAAAGACGTCTCGCTCCCGCACGGAGAGGACGTTGAGTACGGACAAGTCCGGACCGGCAGCGGGAACATTGCGGGCAGCATGCTCGAAGAGAGAGTGGATAGATCCTGGCGCGATGACGGAGTAGCCGGAGTGGACGGTCCGGATCGCTGCGAGCAGGAATTCCGGTTCCGCGCTCTTGAGCAGATACCCGCTCGCCCCGGCCTGCACGGCCTGGACCACGGCCTGATCTCTGTTGAAGGTGGTCAGTGCGATGATCTTTGGCTTGTCGGTTCCGGCCGCCGTGGCGTGCTGCACGATCCGACGGGTGGCTTCGACGCCATCCATGACCGGCATACGCAGGTCCATCAGCATGACGTCCGGACGCCGTTCGATTGCCAGGGTCACCGCCTCTTCCCCATCACCGGCCTCTCCCGAGAGCTCCAAGTCCTCCTGGCTTTCTATCAGCATGCGGATACCCGAACGGAACAAGGGCTGGTCATCCACCAGGGCCACGGTGATGGGTGTCCCGGCATCAGCCACGGTCGGCTGCTTCCCGTGCGGCCCCTGCCGGAACGGGAAGACCCGTTGCGGCCAGCGCCGGCTGGGCTTCCGCACCCGAAATTTCACCGAAGGTACTCCCGGCTTCGGCACCGGCTGTATCGTCCGCTGCCCTCGTTTCCCGGGTTGCGTAGGGGATGAAGACCGTCACGCGGAAGTGTTCGCCGTCCGGTCCGGCGGTCAGCCAGCCGCCGGCCAGATGGGCGCGTTCGCGCATGCCGGGAAGTCCTCTCCCGACCCGGGCGGCAGCAGGGTTCGCAGCGTCTTCTTGGCCGGCCGGGGCAACGGCCGAGGCCACATGCAGGGTCAGGCCCGGCCCGCTCCAGTCAAAGTGGAGCCGCACGTCCGTGCCGCGCCCGCCATGTTTGAGTGCATTGGTCAGGCACTCCTGAACGATCCGGAAAACCGCCATCTCCTGCCCGGAGGAGAGCTCCACGGGTGTCCCGGACTCGCTGGGGTGGATCTTCAAACTGCCGCGCTGCATACCTTCGATTAGTGCCGGGATGTCGCTCAGCCGAGGCTGGGGCGTCACCATCCCGTCATCGCGTACTCCTTCGATCACGCGTTGGGCATCCACAAGGGCGCTGCGGGCGGACCGGGCGATGGTGTCCAGGGCATTGAGGACGGCCTTGGGCTGGTCCTTGCTCAGATAGCGGGTGCCGTCGGCTTGGGCGGCGATGACCGCGAGGGAATGGGCGAGGACGTCGTGCAGATCGCGGGCGATGCGTGTCCGTTCCTGCTCCACGATGAGGTCGATCTCGGTTTCCTTCATGCTGCTCTGGGCCAGCTCCCTGGCCCGGAACAGACTGCCCCGTTCCTGATACAGCGCCAGCAGAAGTCCGACGGCGGCGCAGGCCCCGGCGATCACCAGGAGGAGCGCAAACAGCTGCCAGCCAAAGTCCTGCAGCATCCACCGGTCGCCGGCGTACGCCGGCGGGTACCAACCGACGCCGTCGCCGTATCTCCACGAGAGCATCAGGAACGCCATGACGGCAGCGGCGACCACGTTCACGCCCCCAGCGATGTACCGCATCCGCGGTGGAGCGGTCCACATGATGAAGCCAAGAGCGACAAAGGAACCCAGATAGATGGCCCAGTGATTGGAATACATCGCCGGCAGGGCATGACTCAACTGTCCGGCAAGGAGCGCAACCGTGAACCCAAGGGACACCAAGGGTTTCCAGGAGGCGGTGGCAACAGCCAGCGTCATCAGGGCCAGCGGCCAGTTCCCCGACCATGACAACCAGGACCCTCCCATCCTGCCTGCCTCGGCCACACACCACAGGGAGAAGAAGATGACGGCCGCCACGGGGGCGCCCCAACGCCGTGCAAATTTCAGAACTGGTTCCATGCCAGTCACCATATCCACGGCAATCACACCCTTCTCGCCATATCGGTGCAATCTCAACCTAAAAGCCAGATGATTCATTCTTTGAGCCAGCTTTTGGGCACGCAGCGACGCGTGCTGAGTCCGAATCACGGCATGCTCAGCGAGCGATTCGGGATCGATAGTCGCCTTCATCCGAGAACAATTCTCAATGTTTCCCGTAGAGGGTTCCACTAACGGACCGGCTTATGGGCAGTCGGTGCGTCTTGGAGGCCCGCCGGAAGAACCTTGGATAGGGCGTCCTCTCGCGGCTGCCTTAGGCCAGGACGGCCCACCCCCGTGGTGGCACCAGGACGGCGTTCGCACCGTCATCGAGTGTCGCCTGTCCGGCTACGACGGTAGTGGCGCCCGCGGCGCTGATCCGCTGGGTGTCGTGCGAGAGGTTCAGTGCGACCACGAGCGCATCGGCGTCAACCGCGATGCGGTAGGCAAGCACTTCATTGGAGAGCTGGCGGACGTCTGTGGTCGCACGATGCAGCCATGGGTTCCGCCTCCGCACCCCGATGAGCTCCTGGTGCACGGCGAAGATGGGTCCTCCCACGGCCAAGAGCTGGTCGGGGGAGGACGGGAAGAGAGGCCTCACGTCGTCGTCGCCCCCTGCCCTGTCCTCCTTGACGCCCCGGTAGCCCTGCTCGTCGCCGTAGTAGATGGACGGCGTTCCGCCGACCGTGAGGAGGACGACGACGGCGTGCGGGACGAGCGCTGCATCGGTGAGCTTGCTCGCGATGCGGGTGACGTCGTGGTTGCCGATGAAGGTGAGCGGTGCATAGGAGCGCAGGAGTGCGTTGTGTCGTTCGAATGCAGCTGCGAGTTCGAAGAAGTTCGCGTCATTTAGCGAACTCCAGACAGCCTTCCAGAGCTCGTATTGCGTGGCGGAGTCCAGGCCGCCGGACCGGACCTCTGATGCATAGTCGCCGTGGATGTACTCACCCACGAAGTACGCATCCGGATGGGATGACCGGACGCGTGCCGTGACCGTGGCCCAGAACGACGACGGGACGGCATAGGCGGCGTCGAGTCGCCAGCCGTCCGCACCCCGGCGCAACCAGTGCTCCATGACTTCAACGACAAAATCAGCAACGGCCGGCTCGTCATGGTTGAGAGCCACGAGGTGGTGGTGGCCTTCGAAATCGCGGTACGCGGGTTCGACGCCGGGAGCGGCACCGTCGGGCCATTCGAGCGAGAACCAGGAGGCGGTGTCCGCTTCCGGCCCGCGTACGAGGACATTTTGGAACGGCGCGAAGGAGCGCCCGGTGTGGTTGAAGACGCCGTCGAGCAGTATGCGTAGTCCGCGACGGTGTGCCTCGGCCACCAGGGTGTCGAAGTCCTGCTCGGACCCGAGCCGCGGATCGATCCGGAAGTAATCTGTGGTGTCGTACCCGTGCGTCTCCGATTCGAAAATGGGACCGAGGGCCAGCCCCGATGCCCCGAGTTTCACCGCGTAGTCCAGCCACGGGACAAGGTCCAGCAGCCGGCGGTCAGCGGCGGGTTCCGGCGTCGCGTTCTTCTCCGCGCCGACGAAGCCGAGGGGATAGACCTGCCACCAGATGGCGTGCTGGACCCAGTCAGGTTCGATCATTGCGATGAGGCTCTTCTCTTCGTTCCCGGCCGACCCACTAAGGCCGGCAGGCCGGCCCGGACGGGGCCGACGTCCCGTCTAGGCTATATCGACCGGGATGTGGGCCGGTGTTGAGCTGTTGAACTGATGCTCACGGGCTTTACGCTCAGTACGGGTTCACCGAGCGGACCGAGCCATCGAAAATGATGGCTCGCGTCCGTTGACCCATCCTTCAACGGACGTTCCATGAGCGGACGGAACAATGAGTCATCGAAGATGCGTGCCAAGGTGGTACGGCCAAGCGCGCTCATCCTGGGATTCGACTCCTTGTAGTACCAGACCAGGCCCACCGCCTGCTGGAACGCCCATGCGGCCCCGCGCCACCACTCGAGGTCATCGCATGCGAGCTCGTTGCGGAGGAGCGTGCGCCTCTGGTCATCGAGCAGGTGCCATACGGCGACGAGATCGAGTGAAGGGTCAGCTGGAGCGAAACCTCCGCCATCCAGAACGCCAATCAGCCGGTCGCCATCGACGAGGAGGTTGCCGGGAATCAAATCGCCGTGGTTCATCACTGCCGGCCCACCAGCCGGCAGGCTTCGGAATGCTGCCCAGAGGGTGCGGAGCCGATCGACGGGCAGCAATTCCTCACTCTTATGGAAACAAACCTCCATCCACTCGTCTGAGTCCTTCAGGTTTCCGCCGCGGCCGGCACCCGCGAACTGGCGTCCTCTCGTGTCGGCGGCACGAAGCGAATGGATGAGGACAGCAAGGTCATGCGCGAATGCATCGGAGTGCGCTACGCCGTTGGCGGTTGCAGTAATGCCGGGTAGCCAAGTCTGGACCGACCACGCCAGTGGATAGCCGTAGCCCGGATGGCCCAAGGCAATGGGCACCGGCGTGGGGAACGGACAGCATGCCACTAACTCGCGCATTGCAAGGGATTCTCGAGCAAGCTCGGCGCTAGAAGCAGCCGGGTCAGCGTGGCGGAGTGGGAAACGGGCCGTGACATCAGCGCCGATTCTGAATATGGCATTGACCGTGCCGTCCGTCACGATGCGGCGGACGGGCTCATGGCGCCATTCCGGAAACTGAGTGGCTATCAACCGGCGAGCAACGGCTTCGTTAATCGGTAGTTCGTTGTCGTGCATTGCCATGCCTCCGACGCTACCTGATCCGAGCCAACGGCCCAGTAGAGGATCCCTCAGCGGACACCTTGGGTGCGGGAGGGCTGCCATGGTCCGTGCCCCACAGCGAGAGGGACTTGGCATCGGCGCGTAGGGTGCAGTGCGGGTAGTCGTTTGAGCATGAGTCGTGCCGGACGCGGACTAACCGCCGCCACGGAGTTCATTACGCACTGCATGACCGTTTCAGGAGCCGGCTGACAGGCGCTGCTGCCGGCAAGTGTCCGGTTAGGGCCCCCTGCGGGACACGCCTGGGGCTTTGTGCTCGTTAGCCGGTGTCTTTGCCGGAGGCCCTCGCACGGCGGGATGTGTACACACGACTTCCTGCGTGCAACACTGCGTTGATGAACATCTTCGAGTGGTGGCCTCTGGTCGATGTGGAAACACGCGGCTGGCTTATTGAGCACAATGGCGAGCCGCTGCCGCAGCATGTCATCGCCGCTATCTTGGTGGTTACGGGCGGCGAGACCGATTCTGCGTGGTGGGCTGGCGAATCAGAAGACGGCCCCCAGCTTTCCGACGAGGCCGTAGATTGGATCGAGGCTGTCGCCAACGATGAGGAGCCGACAACCGGCTGACATTTTTCTGCAGCTAGACCTCGGAGCCTATGGCATTGCCGAGCTTGGCGATGGTCTGCTCGTTACGTCGGTAGTGCGAGAACTGGCCGATGCGAGTACAGATCACAAGATCCGCGCGCTGCAACGTGGCCATGAACTGTGAAGCGGTTGACTGTGACACGTTTGCACGCGCCTGAATGTGTTTCAGACACACTCCCACCTCGTCTGCTGGCCGGTCCTGCGGCGGAAATGAGTTGCCGTCCTTGAGCCAGCCCAGAATCGCCAAGCGCGTTGGGTGACCAAGCGCTTTGAACGCGCCCACCAGTTGATCGTCGCTGAGTTCTCCCATGGGTCCACTGTAGCTCTAATCGTAATATCGCGATGCCACGATATTGTGGTACAACTTGGATCGATAAATCTTGATTTTACGATGAACGAGGAGTTATGGCATCGAAAACTGCATTGGTCGTCGGAGCACGCGGTGTGATCGGCGGAAATCTGATCGAGCACCTCGACCGCGCAGGAGGCTGGAGGATCATAGGGCTCTCTCGGCGGGGAGGGGCTAGTAAGGGATCGGTTCGGCATATCTCGGTTGATCTTCTGGACAGGGACCACACCGCCGCGAAGCTTGCCAGCCTGACTGAAGTCACCCATATCTTCTATGCCGCCTATCAGGACCGCGCCAGCTGGGCGGACCTGGTGCCGCCGAACGTGGCGATGCTCGCGAATGTCGTCGACGCGATCGAACCTGTGGCCCCGGACCTGGAGCACATCAGTTTGATGCAGGGGTATAAGGTCTACGGCGCCCATCTAGGGGCTTTCTCGACGCCGGCCCGTGAAGACGATCCACCCCACATGCCACCGGAGTTCAACGTCGACCAGCAACAGTTCCTTGAACGACGGCAAGTCGACGCCGCCTGGTCGTGGTCCGCGCTGCGCCCCTCGGTTGTGGCTGGCATAGGGCTCGGCAACCCTATGAATCTCGCCATGGTGATTGCGGTGTATGCCTCCATCAGCAAAGAGCTCGGCATCCCTTTCCGGTTCCCGGGCAAAGCCGGGGCGTACACCAGCCTGATCGAGATGACCGACTCAGGGCTGCTGGCGGAAGCGACCGTCTGGGCGGCAACGAACCCCGAAGGTCAGAACCAAGCCTTCAACATCACGAACGGTGACATGTTCCGCTGGTCCTCGATGTGGCCAAAAATTGCAGCATTCTTCGATCTCGACGTAGCGCCACCTTTACCGATGAGCCTGAGCGATGTGATGGCAGACAAATCTGATCTCTGGGATGCCATGGTTGCGAAGCACGCTCTGGCGAAGACCGCCTACTCTGAGGTGTCTTCCTGGCAGTTTGGCGATTTCGTCTTCGCGTGGGACTACGACGTTATCGCTGACACTTCAAAATCGAGACGTGCAGGCTTCCACGCATATGTTGAAAGCGAAGAGATGTTTCTGAGAATCTTCCAGAGTCTCCGAGATCAGCGGCTGATTCCCTAAGCCGGTCCGCCTACGTTCCATGCCCTTGAAGGAGCGTTGATCCTCGTCAGTTGATGATTTCGCCTCGCTCGTCCGCCAGGAGTGCTGCGAGCCGCTCCTTCCATTCCTGTAGCGCCTCGGGCGCCAGTCGTGTCCAATCGGTGACTTCGCCGATGACCCTGAGCGGGGCACTGCTGCGAAATGACCGGGTGGGGTTGCCGGGGAATTTCTTGTCGGTCACGTTCGGGTCGTCCTCGAATGCCCCGGTCGGCTCGACCTCGTAGACGCGCGGGGCGCCGTCACCCGCCGCGAGTTCCGCGGCGAGTCCCGCACCGTTCGGAAGAGCGGTGAAATAGATGTGATTCATCACGACTTCGGGACGGTAGTTCGACCTGAAGCCCGCCCTGAGGAGATCACCGTGCCGGAGGTTGGCTTTCGTGCCGTGAAAGAACGGACCCTCGTCCAGCGGTTTGCTCACAGCTACAGCCTAAGCGTCTGAACCGCTGGCTGCCCGGACGGAGAGAACCAAATCAGCGTTGCTCTCTTGGCGTTATTCATGGCCCCAGCCTAAAGTCCGCCGCTGCGATAAACTTGGAACTTGGCTGTCACAGAGCCATGCTTCCCCTTGAGGCCTGCCGAGCGCCTTGGGGTAACCCCACCGCAGCGAAAGTAGCACCGTGTCCCAAGATGTCCTTAGCCCCGCCCGGGTCAACGAGATTCACAAACAGGCGGCCCGGCGTCGGACGTTTGCTGTTATCTCGCACCCTGACGCCGGCAAGTCCACGCTCACCGAGGCCCTGGCGCTGCACGCGAAGGTGATTGGCACCGCCGGCGCCTCCAGCGGCAAGGCCAACCGCAAGGAAACAGTCTCGGACTGGATGCAGATGGAGAAGGACCGCGGCATCTCCATCAGCTCCGCGGCGCTTCAGTTCTCCTACCGGGACACCGTCATCAATCTGCTGGATACCCCCGGCCACGCGGACTTCTCCGAGGACACGTACCGCGTCCTGGCCGCCGTCGACTGCGCAGTGATGCTCGTGGACGCCGCCAAGGGCCTGGAAACGCAGACCATGAAACTGTTCGAAGTCTGCAAGGCGCGGAACCTGCCCATCATCACCGTGATCAACAAATGGGACCGGCCCGGCCTTGACGCGTTGGCGCTGATGGACGAGCTCACCGAGCGCACCGGCCTGCAGCCCATGCCGCTGACCTGGGCCGTGGGTATCTCCGGTGACTTCCGCGGCGTCTGGGACCTCCGCCAGGACCGCTTCGCCCGCTTCCAGCGCAACAATTCAGGCGCCAACATCGCACTGACCGAGTACTTCACGCCCGAAGAGGCCGCGGAGACGCAGGGCAGCAACTGGACCGACGCCGTGGATGAGGCAGGCCTGGTCATCGAGTCCAACCTCGAATTCGACGTCGAAGCCTTCCACGCCGGCACCGCCACCCCTATCCTGTTCAGCTCCGCCGCCCTGAACTTCGGCGTGAAGGAACTGCTGGACGCCCTGGTGGACTTCGCGCCGCACGCCGCCCCCCGCCCCGACGTTGAAGGCAGCCCGCGCCCGGTCGAATCGTCCTTCTCGGGCTTCGTCTTCAAGGTCCAGGCCGGCATGAACAAGGCCCACCGCGACCACGTCGCCTTCATCCGCGTCTGCTCCGGAGTTTTTGAACGCGGCATGGTGGTCACCCAGACCCGCACCGGAAAGTCGTTCGCCACCAAGTACGCCCAGCAGGTCTTCGGCCGCGAACGCGAGGTCATCGACGAGGCCTACCCCGGCGACGTTGTTGGTCTGGTCAACGCTTCCACGCTGCGCGTCGGTGACAGCCTCTTCCTCGAAGACGCGGTGGAATACCCCGCCATTCCGCTGTTCGCCCCGGAACACTTCCAGGTGGCCCGGTCCAAGGACCCCAGCAAGTTCAAGCAATTCCGCCGCGGCATCGAGCAGCTCGAGCACGAGGGCGTCATCCAGGTGCTCCGCTCCGACGTCCGCGGCGACCAGGCGCCGGTGCTCGCCGCCGTCGGCCCCATGCAGTTCGAAGTGGTGGAGGACCGCATGGCGCACGATTTCAGCGCCCCGATGCGGCTGGAACGCCTGCCGTACTCCATCGCCAGGATTTCGACGGCGGACGCCATGCCCGCGCTGGCCAACGTGCCCGGCGCTGAGGTGCTGCTGCGGTCCGACGGCGAATACCTCGCATTGTTCAACGACGTCTGGGCCCTGCGCCGGATCGAGAAGAACCACCCCGATCTGACCCTCGTGCCCATCGGCACCCACAACCCCGCAAAGTAGCGTCCAATGCCTGCAGACCAACCCCGCGCGCTGATCACCGGCGTCGGCACCATCAACCCGCTCGGATCCACCGTGGCGGAGACCTGGACCGGCCTGCTGGCGGGACAGTCCGGCATCGCCGCGCTGGATCAGGACTGGGCGGAGCAGCTGCCCGTTCGTATTGCCGGACAGGTCACCGCCGACCTTTCGGCGCACCTCACCACGCGCGAGCTGAAGCGGATGGACCGGTGCGGGCAACTGGCCCTGGTGGCTGCCCGCGAGGCCTGGCAGCAGGCCGGGGCGCCCGACGTCGACCCCGAACGGTTCGCCGTGGTGATCGGCTCCGCCTATGGCGGCCTCGGCTCCACCCTCGAACAGGACCGTGCGCTCGCCAGCGGGGGGCCCCGCCGGGTCTCGCCGCACACCCTCACCCGGCTGATGGTCAATGGCCCCGCGGCCTGGGTCTCCATTGACCTCGGTGCCCGCGGCGGAGCCCGGACCCCGGTCAGCGCCTGCGCGTCCGGCGCGGAGGCGATTGTCCAGGGTGCCGAGATGATCCGCTCCGGAGCGGCCGACGTCGTGATTGCCGGCGGCGTGGACGCATCCGTCAACGACCTGGTGATCACCGGGTTCTCCCAGATCCGGGCACTCTCCACGCGCAACGGCGACCCCACGCGCGCCTCGCGCCCGTTCGACGGCGGCCGCGACGGTTTTGTCCTCGCGGAAGGCGCCGGCATTGTGGTGCTTGAGAGTGAGGCCCACGCCCGGGCACGCGGCGCCGCCATCCTCGGCGCAGTGGCCGGCGGCGCGATAACCTCCGATGCCAACGACATCGTGGCCGCGGACCCCGCCATGCAGCGGCGGGTCATGCAGAAGGCCCTGGCCTCGGCCGGAATGCAGGCCTCGGACATCGGCTTCGTCCACGCCCACGCCACCTCCACCCCGGTAGGGGACCGGCTCGAAGCGCAGGCCATCAACGCCATTTTCGGTGCCGACGTGCCCGTGACCTCCACCAAGGGCCACACCGGCCACCTGCTGGGCGGCGCGGGTGCCTTGGCCGCCGTTGTGGTGGTCCAGGCCCTGCAGACCGGACAGCTCCCCGGAACGGCGAACGTCGAGGCGCTGGACCCCGAAGTGAACCTGAACGTCGTGACGGAGAAGGCCCACACGCTGGCGCCCGGATCCGCCCCTGCCGGTTTTGTGAACGCTTTTGGCTTCGGCGGACACAGCGTTGCCCTGGTGATCACGGGCAGTTAGCCGGTGGCGCGGTGATCCGCGACATTCCCTCGAGGCTGCGCCGCTACGCCACGGGTCATTTTCTTGATCTGTTCAGGCCTGAGCCCTGTCAGGGATGCCAGCTCGAATTCGTCCAAAATCTGCTGCCTGCTGGCCTCGGCAAGCAGGTGCAGGCGCTCCACTTCAACTGCTGCCTTCGAGTCCTCCAGGGCGGTCAGTTCCCGCAGCAAGTGTGAGATCGCCCTGAGGTGACAAGCCGCCGCCATGCCCGTCGGCTGCAGGTCGTCGAAGGCACGGCCGGTCCGCCTAACGGCCAAGGCGGACAGATGGGTAATCCGGGCCAGGTCCGCGACCGGCGTGCCGTCCCGGAGGGCCTGCGCCACCAACTGGCTGAGGCTCGCTGTCAGAGACCGGATCCGGCTCGACCGGTAGCGGATAGCGCCCTGCCTGTCCGTGAGCAGCCGGCTGAGCTCGGCCCGTTGCTGATCCGCCGCTCGCCGGCGTTGATCGCCTCGATAGCGGTAGCCTCCTCGGAGAGAGGAGCGCACCGGGCGCCCGAGCGCCCCGCTGTCCGTTGCCGTTGCTGGTTGGTGGCGGGCCATCGGTTCCTCTCCCTTGAACAGTACGCACAACGCTAGGCGTGTCCGCGGCTCCCGGGAAATACCTAAATCAGGTGCGGCAATAAGTGAATCGTGTGGTGTCAGGGCCATAAGGCTTCCTTATCCGTCCACGCAGAATACGTCTTATCCACAGCCGCCTGCAGTCCATAGGCTCGAAAGACGCAAGTCCCCTCACTGATGAACCATTGGAAGAGAACATGTCTGAATTCGTGCCTGCATCGCGTGTTTCACGCATCAAATCGTCTCCAAGCGTGGCCGCGGCCGCCCGCGTCCGGGAGCTCAAAGCAGAGGGCCGCAGCATTCTTGACCTCACTGTGGGGGAGCCGGACTTCGATACGCCGGAACACATCAAAGCCGCAGCCGTGCAGGCAATAGCGGACGGCGAAACCAAGTACACCTCCGTGACCGGGACGCCTGCCCTGCAAAAGGCCATCCTGCAGACCCTGGAGCTGAACACCGGCCTGCACTACGCTGCCAACGAAATAACCATCGGCGGCGGGGCCAAGCAGGTCATTTTCACCGCGTTTATGGCGTCCCTGGACGACGGCGACGAGGTCATCATTCCCGCGCCCTACTGGGTCTCCTACCCGGACATGGTCCTGGCCAATGACGGCCGGCCCGTGATCGTCCCCTGCGGCGAGGACTCGGGGTTCAAACTCACGCCCAACGCCCTGCGCGGTGCCATCACCGCCCGGACCAAATGGCTGATCCTGAACACCCCGTCCAACCCCACCGGTGCCGTCTACTCGCGCTCCGAGCTGCGCGCGCTCGCGGACGTCCTGGCCGGCTTCCCCCAAGTCCTTGTCCTGACCGACGAAATCTACGACCAGATCTACTTTGGTGCAGGCAAGCTGACAGGTCTGGTGGAAGCGGCTCCCGAACTGAAGGACCGCGTCCTGGTAGTCAACGGCGTCTCCAAGGCGTACGCGATGACGGGCTGGAGGCTCGGCTACGGCGCGGGTCCGGCCGGACTGATCGGTGCCATCAACAAGCTGCAGTCGCAGATCTCCTCGTGCCCGTCCTCGGTCAGCCAGGCTGCAGCCGCGGCCGCCCTCACCGGCGACCAGTCCTTCATCCGCACCAGCGGCGAGGTGTACCGCAGCCGCCGGGACGCCGCCGTCGCCAGTCTGAACGCGATCCCGGGGCTGTCATGCTCGACGCCGGAGGGGGCCTTCTACGCGTACGTGAACTGCGGCGGGGTACTTGGGAAGACGACGCCGGACGGCAGCGTCATCAACGATGACCAGGACTTTGTGCTCTACCTCCTCGACCAGGCATCCGTGGCTGCCATTCCCGGCTCCGCGTATGGGCTCGGGCCGTACTTCCGGATCTCGTACGCAACCAGCCTGGCCGTCATCGAAGAGGCTGTCGCCGCCATCGACAAAGCCGTCCAAGCCCTCAGCTGATCCATCCCCAAACCGAAGGACACAACATGATCCACGTCAAGACAAACGTTGAACGGCCGACGGCGGACGCCGTCCTCAGGCTGTCCAAGTTCTCCTCTGCCACCATCCACGAAGCCCAGGGCAGGAAGGGTGCGCTCAGCTCCAGGATCAAGCCGATCGACCGCAGCATGTCCTTCTGCGGACCCGCCACGACGGTCCGCTGCGCACCCCGCGACAACCTGATGCTGCAGGTTGCCATCCACTATGCGGAGCCGGGCGACGTTGTCCTGGTTGCCGCCGGCGAATTCGAAGAGGCCGGGACCTTCGGCGACGTTCTGGGCAACGCCATGAAGGCCAAGGGCCTCGCAGCCATGGTGACGGATTCAGGCGTCCGGGACACCCAGGACCTGATCGAGCTGGGACTGCCGGTGTTCTCCGGCAGCGTCAGCATCAAGGGAACCGTCAAGGAAACCATCGGCCCCATCAACCACCCCATGGTTTTTGGCGACGAGATCATATATCCCGGTGACATCCTGCGCGGCGACGCCGACGGTGTGGTTGTGGTGCGTAGGGACGAGATCGAGGAAGTCATTCGCCTGTCCCAGGAACGTGACGATGCCGAGCGCGAACTTATCGGCCTGTACAAGGCCGGCGGCACCACTATCGAGCTGTGCAACCTCACCGAGGTGCTCAAGGCCAAGGGCCTGCTGGTCGAAGACGCCAGCTGACGTTGCTCGCAGGGTGCGCCGCGACTCAGCGGCGCACCCTGCGGACGTCCAGACGTGCCCTCGGCCAATACGGCACCAACCGGCGTCAGCGCCAGAATGCGGTGAGCCGCCCGGCGAGGGCTCTGCCTTGGTCGTGTCCGGCCCGGGCGGCGGGCGGACGCAGCGAGAAATCCATCGCATTGGCGCCGAACATGTGCTCGGAGTTGCTGTCCGGGAAGACCGTTTCGACTCTGCTGCCGCGGGCGCATAATTCATCCACCTGTGATGCGAGATGCATGCCCCACTCCAACGGCACCAGGGATCTGCCGCCGAAGGGTGACAGCACAAGCACCCGCCCGTATCCGGCTGCCAGATCGGCATTCTCGGCGTTGGATCGGTAGCCGCCGTCGATGTATTGGTTGTCCCCGATCCTGTAGGGACGGCCACTGGCGCAGCTGGCGGCGACGGCGTCCGCCAACTCGACTCCGCTGTGGCGGTCGAACACGACCGGTTCACCGGTCTGGGCATCGACCGCCGTGATAAGTACCGTCCGTTGCGGCCAGTGCTGACTGGGCAGCCGCGAGGCGACAGTGGTGCGCCACTGCGTTTGCCATGAGCCGTCCGACCCTGCATCCAGGTCGAGTGCCGCCGCGCCCATTCTGCGGCGCATGTCAACCGCATCCTTAGAGTCGGCAATGATCTTGCCCGTTCTCTCCAAGTGATCCATCACCGGCCTGATCGAAACGCGTCCTGGGCCGGATCCGACCGGACCGGACCTTTGCTGTGGGGCAGCGGCAAGAATGGCAGCAAACAGGTCGGCGGGGCTGGCGCCAGCTATCTGGGCCGCGGCCGTCGAGCCTGCTGACGTCCCGATGGTCAGCTCGGCTGTGGTCACGTCCAGCCCGGCATCGAACAGGCCTGCGATGACGCCAATCAGCCACGCGTTGCCTGTCGATCCGCCGCCGCCAAGGACCAGCGCTCGCTCGGGGGCCGTCGCCGGGGTGAGGTGCAGGGGTAAAGAAGGATTTGTATTCATGGGAGTCGCCTTTCGCGTGTTGCCTGGCGGGCACTCCCGGTTGCGCCTACTTCAGCCGCGCGCTCGCGGACTGCAGGGGAGTGCCCATTGCGGATACTGCGTACATGGGTCTCACCTCCTGCCGATGGATCTCGATAACGGGAATGATTGCATACCAGCGACGCCGTGCGCAATCGGCATCAGGTCGAGCTCAGCCAACCAGTGCGCGGGCCCTGGCCCCGGAGAGCTGTGGTCCGGGCAGGGGATAGGCGGCCGGGCCGGTGGCGGTTTCGTCCAGGAGCCAGAGCGTTGCCCCTGACGCGCCTCTGGGCATGATGCTGCCTTCAAAGACAAATACGGCCTGTCCCGGCTGTCCTTGGGGAAGCCAGAATCCGTTCGCGGGGCAGTGGGATCCGGTCCTCGCCGCCAAACGGCTTCCGCTCGAAGGGCCCCGGTGCGCACTGCTGATCTTTTTCACGATGTGCTCCCAATCAACTAAATCCAATGAAGAAATAACTGCCGGTTCATCCGGCATTTCATATTCAAGATTAGTTTCGTGGAAGCGCGTTTACTAAGACCAATGATGCGTGACCTGATAAGCGGATTATATGGGGCGGCTACCGTGCATATTTCTTGCTGAGTATTTCCTGAAGCATTTCTTTCAGAACGAGGAGAACAGCCGACGCCGCCTCGGAGAGCGGGTCGTGATCGGGGGTGCAGAGAGCGATCTTGCACTGCAGTGCGGGACCCACTATTCGCAGGACGTGGAAGTCCTCTTCATGGAACAGGGCGTCGGCCGCCGATTTTGGCATGATGGTGGCGCCCAGGTCTGCGCGCAGGAGCCGGGTCAGCGACGGTACGGACTCGACTTCCCCGACCAGTTTGAGTTTGAGCCCTTTGCTGTCAAAACCACCCTCCACGACCTGGCGAAGGGTGTGGATCTTCTCGGGAAGAAAGAGCCCGAAGCCGGCGGCTTCCTCCAGCGTAATTTCACGGTTTTCGGGCGCCGCCCCGAACAGGGCCGCATTGACCACAAGGTGCAGGTCCTCGACGATCATCGTGGTGAACTGCACGCCGCGGATGGGCCCCGGCTCGTAAATGAGGGCCATGTCCAGCCGGCCATTCTTGATTGCCTCGCTCAGGACGCCACCGTAGATTTCCGTGACGTGCAGGACGATGTCAGGGTACCGGCGGCCAACCTCGCCGATGATCCGGGGCGTGAGGCTCGACGCCATGCTGTATGGCGCGATCGCAATGGAGACCCGTCCGGACGGTGCGGCACCCGACGCCGCGACGTCCCGGCGGGCCTGATCCACCAGCCGCAGGATTGACTGCGCGTGCCGGTACAGCGTGTGTCCGGCCGCCGTGGGCTTGACGCCCTGCTTGCTGCGGATGAGCAGGCGCTGCTTGAGATCCGTTTCGAGAGCCGAAACCTGCTGGCTCAGGGCAGGCTGCGCCACATGCAGTGCCGCCGCTGCCTTGGTGATGCTTCCCGAATCCACGATCTGTACGAAGTACGCAAGCTTCCGCGTATCCATAGCCGCCTTCCCTCTCCCAGCACGCTATTTTGCTAATCGTACATTCTAACCTCTCCACTGACATGCAATTTCTTTATGGGGTCAGATGCATTTTGCATAATCAGGTTCTTAACCAAAGCGCGCAGTCTTTTTTACATTTCCGAAATATCTGCTCCATACATTGATGGCATCAGCGATCCAGGGCCGAAAAGACGGACTTTTATTTTTGGGTCATAACAGCCACCTATCCCGTGACATGGATTACGTCTTTGTGTGATCCAAGTCGCGGTGACAGACTTTTTGACAGACGCCCGGGAGTCCGGGCAGCCGGACCGCAGACCCCGAACGGGCCAGGATCCCGGCATTCAGTTCACTACCGCAAGCTGACTTTTGCGCCCCAGCGCGAATTGGTGCAGCCAACACCCCAGGAGGGCTCAGATGGGACCCACAGTTGATCTCGTGGCGGATCTCGGAGAAGGCTTCGGCGCCTACTCGATGGGCGACGACGCGGCCCTGCTCGAAGTGGTTTCCAGCGCCAACATCGCCTGCGGATTCCACGCAGGGGACCCGGACATCATGAACGCCACCGTGGCCGAATGCGTGCGGCGCGGTGTCAGCATCGGGGCGCATCCGAGCTTCCCTGACCTCCGCGGCTTCGGCCGGCGCGCCATGGACCTCACCGCGGATGAAGTCCGGAACGACATCCTCTACCAATTCGGCGCACTGAGCGCCTTCGCCGCCTACCATGGCACCGGCGTCGCCCATATTGCACCCCACGGACGCCTCGGCAACCTCGTGGCCACCCGGTCCGACTACGCCCAGGCCGTGGCCGACGCTGCAGCCCGAATCAACCCGGACCTGATCGTCCTGGCCCAGGACGGCGAACTCGCGGACGCCGCGGCGCAGCGGTTGCTCCCGGTCGCCATCGTTGGCATCGCAGACCGCGCCTACGAAGCAGACGGCACGCTGGTACCGCGCAGCCGCCCCGGTGCCGTCATCCACGATCCGTCAGCCATCGTGGACCGCACCATCCGGATGGTCTGCGAAGGGCTCATCGAAACAGTCGCCGGAACCGACCTGCCGATCGTCGCCGACACCGTCCTCCTGCACGGGGACACCCCTGGAGCTGTCTATCTGGCCCGGCAGGTCCGCACCGAACTTGAACGCGCCGGCGTGACCATCGCCCCCGTCGCGCAGGTCCTGGCCGCCAAAGTGAAGGCTGCCTGAGATGGCAACCACCCGGACGCCAACTCCCGTGGAAGTCTTTGAATCCGGGGACGCCGCACTGCGCGTCGTCGCCTCTTCACCTGACAGCGAGTCGAACTGGTCCACCGTGCATGCCCTGGGTGAATGGCTGGGGGCGGCAGGGGCCGACGGCGTCCACGGGGCGGTGCCCACGTATGACTCCTTGCTCGTGGAATTCGACCCCGGGGTCACCACAGCACGCCAGGTCCGTGCCTTTGTCCTGCTGGGAATGCGCCAGCTCGACTTCATCGGCGCCCCGGCCCGGGCTTCCCGCGAGTTCAGCGTCCCTGTCGTCTACGGCGGCGACTATGGCCCCGACCTGGAGCGCGTTGCCGAGCATCAGCAGCTGTCGGTCGATCAGATCATCGCCCTGCACACCACGAAGTCCTACGTCATCCGCTGCCTCGGCGCCCCCGCGGGCTCGCCCATGATGGACGGCCCCGATTTCCCGCTCCCGGTACCGCGGCTGAAGGACCCCAGGCTGTCCGTTCCGGCAGGTGCCGTTGCCGTCGCAGGCCGGCAGGCAGTCATTGCCCCGGCCATGGCCCCCGGCGGATGGTGCGTCATTGGCCAGACGCCGCTGGCAGTGCTGGACGCCACCAGCGAGCCGCTGGTTCCCTACGTGCCCGGCGACCTGCTGAGGTTCCACCAGATCCAGCCGGAAGAATTCGCCAACTACGCAGGCCGGAAACTGGAGGCGGCACGATGACCGGCTCCCTGGTAATACAGCAGCCCGGCAACTCCGTGGTCACCGACCTCGGCCGCTTCCGCGGACCCAGGTTCGGGCTGCCCGTGAACGGTGCGCTGGACCAGTTCTCCGCACGGGCGGCTAACATCCTCACCGGCAATGACGATAACGCGCCGCTGCTGGAGATCACCGCCCTGGACTTCCGGATGCAGGCCACCACGGACATCCTCATTGCCGTCACCGGATCACCCCTGTACCTCACCGTGGGCGGGCGCGAATGCCAGCAATGGGAGCCGGTGTCTGTCCGGGCCGGGGAAACTGTGGCGCTGCGCCGGATCACCGGTGGACTGCGCGCCTACCTTGCCGTCCACGGCTCGGTGCAGGCTCCGGTCCTGCTCGGCAGCTGCGCACCGGACACCGTCGTCGGATTCGGCCTGCGGCTGGGCGAAGGCACCGAACTCAAGACCTCCCGCACCGTCCCGCCTATCCGGCAGCCTTACTTCGATCTGCCGCTGTTCCGGCTGGGGCTGACCCGGCCCGAGTTCAGCAGCCGGGCCGTGGTTGAGGTCACGGACGGCCCCGACCTGGACGAATTCGGTGACACGTCCGGCCTGCTCTACACCACCGAATACACCGTCAGCGCCAGGAGCAACCACATCGGACTGCGCCTCGGCGGAGAACTTCCCGAACGCCAGTCGAGCGCCGAAGTGCTCTCCCGAGGCGTCCCGGTGGGCGCGATCGAAGTGCCGTCCCGGGAGGAACTCCTGGTGCTGCACCGCGGCCGCGGAGTCACAGCCGGCTATCCCGTCCTCGCAGTGGTCACCAGCCGCTCACTGGACGTTCTGGCCCAGGCCCGGCCGGGCCACACCATAATCTTCCGCAGGACCACAGTCCCCGACGCCACAGCGAAATACCGGGCGGCCCTGCGGGAACTGGAGAATCTCCGCTCCACTGTCAGCACCGTCTTCGCACTCCTCGGAATCGGCAGTCGACCAGGCTGGCAGCAGCTCGCCCCGGCAGTCGGAAGCTAACCACCCTCGCATCAGATTCATAGCCTTGTTACCATCCCCTTAGTAAGGAAAGCCATGTCAACTTCTACGCACGCGGCCCAGCCGCAAGAGCGGCTCAGCAGCAAGCAGACCCGCAAAGTTGTGACGGCCGGCTGCGTCGGCATCTTCGTCGAGCTGTACGACAACGGCATCTTCGCCTTCATGGCCGGAACGCTTGCCCTCGTGTTCCTGGCACCCGGCAACCCGGACAACGCGCTGTTGTTCGTCTTCGCCGGTTACGCCGTTTCCTTCTTCGTGCGCCCCCTCGGCGCCGTGGTCTGCGGATACCTGGGGGACCGCATCGGACGGCAAAAGCTGCTCGTCTTTGTCATTCTGCTGATCAGTGTTGCCACAGCGGGCATCGGCTTGCTGCCGGCCTACTCGGCCATCGGCATCGCCGCCCCGATCCTCCTCGTGCTGCTCCGGATGCTGCAGGGCTTCTCCGTTGGTGGCGAAGCTGCCGGCGCCATGACCTTCCTCGCCGAACACGCCCCTGAAGGCAAGCGCGGCATCATCACCTCCTACGCCCAGATCGCCTCCTTCGCAGCCCTGCTCACCGGCACACTCGTCGCGTTCTCCATGTCGCCCTGGCTTACACAGGCAGCGATCGACGGCGGCGGCTTCGGAGCATTCGCATGGCGCATCCCGTTCCTGGTTGCCATCCCCATGGGCATCATTGGCTGGTACATCCGCAAGGCCATCAGTGACACCCCGAACTTTCAGAAGCTGAAGGAAGAGGGCGGGCTGTCCAAAAACCCGCTCAAGGAAGCCTTCAAGTCGGCCGAACACCGCCGCGCCATGCTCCTTGCCCTCTTCATCCCGCTCATGAACGGCTCCGGCTACTACGTCCTCTTCTCCTATATGCCCACGTTCCTGAAGGGCAAGCAGCTCAACTTCACCATCGGTGAAGCACTCATCGTCACCGCCTGCAGCCTGGTGGCCATCTGCATCGCGATCCCCTTCATGGGCTCCCTCTCGGACCGCATCGGCCGCAAAAAGGTCATCGCCGGGTCTGCCATCGCCATGGCAATCGTCGGCATCCCCGCCTACGCCCTGATCGCCACGGGCAACATGGCACTGGCCATCCTCGGCGCCTGCATCATGGCCGTTGTCTTCGCCGGCCACACCGCCGTCATCCACATCCTGATCGTCGAACTGTTCCCCACCCGCGTCCGGTACTCCGCCTACGGCCTGGGCTACAACGTTTCTTCGGCACTCTTCGGCGGCACCGCGCCGCTGCTGATGACCTGGCTGATCTCGTCCACCGGCAACATCTACATGCCCGCCTTCTACGCCGTCCTCACGGCGCTGGGCACGCTGGCCGCCGTCAGCACGGTCAAGGACCGGGCACACCTGCCCCTCCGCGACGCCTAACCAGCCACCATCCAAACAGCGGTGCGCTGCCCAACGGCAGCGCACCGCACCACTTGCGGGCATCAGCGCCGCAGCACCCACCAGGAGACTTTCATGCCTTTCTCTGACTACTCAACAGCCGTCGTCACCGGCGCGTCCACCGGAATGGGCGCCGCGATCGCCGAACGCCTGACCAAGCGCGGACTCACGGTCCATGCCCTCGCCCGCAACGAGGACCGCCTGAACGAACTCGCTGACAAGACCGGCGCCGTCCCCCACGTGGTGGACCTGACCGACACCACGGCGCTGGCCGCCGTCGTCGGTGATCTCGAAGTGGACGTTTTGGTGAACTGCGCCGGCGTGTCCCGGCCGGGGAACATCCTGGATTCCAGCGAGGGCGACATCGACGAACTCATTGACGTCAACCTGCGCGGCCTGCTCCAGCTGACCAGGCTGGTGCTGCCGGGAATGGTGGAACGCGACCGCGGGCACGTCATCAACATCAGCTCCATCGCGGGCCTCTACAACTTCTACGGACACACCGTTTACCACGCCACCAAAGCCGCGGTACACCAGGTTTCCCGGCAGCTGCGCAACGACACCGTGGGCAAGCGCATCCGCGTCACGGAAATCTGCCCCGGCCGCGTCGAAACGGAAATCTTCGGCCGCAACATGGGCGGCACGCCCGAGGCGATGGAAGAGGCGTGGCAGACGTACTACGAAGGCTACGAGTCGCTGACCACCGACGACATCGTCAACGCCATGGACTACGCCATCGAAACGCCCCGCCACGTGAACGTGGGCATGCTCGAACTCATGCCCACCTTCCAGGTCCCCGGCGGCCTCACCTTCGACAGGCGCTGAGCGCCCACGCCCCGCCACCCGGCCCATTCCATACCCAGGATCGATAGGTTTTCCGATGCAAACAGTCCGCACCGTCAGCTTCCCCGACCGGCAACTCCTAGCCGATCTCTCGCCCCTGCCCGAAGGGCTGAAAGCGGTGGTGTGGGACCTGAAATCGGATCCCGACGGCGGGACGCTGAGTGAGATCGACGGCGTCATTCTCCCGTACATCGACGCCTCCGCCGTGCTGGGCTCCCTCGGCAACGTCCCGGGCCTGAAATATGTGCAGACCCAGTCCACCGGGTACGACGGGGTTATTGAGGCTGCCGGGCCGGCCGCCGGCGTTGCCAGCGCCTCCGGTGTCCACGCGGCCGCCACCGCGGAACTCGCCGTCGGCCTGATCCTGGCGAAGCTGCGCGGTATCGACCAGGCAGTCCGCGATTCGCAGTACGGGCTCTGGCGGCCGGAACGGCGGCAGTCCCTTGCCGACCGGCGGGTGCTGCTGGTGGGCGTCGGCGGGATCGGGCACGAAATTGCCCGTCGCCTGGAACCCTTCGAGGTCACCGTCACCCGGGTGGGCAGTTCGGCCCGCACCGACGAAAACGGCGGGGTGCACGCGTCCAGCGAGCTGACCGCACTGGCCGCGACGCACGACATCCTCGTCTCGGTGCTGCCCCTGAACGAGCACACCCACCAGCTGATCGGCGAAGAGGTCCTCGCCGCGCTGCCGGACGGCGCATTGGTGGTGAACGTGGGCCGCGGCTCCGTGGTGGACACGGCGGCCCTGACCAAGGAAGTCCTGTCCGGACGCCTGCAGTGCGCCCTCGACGTCGTTGATCCGGAGCCGTTGCCGAAGGACCATCCGCTGTGGTCCACCCCTAACGCCCTGATCACCCCGCACGTGGGCGGAAACGCCTCGGCTTTCCAGCCCAGGATCCTCAAGCTCCTGAGGAAGCAGCTCGAAGCCCTCGCCGCCGGGCAGGCCCCGGCCAACCTGGTGCAGAACGGCCCCTTCTAACGAACTGCGCGAACGTACACTTGAGGCCCTAAAAGCGATGGCTGTGGGGGCCACAAGTGTACGTTCGCGCCATACCGAACGACTATTCGCAGATACCGCGCAGACCGCGGCGAAGGAGCTGCTCAACTATGAATACACTTTTTGATTTGACGGGGCGGGTTGCCTTGGTGACGGGCTCGAGCCGGGGGATTGGGAATGCGTTGGCGCGGGCGTTGGCGGAGGCCGGGGCGACGGTGGTGTTGAACGGTGTGAATGCGGAGCGGTTGAAGGCGGCGGAGGCGGCGATGGCCGCTGATTTCGCGCCGGGCCGGGTGCATAGTGTCGCGTTTGATGTTACGAGTGATGCCGAGGCTGCGCGGGGTGTTTTGTGGGTGGAGGAGCAGGTGGGGCCGTTGGCGATCCTGGTGAACAATGCGGGGATCCAGCATCGGGTGCCGATGCTGGAGCTCGATGTTGCGGATTGGGAGCGGGTGATCAGGACGGATCTGACGAGCGCGTTCCTGGTGGGGCGTGAGGCGGCCCGGCACATGATCCCGCGGGGGAAGGGCAAGATCATTAATATCTGTTCGGTGCAGACGGATCTGGCCCGGCCCACGATCGCCCCGTATGTGGCGGCGAAGGGTGGGCTGCGGAACCTGACCCGGGCGATGACGGCGGAGTGGGCGGGCTCCGGGTTGCAGATCAACGGGATCGCCCCGGGTTATATCCATACGGAGATGACGCAGAACCTGGTGGACGATGAGCAGTTCAATGCCTGGATCCTGGGCCGGACCCCGGCGCACCGGTGGGGCACGGTCCAGGACCTGGCCGGTCCGGCGGTGTGGCTGGCCTCGGACGGCTCGGACTTTGTGAACGGGCAGACGATCTTTATCGATGGTGGAATGACGGTGGTGGTCTGATGGGCATCGAAACAGTGGCTCAGGGGACCGAAGATACAGCGCTGCCGGTCTCGGGTGCGGCGGTGGTGGCGTATGCGGCCGGGGATCTGCGGATCGAGGAGGTCCCGGTGGCGGCCCCGGCCCCGGATGAGGCCGTGGTGGAGGTGGCGT
>NZ_JBVAYT010000006.1:0-263825 GCF_055412765.1 Pseudarthrobacter xylosi | reverse complement strand
CCAAAGTGTGAACGATGTCCCGACTCACCGGTGAAGTGTCAACTGTGAACGATGTCCCGACTCACCTGTGAACTATGTCGTGAAACTAGACACCCCCATCTCCACATTTTGAATGATTCGGGACATCCTTGCTGGATGAGCCGACATCAACAAGAAACACCCCGGTCTTCGGACCGGGGTGTTTTTCTTTGCCCGGGTTGTCGGCGCCGGTAAGACGCTGGAAAGTCGCTCGATGCCTGGGCCCCTGTCATCGAGTACGGCCAGTCATTTCAAGCGGCCATGTCTGCTCAAACTGAGTCGGGCTCCCAAGTTTCCACGTACTCTTTCCTAGATCGATCGTTCCTGGAAATAGTTGCAAGTAGCGACCCAACGCCAAGACAGGTAGTGGCTACTCTCGCAGCATTGGTCGGACGCAGATTAAGGTGACTGCATTGTGCGAGTGCGGACCGCCGAACCTGCCCAGCCGCAGGAGAGGGTTACCTGCAGGGCCAAGTCGGTTCTTCCGCCAGCACCGGGTAACACGGAGCAGAAGCGAGGGGACGATGGAAATTATGAATCGAATTCTGGTGCTGGGGGGCAGGCTACGGCAGTGGTCTGACCGTGAGCGCTCCTTGCTGCCCCCGTCGGTTGGAGAAAGACCAGGGAAGAGACAACTGCGACCACGGAGATGGTTGACGGCTCCGATCGCGGTTGCCCTGGTGTTCGGCAGCGCTTCTTTTTGGGCCATCCCCGCCGCCCACGCAGCGCCCGGTGGCATGATCAGCGTGACCTTTGACGACGGGTGGGCCAGCCAGTCCGACAATGCACTGCCCATCCTGAACAAGTACGGGATTCCGGCCACGATGTACATCATCTCGGGATCGGTCGACGCCGTCCCGACCTACATGACGCAGGACCAGATCAAGGCATTCGCCAACCGCGGTGACCAAATCGCGGCCCACACCGTCACCCACGTGGACCTGACCGCGCCCACAACCACCCCTGCCCAGGTAACTACCGAGCTGTCGCAGAGCAAGGCCACGCTGCAGCAGATGTTTGGTTCCTCGGCCGCGGTCGATTTCGCCTCCCCCTACGGGGCGTCCAACGCGACCACCACGGCGGCGGTGAAAAACTACTATTCCACCCAGCGCAACACCGACGAGGGGTACAACGCCAAGGTCGGCTTCGATCCGTATAACATCCTTGTCCAAAACGTCGTTTCCACCACCCCCAACACCACAGTGCAGGGTTGGATTGACACCGCAAAGACCAACGGCACCTGGCTGGTACTGGTCTACCACGAGGTGGGAGCGAGCATCGGCGGAGATATCTACAACACCCCAACGGCTACGCTCGACGCCCACATGGCGGCAGTGAAGAACAGCGGACTGGCCCTGGTCACCGTCCGGCAGGGCGTCGAGGCGCTGACCGGGACGACCCCGCCGCCCCCGCCGCCGCCGACGCCGACTGACGGCACGGCCGCCATCAATGCGGTGGCGACAGCCAACCCGATGCTGGGAGCTCCGTCCGGCGCCGTAGTCTGCGGGCTCATCAGCGGCGGCTGCTTCCGGAACTACGTAGCCGGGACCATCATGTGGTCCCCGGCGACGGGCGCTCACTATACTATCGGGGCCATCCGTCAGGCGTGGGCGGCTACGGGCTACGAGGGCGGAATCCTTGGATATCCGACCTCGAATGAAGTCGGTGGACTGGTCAACGGCGGCGTGTACCAGAATTATCAGCGGGGAACCATGATGTGGTCCCCGGCCTCTGGCGCACACTATACGGTTGGTGCCATCCGTGAAGCGTGGGCGGCTACGGGCTTTGAGGGCGGAAGCCTTGGTTACCCGATCTCTAATGAAGTCGGTGGACTCGTCAACGGCGGCGCTTACCAGCTGTATCAGCGGGGAACCATGATGTGGTCCCCGGCCTCTGGCGCTCACTACACTACCGGTGCCATCCGGCAGGCGTGGGCGGCTACGGGCTTTGAGGGTGGAACCCTTGGTTACCCGACCTCGAATGAAGTCGGTGGACTCGTCAACGGCGGCGTGTACCAGAACTTTCAGCGGGGAACCATGATGTGGTCCCCGGCTACTGGCGCTCACTACACCGTTGGTGCAATCCGGCAGGCGTGGGCGGCCACGGGCTTTGAGGGCGGAATCCTTGGTTACCCGACCTCGAATGAAGTCGGTGGACTCGTCAACGGCGGCGTGTACCAGAATTATCAGCGCGGAACCATGATGTGGTCCCCGGCTACCGGCGCTCACTACACTGTCGGCGCAATCCGCCAGGCGTGGGCGGCAACGGGCTACGAGAGGGGACGTCTCGGATATCCACTCAGTAACGAGTATGCCTCCGGAAGCGGTGTGGCCCAGGACTACCAGGGCGGCCGCATCAACTGGACCCTTGGAGGCGGCGCAGTCGTCACCTACAAGTGAGGACATAACTTGGCATACCCTGATATGTAGGGCGTTTTGGCCTTAGGCACAAGTGAGCGGCTCCCGGGTTTTCCTTCCCGGGGGCCGCTCACTCTGTGTGCCGGCCCCTACGTTCCCGGCCTCCGTGATCGGGTTCAGGGTTCTGGGACTGGCCGAGGAGTTCTGACTCGGTGTAAGCCTGAAGTAGGAGCCGCTGGACGAGCCGGTGAAGCGGGTCCTGACGCCGATCTTCACGGCGGGCCCGAGCACGCTCCTCATCCGGATGCAGTGCAGGCGCATCGACACAGCTACCCCGGGTGACGGTGTCCGTATGCCTTCCGTCAAGCGGTTTGCGGTGCCATTGCCGCGCAGATTGTCCCGTTTCAGAGAGCGCGTGGATGACGACGCAGTGCCGGCGTCCCCGATGGTCAGGTATGGTGGCGGCGGTCTTGATGCCGACTCCGGCATGGACGTCAACGGCACCGCCGCTTCGCCGCTGCCGTCGAAGACATAGTCCAAAGACAGGTCAATCAACGCCAGATGGAGCCAGAGGCATCCTGTTCACCGACGGCGTAGCCGTTCCGGGACTACGGGCCGCCCTACATTGGTTGTCCCCAATAGGATCCGGCGCAGCACAAGATCTGGAAGCCGGAGGCAGCAACGCCAGCCAGGAGGTGCGCCATGGACCAGGCGCGGGAACCCAGTTCTGCAGCGGCCGACGACGGTCCGCTGGACTCGTATTCGCAGACCGTCATGCGCGTGGCTGAGACAGTCACCCCGCATGTTGCGGCCATTGAAATGACCGGCAACCGACGCAACGGCCGTTTCCGCGTGGGCGCCGGCTCGGCGGTGCTCTTCACGGAAGACGGTTACCTGCTGACCAATTCACACGTCGTGGCCGGCACACACCGAGGCCACGCGGCCTTTGCCGACGGCAGCAGGACCGATCTTGAACTGGTGGGGGCGGATCCTTTGTCTGACCTCGCGGTGGTCCACGGCCGGGCTCCGAAGGTGGCCCCGGCGCAGTTCGGCGATGCCGAAACGCTGCGGGTGGGCCAGCTGGTCATCGCGGTGGGAAATCCCCTGGGCCTGGCCGGATCCGTCACGGCAGGCGTGGTCAGCGGCCTGGGCCGCGCCATTCCGGTGTGGTCCAGCGGCAACCGGCGCGTGATCGAGGACGTCATCCAGACCGACGCGGCACTCAATGCAGGCAGTTCCGGCGGGGCCCTGGCCGATACGCACGGACGCATCGTGGGAATCAACACCGCAGTGGCCGGCGCTGGGCTGGGCCTGGCCGTGCCCATCAACACCACCACGCGGCGCATCATCTCGGCGCTGCTGAAGGACGGCCGCGTCAGGCGCGCTTATCTCGGCGTTGTCAGCACACCCTTCCGGCTTAACGCCAGCGCGGTGATCAGGACGGGACAACGGGACGGGCTGCGCGTGGTGGAGGTCCTGGCCGGTTCGCCTGCAGATCGCGGGGGACTTCGGGCAGGTGACGTCATTGTGACAGCCGGAAGCCGCCCAGTCAGCAACGCCGAGAGCCTGCAGAAGCTGCTGTTCGCCGACGCGATTGGCCAGCCGCTGCCCATTCGGGTGCTGAGGGACGGCCAGGAAGTGGACATTGTGGCAGTGCCCGAAGAGATGGGTGGGACCGGCTAAACCGCTACCGGCGCTTCTTCAGGTGCGCTACCGGGTCCTGCGGGCCTTCAATCGGGCTCTTGGCTTTCTTCTCCGCGCGTTTTTCCTTGATGGTTTTAACTGGTTTCTTGTGCAGCTGCTGATGTGGGGACTTATCCGGCATGGCGTGCTCCTTACAACGTCGGGGGACGGGCTGCGTCCCACTTCGTAAAATACGCCTGTTCAGCCCCGAATGTAATGCCCCGGATCAGTCCGGAACTGCAACGTCCGCAATGCCCACAAAACGGGTCCCGACGCCGTCGAACTCGCTCCTGATGAGGCCCGCCCGAAGCGGGGGGACCTCAGCCGGGGAATGGTGCTCGCACACCACATACGTGAATTCCGGCCACCATTTCTTGGGCCGGGCCGCTTCCTCATAGCCGCAGACGGCGCATTCCAGGTGCACCCAGACCGGACGCTTGCCGGTCCTGTTGGCCCGCGACTGGATGAGCCATGCCGGGGGGTTGTCCAGGATGTCGCCCAGCTCCGCCTCAGTCAGTCGTTTCGGGATGCCATGGCGCTGGGCCATTTCCATCGGTACATCAAGGGCAATTGCCGCGTCGCGTCTGCTAATCATCAGAGTCAACGATACGGGACCGGGCCAAACCCGAAGTGCTTCCTACGACGCCAGTGCGATGCCCACAGCCGCTGCGGCGAAACCGGCGGCCAGGTTGGCGCCGACGTTCACGGCGGCGGCACCGAAGCGCGACTCACTCAGGAGCCGCACCGTAGCAGTGGTCCAGGAGCTAAATGTGGTGAGGCCGCCCGCAAGGCCGGTGGCGACGGCGGCCTGCCACTCAGGTGCAAGGCCGAGCCGCCCCGTGATGCCGATGGACAGTCCAATGATCAGGCACCCCGTGACGTTGACTGTCAGCGTGGCCCACGGCCAGTGCCGCGGAGTGCTACCGCGGCCGACGGCGCCGCGCAGCCCCGAATGGCGTGCGAACCAGCTGTCGACAGCGAAGCGCAGCAGTGCGCCTGCCATACCGAACACTCCCACGAGGACCGCGCCCATCATGCCGCAGCCCCCAACCGATCGGTGAGCAGCCGCCCGGCCCGCCAGCCGCCGGCCGCGGCGCCCAAGCCCAAGAACACGGACAGCCCCAGGTAAGCCATCCACACCGGATGTTCGCCGGCCCGGGCCAGCTGGTCAATCGAGAAAACCACCGCTGAGAACGTGGTGAACGAGCCCAGGAGTCCTGGCCCGAGGCCGGCGCGGAGCCAGAATGCCGTCTCTGGACGGGCCATCCACACCGTAGTGAGGGCGGCCAGCACAAAGCTGCCCGCCACGTTGATTCCCAGGGTGGTCCAAGGCAGTGCCCCCGCGGTTTCCGGAAACGCGAGTCCCAGCCCGTACCGGAGTTCTGTTCCGGCCAGGCCGCCCGCCGCAACAGCCAGCCAGGCACGCCAGCGCGGCACGCGGGGGTTCGTCATTCAGCTGTCGCTGAGGGTGCAGCCGGTGTGGGGGTGGTCGCTGTGGACCCAGAGCGCAGCGGTGACTTCATCCGCGAGATCGTAATCCCGCTTCCTGCCGGCGTTGCTGATCCGCACCACCAGCGCGCCGCCGAACGGCTTGCGGCCCACGACCTCCACCTCGGCGTCGAGATCGATTTCCTCGGCGGAAAGATACCGGAGCAGATCCGGGTTCTCGTCGCTGATGCGGATGATCCGGCCGGTGTGCCCGGGATCGAGTTCGCCGAGTAGATGGGCCGCTGGCAGCAGCACCGTGCCGTCCGCGGCCGGGATCGGGTCGCCGTGCGGGTCGCGTTGCGGGTTGCCGAGTTTCGCCGCCATGCGCTCGATAAACGTGTCCGACACCGCATGCTCCAGCAGTTCGGCTTCGTCATGGACTTCGTCCCAGCTGTAGCCGAACTCCTGCACGAGGTAAGTCTCAATAAGGCGGTGCCGCCGCACCATGGACAGTGCCAGCCGGACACCGGAGTCCGTGAGGGTGATGGCGCTGTAGGGCTTGTGGTCCACCAGGCCCTGGTCCTTGAGCTTGCGGACCATCTCCGAGACCGAGGAATTGGCCACCCCCAGGCGCTGCGCGAGCTGGGAGGACGTAATTGGTTTGTCCTGCCACTCCGTGAAGCCGTAGATGACCTTGACGTAGTCCTCGATCGAGGAGGAGGGCGCGCTGGTCTTCACGCCTCCAAGCCTACCCGGTGGTCCGCGCCCGTTACGCCTTCGTGCCCCGCCACGTCAGCGTCAGGTACGGCAGGCTGATGTCCTCTTCCACACCGTGCCCCAGATGTTCGTGCAGATACCAGTCCAGATTGGCCAGGACCTTGCTGCGGGTGTCTTCGCCGGCGCGCAGGTAGTAGCTGCGGGACTTCGTCAGTTCCATGATCTCCGCCGTGCTGAGGCTGTCCTCCCACCGCGTCACATGGCTCTCGAGGCCGTCAAACTCCGGTCCCACCACCGGGCGGAACCCGGGCTTGTAGACGTCGCCCGCGTGCATGATGCGGGACAACCGGTGCACCCACGGAACGGACGTGTCCAGCTGGTTCCAGATCAGCCCCAGCGTTCCGCCGGGGCGCAGGATCCGCGCCAGTTCGGTACTCGCGGGCAGCGGATCGCACCAATGCCAGGCCTGCGCAACGCTCACGACGTCGAACGAGGAGTCAGCGAGGCCGGTGGCCTCCGCGGTCCCCTGGGTCGCGTCCACCCCCTGGTAGTGTGCCCGCAGCTGGGCAAGCATGTCCGGGGACGGGTCCACGGCGGAAACCCCCAGGCCGCGTTCCAGCAGCAGGGCCGTGAACTTGCCGGTCCCGGCGCCCACGTCCACGGCGTCCGTGGCACCCGCCGGGATCAGCCAGTCCGCTGTTTCGGCCGGGTAGCCAGGACGTACACGCTGATAATGTTCGCCGCCGTCCTGGAAACTCTGTCCGAGTTCCAGGCGGCGTCCGTGCTCAAGCCTGGGGCCACCCCGTGCCACGTGCGGCCTCCTTCAACTGTGCCCATCGGTATCCTCCGAATTTACCGCATGGGCCGCCACCCGGTGGGCAGCAGTCAGGTCAGGAAGCAGGGACGAAAGGGTCGGTCAGTCGTCAAGGCACGGAGCTGCACCGGCAGTGCCGGGCGTGTTGGGCGCCCAGTGTGGGTAGGTGCGGGTGTCGTTGGCCGGAACCCATCGGCCCGCGTCCACCACGTAATCCCAGCCCAGGCCGGTCCGGCGAAGTTGCTCCAGTCCGGCGAGGAGCCGCTGGGCATCCTCCAGCCGGGATCCTACGCCGAAGCTTGCCCGCAGCGAACCTGAGGGAAGGCCGAGGCGCTTGAGGAGTGGGTGCGCGCAGAAGCGGCCGTCCCGGAGGCCAACGCCGTGCTCGGCCGACAGGTAGGCGGCCACGAGTCCGGCGTCGTACCCTGCCACGGAGAAGTTCACCACGCCGATGGTGCCGGTTTCAGCGTCCGTATCCGAGAAGATCTGGTGCACAGTGACGCCGTCGATCTTCCCCAGCCCGTCCACCAGGAATGACCTGATGGCCGCTTCGTGGGTGTGCCAGCGGTCGTGGTCCAGGGATGCGATGACCTGGGTGGCTCGGGCCAGGGTGGCCGCGCCCAGGACGTTGGGGGAGCCGCCCTCGTGCCGGGCCGGACCGGTGGCCCAGCTGACGCCGTCGAGCCTGGCCTCGCGGACGGCGCCGCCGCCGGCCAGGTGGGGAGTACCTGCGTCGAGCCAGTCGGTGCGGCCCACCAGTACCCCGGAGCCGAACGGCGCGTAGAGCTTGTGGCCGGAGAAGGCGAGGTAGTCGACGTCGTCGGCGCTGATATTGATGCGCCGGTGCGGTGCCAACTGAGCGGCATCCACCACGATCCGTGCTCCGTACTGATGGGCGAGTGCGGCCAGGGCCTTGACCGGGAGGATCTCGCCGGTGACGTTGGAGGCACCCGTGACCGCGAGGAGGCTCACGTTGCCCTGCTCAAGTTCGGCACGGAGGACCTCGAGGGTCCCCACGATGGTGTCCGCTGCGACGACGCTGCGGTGCGGGACGCCCTGCCACGGCAGGAGGTTGGCGTGGTGCTCGATGTCCAGGTAAAGGACATCGCCGTTGGGCCGTCCGTCCGTCGCCGGCAGGCAGCCCGCCAGCAGGTTGAGCGAGTCGGTGGTGTTGCGGGTGAAGATGACGGAGTCGTCCGGGCGGCCGCCCACAAAGTCGCGCACGATATTCCGGGCGTTCTCATAGACGGAGGTGCTGATCTGCGATGCAAAGCCGGCGCCGCGGTGGACGCTGGCGTAGAAGGGCAGGATCTCGTTGAGGTAGGCGGACACCACAGAGAGGGCAGGAGCGGACGCACCGTAGTCCAGGTTTGCGTAGCGGACGTGGCCGCCCTGGATCAACGGTGCCTGGATTTCCGCGCCGGTGACCGCGGAAAGGGGGCGCCCGGCTACGGCGGCGGCATCCTTGAACAGCGCAGCGGCGTTGTTGGGAGAAACACTGCTGGGGGAGACGGTGGCAGTTGTCACGGAGACCTCACTCGAAAAGGACTCCCGGTACCGGGAATCCGCGCTTGCCGTGTCCGTTCCGGACCGGCCTGGTCGTCACCCGGGGCACCCCACCGCGAATGGAGGGTTGCCGGCCAGCAAACCGGGGTTTAGCGCTGGCACTCGTGACCTGTTAAGAGCGTAGAACATGCGCCGGGGGGAGAAGGAAGCCCGGCCCAATGTTAAGGGCTTTGTTACGTGCGTTTGAGGTATGGAATATTTGTCGAAGATACGACGGCGGACGCCCCTATCAGGAGGCGTCCGCCGTCGATAATTCGAAAATTGACCTAAAGGAGGTCGTCCAGATCCGGGTTCAGCCGTTTGAGGACCTCTGAGTGCAGGATGGAGTTCGTGGCCAGCGCGTTGCCGCCGAACGGACCGTCCTGACCCTCCAGAGAGGTGAAGCGGCCGCCGGCTTCCACCACGATGGGCACCAGGGCAGCCATGTCGTAGAGGTTCAGCTCCGGCTCGCAGGCGATGTCCACGGAACCTTCGGCCACCATGCAGTACGACCAGAAATCACCGTAGGCGCGTGTGCGCCACACGTCTTCGGTCAGTCCCAGGAACTCATCCAGGTTGCCGCGTTCCTTCCAGCCGCCCAGGCTGGAATAAGACAGGGAGGCGTCCGAAAGTTGGGAGACGTCCGAGACCCGGAGCCGCGTTGCGGCGGCGAGCGACTTGCCCATGTAGGCGCCGGAACCCTTGGCGGCCCACCAGCGCTTGCCCAGCGCGGGGGCGCTGACAACTCCCACCACGGGTTCGCCTTCGTCCACGAGGGCGATCAGGGTGGCCCAGACCGGGACACCGCGGATGAAGTTCTTTGTGCCGTCGATGGGATCAATGATCCAGCGGCGGGAGCCGTGGCCGGAGCTGCCGAATTCCTCGCCCAGCACGGCGTCGCGGGGACGCGAACGGGAGAGCTGGCCCCGGATGGCTTCCTCCGCTGCCTTGTCCGCGTCCGTGACCGGTGTCAGGTCCGGCTTGGTCTCGATGCGGAGGTCCAGTGCCTTGAAGCGGCTCATGGTCTGGTCGTCCACGGAATCGGCCAGCACATGGGCAAGGCGCAGGTCATCGTTGTAGCTCGAAGCGGGTTGGATCATGGTTACAAACTACCGTCTCAGGGCCGTGGGGTTGGGGACGTCGGCTTTAGGCCGCTAGCCTATGCTGCCCAGTTCCTTGGTTTCCTGGCCCACCAGGCGGGGATCCGTGCCGAGTAGCCGGCGCAGTGACGCGAGCCGGGCCGGGCCGGTGGGGCCCGCTTTACCGTCCGCCACCCAGGCGTCCACTCCACAGTTGACGGCCGCCGTGTTGTGCTTGCAGCCACGCTCGCACGCATCCGTGCCCGGCTCCAGGTCCGGGAAGGACCGCAGGATCCGGTCCGGGTCCACGTGCGCCAGCCCGAACGAGCGGATGCCAGGGGTGTCGATGATCCAGCTCCCGGCGGGAGCCCCGGTCAGCTTCAGGGCAAGGGCCGACGACGAGGTGTGGCGGCCGCGGCCGGTCACCGCGTTCACCCCACCTGTAGCCCGTTCGGCCCCGGTGAGCGCATTGACCATGGTGGACTTGCCCACTCCGGAATGCCCCAACATGACCGAGACCTTGCCCTCGAGGTGCGCGCGGAGCTGCGAAACCGCATCACCGTCCAGGCGGGCAGAGAGGCCGTCATCGGAGCGGGCATCAATACCTGAGGCCTCGGAGTCCGACGTGCGGCTGATGATCACCGGGAAGTCGAGGTGCTCATAGTTGGACAGCAGTTCTGCGGGATCCTTGACATCCGCCTTGGTGACGAGCAGCAGCGGCTCGATGCCGGCGTCGTACGCGGCCACCAGGGCGCGGTCAATGAAGCCGGTGCGTGGCTCCGGGTTTGCGGCGGCCACTACCACCACCAGCTGATCGGCGTTGGCCACCACCGCACGTTCGATCGGATCAGTGTCATCGGCGCTGCGGCGCAGCAGGGTCCTGCGGTCCTGGATCCGGACCAGCCGGGCCAGGGTGTCGGGCTCCCCGGACACATCGCCTACAAGGGAGACGAAGTCGCCGGCCACCACGGGGGAGCGGCGCAGTTCGCGGGCCCTCGCTGCGATGATGATCCGCTCCTCGCCCGAGTCCTCACCGACGACGGCGGTGTACCGGCCGCGGTCCACGGTGATGATGCGGCCCGTGACGGCGTCATCGTGGCTGGGGCGGTCCTTCGTGCGCGGCCGGGAGCCCTTTTTGCTGGGCCGGATCCGGACGTCGGACTCGTCCCAGGAATCAGTGCTGCGGGCCACCAGTGGAACCTTCCGTGGCGTCGCCGGTGGCCGCGCCCTGGGCGAGCATGTCCGCCCACATCTGCGGGAATTCCGGCATGGTCTTGGCCGTGGTGGCGATGTCCTGGACCTCGATGCCCGGAACGGCGAGGCCGAGGATTGCGCCGGCAGTGGCCATCCGGTGGTCCGCGTAACTGTGGACGACGCCGGCGTGCAGCTTGGCCGGGCGGATCACCAAGCCGTCGCTGGTCTCTTCCGCGTTGCCGCCGAGGCGGTTGATTTCGGTGACGAGCGCGGCTAGCCGGTCCGTTTCGTGGCCGCGAAGGTGCGCGATGCCGGTCAGTCGTGAAGGTCCACTGGCCAGGGCGCAGAGGGCCGCCACTGTGGGGGCGAGCTCGCTGGTTTCGGCAAAATCCGCACCCTTGATCTCTGGTCCGCCGGTGACGGTCAGGACGCCGTCAGCCAAACTGACGTCTGCGCCCATGTCCGCCAGGATGCTGCGCCAGAGATCTCCCACCTGGGTGGTGCCGGTGGGCCAGTCCGGGATCCTCACCGTTCCGCCCGAGGCAAGGGCGGCGGCCAGGAACGGACCGGCGTTGGAGAGGTCCTGCTCGATGCGCTGGTCAAAAGCACGGATGGGGCCCGGGGCCACCACCCAGTGGTTTGGCACGGAATTGTCCACGGTCACGCCGACGCCGCGAAGTACGGCAACCGTCATGTTGATGTGGTCCAGGCTGGGCACCGGCTTGCCCACGTGCTCCAGGTGGAGTCCGTCAGTAAACCTGGCCCCGACCAGCAGGAGGGCGGAGACAAACTGGGATGACGCGCTGGCATCGATCACCAGGTGGCCGCCCCGGACTTCCCCGGTGCCTTCAACGGTGAACGGCAGTGACGAGGGGGTCCCGCCGTCGGACGCGGTAAGGGCCACCCCGAGGGCTTTCAGGGCCTCGATGATGGTGCCCATGGGGCGATTCCGGGCGTGGGGGTCGCCGTCGAACACACTCACGCCGTTGCGCAGCGCCGCGAGCGGCGGAACAAAACGCATCACTGTGCCGGCGAGGCCGCAATCAATGTGCGTAGTCGATGACGGCGCCTCCTGGCTCAGCGGCGTGACCTCAAGGTCCGGCCCGAAGGCGCCGTCGCCGGGCACCTCCGTGATGGTGGCTCCCAGCTGGCGCAGGGCGTCGATCATCAGGGCGGAGTCCCGGGAATGCAAGGGTGCGCGGAGACGGGACGGTCCGTCAGCCAGCGCAGCCAGGACCAGGAACCTGTTGGTCAGGGACTTGGAACCAGGGACCGTGACGGTGGCGTTGATAGGCCTGCTGGCGAAAGGTGCCGGCCAGTGGGGAACGGTGTGGCTGGAGACGTACTGATCCGTGGCTGCGGGCGGGGTGGAACCGGTCATCCGTCCTTACGCCCCCGTTGCGTGATCCACGGCGCGGCGCACGGCCTTGTCCGCCTTGTGGAGCTTTTGGCCGGTGGTCTTCCGGGCACCGGCAGCAGTCTTCCGGGCGTCCGCGGCCAGGTGCTCGGCACGCCAGGCCAGGCCCGGCTTGCCGGCGGTGTCCACGGAGGCAAGCAGGGCGCCGCCACTGAGGGACATGTTCTTGAGCAGCTGGTTCCGGCGGGCCTGGCGGCCTTCTTTGGTGCTGATGTCCGCGCTGCGCCACTCCACAAAGGTATTAAGGAGGGAGATGACGGTCAGCAATGATGCCGAGAGGCGGCTGAACTTACCCAGGCCGAACAGTACGCCGGCACCCACCTGCGTTCCGCCGATCACCCGTGCCAGCATCTTCTCGTCGGCCTGGAACGGCAGCGATGCGGCAGCCTTCTGCAGGAGCGGCGAGAGCTGGGTGGCGGTGTCATCGGCGTTCTTCAGCTTGTCCAGTCCGGCGACGACGAAACTGGAAGCCAGCATGGGGCGGGCGAGATTACGGACAAAGGACATGAATTTCCTCCTGGCTGGACGAACCGCACCGAATGCGGCGGAGTCCGTTCTAGTCTTGCACTTTTGAGGAATATTTGCCTGCCGCCAGCGGTTATGGATTGCGGGTCCGCTGAACACCGGACGAATTGACGCACCACGGATTGCCGGGCAGGTATTTGCCTGGAACACCCTGGCCTGAGACAGACTGGAGTTGCCCTTGAGGTTACTGAAGGACGGGACGGAACCCGCCGGGCCCGTAGCACTGCAGACTCTGGAATCCGATCCTCCGGAGTACGGAACGCCACGTGCCAAGGCCGTCACAGTAGACTTGAACGCGATGAGCACCCTGGATCCGGCCCTCGAGGCCATGTATGAGGCATCCGAACGAGAAGCCAAAACAAGCAGCGAAGCCAATGCCAGCAGCGAAACGCCGGCAGGAAGCGACGCGCAGCCTGAAGCGGGCGTCCCTGCGGCCGTCGAGGCCGTGTCCGACGAGCCTGTGGCCGCTGAGCGTGCGCCCGCTGAGCAACCCGTGGATGTGGCCACCGAGTCAGCGGAGGAACGCAGGGTCCGTTTTGAGCGTGATGCCATGCAGTACGTGGATCAGCTCTACTCGGCCGCCATGCGGATGGCCAGGAACCCCGCGGATGCTGAAGACCTGGTCCAGGAGGCCTACACCAAGGCGTTCTCAGCGTTCCACCAGTACAAGCCCGGTACCAATCTCAAGGCCTGGCTGTACCGGATCCTGACCAACACGTACATCAACCTTTACCGCAAGCGGCAGCGCGAACCGCTGCAGTCGAACTCGGACACCATTGAGGACTGGCAGCTTGCCAGGGCTGAGTCGCACACCTCCCGGGGCCTGCGATCAGCCGAGGCTGAGGCGCTGGACCACCTGCCGGACTCCGACGTCAAGCGGGCGCTCCAGGCGATTCCCGAGGAATTCCGGCTGGCGGTGTACTTCGCCGACGTCGAGGGCTTCGCGTACAAGGAAATTTCGGACATCATGAACACGCCGATCGGGACAGTGATGTCCCGGCTTCACCGCGGCCGGAAAATGTTGCGGGACATGCTGGCGGACTATGCCGCTGAACGAGGATTCAAAGGCGCCGTCGAATCACAGGACACGGCCGCGAGCACAAAACAGGAGAACAGGAAATGAGCGACTGCCAAGGATTAGGCGACTGCGATGACGCCAGGATGCAACGCATCTACGAATACCTCGACGGGGCATTGACCCGCGAGGACATCACGGAAATCAAGACCCACCTTGATGAGTGCCCTGAGTGCACCGAGCAGTACGACCTGGAATGCGTGATCCGCACCATGGTGAAGCGCTCGTGCACCGAGGCCGCTCCGGAAAACCTGAAGAACGCCATCCTGGACAGGATCCACTCCATCCGCCCGGTGGACGCCTGACACTAGCGCCACCCGCCTGCCCGGCACATGACTGCATGGCCGCTTGGCTGCGGTGATGCCCGCCAGCAGTACTATGGCCACCAGCAGTACTGCAGGGGCAAAAAGAACAGGGCAAAGACGAAGGACCCCGGAAGCCGTGTGGCTTCCGGGGTCCTTCGCTTAAACCGTTTTCCAAGCTTTAGCTTAGGCGTTGGGGCGCTTCCCGTGGTTCGCGCCGCCACGCTTACGGTCACGACGTTTACGTGCACGCTTGCTCATAGCTGGCCTCCTTAAATGTTGGTACTCAAAAGAGCTGCCCTCAAGTCTCCCACACCATGGGACACGCCGCGAAACCGAAACGGGCTGTGACCGGGGGCAACACGGTCCGGCGGCGCAGTTCAGCGGCACAGCGGGGCGGCTTAGCCCGGCGCTTCAGCCGGGCAGTGAGTTACGGATGGAGATGCGCGCCTGGTCCAGCACGGTCCTGACAGTTTCCAGCGTGACGGCGCTGAGCGGCTGCCGGGTGGCCTGCAGCCGCAGTTCCACGCGAAGGTCGTCCCGGAACGCCTGCAGCAGCATCTCCGCTTCCTTTAGCTCCCGGATCCCCTCCGACGACTGGCGGCCGACTCTCCTGAAATCGGCGGCCCGCGCCGTGGAACGGGCCGCCTCCGCTGTAGCCGCCAGGTCTGCCCGCAACCCGCGCATGTTGGCGCGGATATCCGACCGCAGGTTGTCCGCCAGGCGGCGGACGGAAGCGGAAATGTCGTTTTCGACGCCGGCGAGTTCCTCCCGGCGTTTGTTGAGTTCGGCAAGCCCCGCAGCAGTGATGCGGTAGTTGGTGCGGCGGCCAACTGACTCGGTGTCCACGAGCCCTTCTTCCTCCAGCTTCCCCAGTCGCGGATAGATGGTTCCTGCGCTGGGGGAGTAGGTGCCGCCGAAGCGTTCGCTGAGGGCTTTGATCAGTTCATAACCGTGTTTGGGCCCCGACTCCAGCAGTGCGAGCAGGTACAGCCGGAGCGCCCCGTGGGCGAACACCGGGGGCATCAGTGCCCCGCTTCCGGGCTTCTTGCGTCGTCGCTGCGGGCTGGCTGGCCATGGAAGATGGACGTCTTCCCGGACACTGAGTTAGTCCGGACCAGCATTAGTTTGCCGTCCGGTCCGGCAATGGTTTCCACCTTGCCGCCGGGCTGGGAGTACTGCTGGTCATCAATCACCACAACGCCGCTGGCAGACTTCGCCACGATATCCACCCCGACGTCGTGCGGCAGTCTGATGGTGAGGTCGCCGGAGACTGAATTGGCACCGAAATCGTGGGTGAAGCCGAGCAGGTCAAAACTCATGTCGCCGCTGACCGTGTGAGCCCTGATATTGCTGAACCGGCCAGACGCGGTGACCTCGCCGGAGACGCTCTTGGCGGTCAGGACGCCGTCGTGGTTTCGCGCGATGACCTCGCCGCTGACAGTGTTGACGTGAAGTTCCCCGGACGTTCCGTCCGCCATCACAGAACCCGAGACGGTATTGAGCCGGGTGTGCCCGCTGATTCCGGCGACTAGGCCATCGCCGCTGACCGTGCCGGCCTCCACCTCGACGCCGGCGGGCAGGGCAATGCTGATAACTGCTGAGTTGTTGCTGTTGTGGTTGACCGTGCCCATCAGGTTCTTGAACCAGCCCTGGGGGCCGTGCAGCTGATGGCGGACCTCAAGCCTGCCGTCCGTCAGCGTCACCGACACAGGATCTCCCTGCACCTCGTTGATCTCCACGCGAACAACGGCCTCTGAGTGCGTCACGACGTCGAACCTGCCGCGGACCATGCCCAGCTTCAGCGACCTGACGTGGTCAACGTCGATGGTTCGCGGACCTGTGACGGTCCAGCTGTCCTCTGTCATGAATCCTCCAAAATCGCGATATATCGTGACTGATATCCCAAGATACAGCGGGCCAACAGAACGAGTCAAGATATATCGCGATTAGGAAATTGAGAAAACCTATTCGGGGGCGTCCATGCCCAGCCATTGGAACCAGCCGCGGTGGAGGACCAGCCAGGCCATCAGGCCGTAGCCCGCCTGTCCGGGTGTGCCGGTATTGGCCGCGAGGTCCTGGCGCCACTGTTCGTGGTTCAGCAGCGGGGAGAACGTGTCCACGTAGAGGTGCTTGCGCCTGGTGGTGACGTCAGCGAAAGCGGTGTTGAGATCGGCGAGCCGGCGGTTCTGGACCGGGTCCAGCGTGGGCGGCGGTCCCACCACAAACACTTCGATCCGGTTCTGCGTGGCCGTATCCAGGATGTTGGCCAGGTTCAGGCGGCTCCGGGCGGTGGAAAGGCCGAACTCGATGTCCCGGCCCGAGAGGCCGATCACCAGGCGGTTCTCGTGGTGGTCGCCGAACCGCCGCCCGGCCTCCTCCTGCCAGCGGGCCGCCAGCCCTTCCGTTCCTTCCTGGGGACAGGGGAGGGCATACGCTTCCATGACCATGCCGTCCTGCGGAGTGCGGGCCAACACGCGGCCCAGCCAGCCGAGGGCCCTGGGATCGCCCAGACCGGCCAGCAGTTCATCTCCAACAGCTGCGATCCGCAGCTTCCTGTCTTCCACAAGTCCCTCTTAACGTCCGTGCCGATTGGGGCCAACCGGCGTGGCTATTATCCATCTTCATTAAACAGAACTGCCCGGCCGGAGTCTGGTATTTCGACGTCCGGCCGGGCAGCCACTGGTATTACTTCCGCGCAAATGCCTGCTTCAGCAGTGAATCCTGCTCAGCTGCGTGTCGCTTCATGGAGCCGGCCGCAGTGGAGGCCGATGCGGGACGCGACACCAGGCGGACGCGCCGGTCCAGCGCCTCCGGGAGGTTCAGGCCCATAAACGGCCACGGTCCCTGGTTTGCGGGCTCGTCCTGTGCCCAGATAACCTCCGCGTTCGGGTACTTGGCCAGTTCCGCGGCGATTTCTTCGTGCGGCAGCGGGTAGAGCTGCTCCACGCGGACAATCGCGGTGGTCTTGTCATCGGTCTTCTGTCGGGTGGACAGGAGATCGTAGTACAGGCGGCCAGAGACCAGCAGTACGCGTTCGACGGCGTCTGCCGCCAACTGCTCGTGGTCGCCGATGACGGGGCGGAAGGCACCCGTGGTGAAGTCCTCGACGGACGACGCGGCCGCCTTGAGGCGCAGCAGCTGCTTCGGCGTGAAGATGATGAGCGGCTTGCGCGGCCTGCTGTACGCCTGGCGGCGCAGCAGGTGGAAATGCGAGGCCGCCGTGGTGGGGTTGGCGACGATCATGTTCTCTTCGGCGCACATCAGCAGGAAGCGTTCGATGCGTGCCGAGGAGTGGTCCGGGCCCTGGCCTTCGTAGCCGTGCGGCAGCATCAGGACCAGGGAGGAGCGCTGGCCCCACTTCTGCTCCGCCGAGGAGATGAACTCATCGATGATGGTCTGCGCGCCGTTGACGAAGTCACCGAACTGCGCTTCCCACAGCACCAGGGCATCCGGGCGTTCCACCGAGTAGCCGTATTCGAAGCCCATTGCCGCGTATTCGGACAGCAGGGAGTCGTAGATCCACAGCTTGGCCTGGTCATCCGAGAGGTGGCCCAGGGGCAGCCACTCGCCGCCGTTGGCGCGGTCGTGGAACACTGCGTGGCGCTGCACAAACGTGCCGCGGCGCGAGTCCTGGCCGGCAAGCCGGACGGGAACGCCTTCCATGATCAGCGAACCGAAGGCCGCGATCTCGCCAAAGCCCCAGTCGATGCCGCCTTCGCGGGACATCTGCTCGCGCTTCTCAAGGAGTTGCTTGAGCTTGGCGTGGACGGTGAAGCCCTCGGGGATCTGGACGTGGGCCTTGCCGATGTGCGCCAGGGTTTCCGGCGAAATGGCAGTGGAGGCCGGGGCGTTGGTGCCGAAGTCAGCCTGCTGGGCGATGGGACGCTCAATGTCGGAGACGGCGGCGGAGTCCGCGGTGATGATCGGAATGGGCGAGGTCTGGGCCGCGTGCGTTTCGGCGAAGACCCGTTCCAGCCGTTCCTGGTAGTCGCGGAGCAACTGCTCGGCTTCTTCCTCGGTGATGTCGCCACGGCCGATGAGGGCCTCGGTGTACAGCTTGCGGACCGAGCGCTTGGCTTCGATCAGGTTGTACATCATGGGCTGGGTCATCGAGGGGTCGTCACCCTCGTTGTGGCCACGGCGGCGGTAGCAGACCATGTCGATCACAACGTCCTTGTGGAACCGCTGGCGGAACGCGTAGGCGAGCTGCGCGATGCGCACCACTGCCTCGGGATCGTCACCGTTCACGTGGAACACCGGTGCCTGGATCATCTTGGCGACGTCCGTGGAGTACGTGGATGACCGCGACGAAGACGGAGCCGTGGTGAAGCCCACCTGGTTGTTGACCACCACATGGATGGTGCCGCCGGTCCGGTAGCCGCGAAGCTGGGACAGGTTCAGCGTTTCGGCAACCACGCCCTGGCCGGCAAATGCAGCGTCGCCGTGGACCATCAGGGGCAGGACCGGGAAGGCCTCGCCCTGGTCCAGGCGGTCCTGCTTGGCCCGGACGATGCCTTCGAGCACGGAGTCGACGGCCTCGAGGTGGGACGGGTTGGCGGCGAGGTAGACCTTGGTCTCGTTGCCGCTTTCCGAGGTGAACGTGCCTTCGGTACCGAGGTGGTACTTCACGTCGCCGGAACCCTGCACGGAGCGGGGATCCTGAGTGCCTTCGAATTCGCGGAACACCTGGGCATAGGTCTTGCCGGCAATGTTGGTGAGGACGTTCAGGCGGCCGCGGTGGGCCATGCCGATCGCAACCTCGTCCAGTCCGTCGTCAGCGGCATCGGAAATGATGGCGTCCAGCAGCGGAATCAAGGATTCGCCACCTTCCAGGGAGAAGCGCTTCTGGCCGACGAACTTCGTCTGCAGGAAGGTTTCAAACGCTTCGGCCGCGTTGAGCCGGGACACGATGCGCAACTGCTCTTCGCGGCTCGGCTTCGAGTACGGGTGCTCCAGCTGGTCCTGGAACCACTTGCGTTCCTCCGGCTCCTGGATGTGCATGTACTCGATGCCGGTGGTGCGGCAGTAGGCGTCACGGAGGACCCCGAGGATGTCGCGGAACTTGAGCATCGGCTTGCCGCCGAACCCGCCGGTGGGCCACTCCCGGTCCAGGTCCCACAGGGTCAGCCCATAGGTGAGGACGTCCAGGTCCGGGTGCTTGCGCTGGACGTATTCCAGGGGATCGGTGTCCGCCATCAGGTGGCCGCGCACACGGTACGAGTGGATCAGCTGCTGGATCCGGGCGACCTTGTTGATCTCGTCGGCAGGATCCACCTGCAGGTCCGGGCTCCAGCGCACGGGCTCGTACGGGATCCGGAGGGACTCGAAGATTTCGTCGTAGAAGTTCTGGGCACCGAGCAGCAGCTGGTGCACAAGCTTCAGGAATTCGCCGCTGCCGGCTCCCTGGATGACGCGGTGGTCATACGTGGACGTCAGCGTGAGGACCTTGCTGATGGCGTTCTGCGCAATGATCTTTTCGCTGGAACCCTGGAACTCGGCCGGGTAGTCCAGCGCGCCGACGCCGATGATGGCAGCCTGTCCCTTGGACAGTCGCGGCACAGAGTGAACGGTGCCGATGCCGCCGGGGTTGGTCAGGGACACTGTGGTGCCGGAGTGGTCATCAGCGGTCAGCTTGCCGGCGCGGGCACGCTTGATGAGGTCTTCATAGGTGTGCCAGAACTCGGAGAAGTTGAGGGTCTCCGCCTTCTTGATGTTGGGCACCATGAGCAGGCGGGTGCCGTCCGGCTTGGGCATGTCAATGGCGATGCCGAAGTTGACGTGGGCCGGCTGGACAGCGCTGGGCTTGCCGTCGATTTCGTCGTAGTAGACGTTCATCGAAGGGAACTGGGCCAGTGCCCGGATCACGGCGTAGCCAATGAGGTGCGTGAAGGAGACCTTGCCGCCGCGTGCACGGGCGAGGTTGGAGTTGATGACCACGCGGTTATCGATCAGCAGCTTGGCCGGAATAGCCCGGACGCTGGTTGCCGTGGGGACCTCAAGGCTGGTGACCATGTTGGTGGCGATGGCCTTGGCCGGGCCGCGAAGAACGGATACCACGTCCTCTTCCGGGGCCGTGGGTGTCTTGACGTTCTTGGGAAGCTGGGCCGGAATCGGCTGGGCCCCGCTTCCGGGCTCGGTCTTCTTCGCGCCATCGCGGGCGACCGTAGCGGGAGCTTTCTTTGCCGCCGCGGGGGCGGTGGCCGGCGCTGCGGGCTGTGCGGCCGGCGACGTTGCCGGTGCAGCAGTTGCAGAAGCCGGAGGGGCCGGCGGTACAGCCGGCATTTCTCGGGTTGCTGGGTGGGCCACGGCTACCGCCGTGCTTCCGTTGGAAGAAGAACCGCTGCCTGAATCGAAGGACTCGAAAAGGGGCCACCATTTGGTATCCACCGTGTTCTTGTCTTTCTGATACTGCTCGTACAGTTCGTCAACGAGCCACTCGTTTCCGCCAAATTCCTCTGGTAGACGGTGGCTAGGCTGCTCTGGCACTTGAAATACGCCTCTTCCATGAGTTTGATTTCTCTCTGGCCGCCACGGTGCCGCAGCACAACATTCGAACCAGTCTCTGCGTCCTGAACCCGGACCGTTGCCAGTCTAATGAGCATTCTGTGTTAACTGCCAATAACGGTGACCCAAATCATGGCAATGACGTGGAGATCACGGATTGTGGCGTCGGGAAGCTGTTATGGCGCGGGTGCGCCGAAAGCTCCGTACGGCCATCCGAAAGGCGCAATCTGCTCCTGTAGACTGAAATTCTTATGGACAGTAAATCTAGGTGCCGGCCTGGGGGCTGTCAGCGGAGCACGAAGTACAGCACCGCGCAGTCCACCCACAGAGCCGGCAAACCCCGAACACGCGCCCATCACTCTCCGTCAGCCCATCGCGTCGGAGCCCCTATGGAAACAGCGTCGGCCTCGGCCGATCATCCTCCGCCGGTCCGTTTCCCCCGGCCTCACACCATTGCTCCCGACCTTCGGGCGGGATGCTGAATGGAGTGGTTGCTCCTCGCAGCAGGCCTCCTGCTGATCGCCGGCACCGGCTTTTTCGTCGCCGTTGAATTTTCCCTGATTGCCCTTGACCAGGCCACGGTCCAACGTGCCATCGATAACGGCGACACCGGTGCCGTCCCGCTGCTCAAGTGCCTGAAATCCCTCTCAACCCAGCTTTCCAGCTGTCAGCTCGGCATCACCCTCACTACCCTCCTGACCGGTTACGTGATGGAACCGTCGGTGGGCCGCCTGCTGGAGGGCCCACTGGCCGCCGTCGGGATTCCTGAAGTGGCGGCGGCATCCGTTTCCCTGGTCATCGCCATGGTGCTGGCCACGCTGCTGTCCATGTTGCTTGGCGAACTGGTGCCCAAGAACATGGCCATTGCGCTGTCCTTCCAGGTTGGCAGAGCATTGGCGCGGCCGCAGTTGGTCTTTACAGCCATCTTCAAGCCCGCCATCGTGGTGCTCAACGGCTTTTCAAACAAGGTACTGAACGTCTTTGGCCTGGAGGCCAAAGAGGAGATTTCCGGTGCCCGGACACCGGCCGAGCTCGCCTCCCTGGTGCGGCGCTCCGCCGCCATGGGAACGCTCGACGCCGGGACGGCCAACTTTGTGGCGCGGACCCTGAACTTCTCGGCCCGGACGGCCGCCGACGTTATGACGCCCCGGATCCGGATGGAGACCATCGACGCCGACCAGCCTGTCTCGGACATCCTGGACGCCGCCCGGCGCACCGGGTACTCCCGCTTCCCCGTCATCGGGGAGTCCTCCGACGACATCAGGGGCCTGGTCCACGTCAAGAAAGCAGTTGCCGTGCCGTGGGACCGGCGGGCCAACCTGGAGGCCGGAGCCATCATGACCGATGTCCTCCGCGTGCCGGAGACCATCCACCTCGATGCGCTCCTTGCCGAGCTGCGCGAGGGAAACCTCCAACTCGCGATTGTCCTGGATGAATACGGCGGAACCGCAGGCATCGCCACCCTTGAGGACCTCGTGGAGGAAATCGTCGGTGAAGTGTCCGACGAGCACGACAAGGTACGCCCGGGACTGCTCCAGAGCGCCTCCGGCGACTGGTACTTCCCCGGGCTGCTGCGCCCCGACGAGCTTTCCGAACAGATTCCGGGGCTGACCGTTCCGGACGAAGCCGCCTACGAAACCGTGGGCGGGTACGTCATGAGTGAACTGGGCCGGATCGCCGCAGTGGGGGACACCGTCGACGTCGGCGGCGGCACCCTGAGCGTAACCAGGATGGACGGCCGAAGGATCGAGCGGATCTCCTTCCATCCTGCCGCGCCCGAAGCGGAGCCCGCTCCGGACGACGGGAGCGAACGATGAGTGACTGGGCCGGAATTGCCTGGCTGGTTGTCCTCCTGCTGGGTAACGCGTTTTTTGTCGGCGCCGAGTTCGCCGTGATGTCTGCCAGGCGCAGCCAGATCGAGCCCCTCGCCGAAGCCGGTTCCAAGCGGGCACAGACCACGTTGCGCGCCATGGAAAACGTCTCCTTGATGCTGGCCTGTGCGCAGTTGGGCATCACTGTGTGCTCGCTGCTGATCCTGCAGGTGGCCGAACCGGCCATCCACCACCTGATGGCGGCTCCGCTGGAAGCTGTTGGGCTGCCGGTGGAAGTTGCCGACGTGGCAGCGTTCGCCATTGCCCTGATGGTGGTGACCTTCCTCCACGTGACGTTCGGCGAGATGGTGCCGAAGAACATCTCGGTATCGGTGGCGGACAAGGCTGCCTTGCTGCTTGCCCCGCCGCTGATGTTTGTCGCGAAGCTGGTCAACCCGGCCATCGCCGCGCTGAACTGGTCGGCCAACCACATCCTCAAGCTCCTGCGGATTGAGCCCAAGGATGAGGTGAACTCGTCCTTCACGCTCGAGGAAGTCCAGTCGATCGTGCAGGAATCCACCCGTCACGGGCTGGTGGACGATGACGCGGGCCTGATCACCGGCGCCCTGGAATTCTCCGAATACACGGCTTCGAACATCATGGTTCCGCTGGACGATCTGGTCATGCTGAAGGCGGCCACCACGCCGGTGGAGTTTGAGAAAGCAGTCAGCCGGACCGGGTTCTCACGGTTCCCGATGCTGGACGATGACGGCATGCTGTCCGGATACCTCCACGTGAAGGATGTGCTGTCCATTCCCGACTCGGACTACCAGCACCCCATCGCCGAGAGCAGGATCCGCTCGCTGGCCAACCTGGCGCTGGACGACGAAGTTGAAACGGCTATGTCCGTCATGCAGCGCACGGGCTCACACCTGGCCCGCGTGATAGGGGCGGACGGGCAAACCCGCGGCGTCCTCTTCCTGGAGGACGTGATCGAGCAGTTAGTTGGAGAGATCCGGGACGCCACGCAGGCCACCGGCATCAGGAGACTGGGCGAGCCGAACGGAGCCTGAGCGCGCGCCCGGGTCCGCAAGGGCCCGGCGCGGCTATCCTAAATAGGAATCATTCACATTTAGGGGTAAGCTTTTTGGAGACGCAAGAAGTCCACCCCTGTACTGAACTGAGGTTCCCGTGCGCCACCCCGCCGCCATCCGAACGTCCCTCGCAGCCCTCGCCGGCGTGAGCCTGCTGCTCACTGCCTGCGGCGCCGGCGGCGGTGCGTCGTCGGCGACGCCCGGCACTGACTCATCCGCCGGCGTCGTCGATGTGGTGGCCTCCACTAACGTGTACGGGGACATCGCCGCGATCATCGGCGGAGACAAAGTCAACGTCACGTCCATCATCACCAAGACCAGCCAGGACCCGCACTCCTACGAGGCCACCGCACAGGACCGGCTGCTGGTCTCCAAAGCGGAACTGGTAATCGAGAACGGTGGCGGCTACGACGCCTTCCTCCATAAGATGGCCGACGACAGCAACATCCCGCACAGCAATATCGTTACCGCCGTCGAGGTGGCTGGTTTGGCTCCGGAGGAAGACCACGCAGATACGTCGGCGGCGAGCGAGTCAGCCGACGGCCATGACCACGAGCACGGGGAGTTCAACGAGCATGCCTGGTACAGCCTGGACGCCATGAGTAAGCTCGCTGATTCACTGGCGGCCAAGCTGGGTGAACTGGAACCGGGCTCCGCCGCCCTGTTCACTTCCAACGCCGCAACCTTCAAAGCGGGAGTGGACGGACTTGCCGGCAAGCTCGCCGCACTGAAGGCCCATGAAGCAGGGGCCGCCGTGGCCGTGACCGAACCCGTCCCGCTGTACCTGCTCGAGGCGGCAGGGCTGGAGAACAGGACTCCGGCCGACTACACCGCCGCGATCGAGGAAGGGTCGGACGTTCCGCCAGCCGTACTGAAGGCCGCCACGGACCTGGCCGGGTCCAAGGACATCAGGTTCCTCGCCTACAACGAGCAGACCGAGGGACCCCAGACGCAGGCGCTGAAAAAGGCAGCCGAAGCAGCCGGCGTTCCCGTCATTGACTTCAGCGAAACACTGCCCGAAAGCAAGACGTACCTGCAGTGGATGACGGACAATGTTGACAACGTCAGCAAAGTTTTGGAGAAGAATAGTTGAAACCGGTGGTCAGCCTCCGCGGGGCGTCCCTGCAGTTCGGCAAGCGCTTGCTCTGGGAGGATCTCGACCTGGATATCAGGCCCGGTGAGTTTTTCGCCGTCCTTGGCCCCAATGGCAGCGGAAAGACCAGTTTCCTCAAGGTTCTTCTGGGCCTTCAGGTACTGCAATCCGGCCATGCCACGCTGGGGGACCGCCCCGTGGAGCGGGGCAGCAACCTGATCGGCTACATCCCACAACAGAAATCCTTTGCGCCGGACACCCCGATGCGTGCCCGGGACCTGGTGGGGCTCGGCGTGGACGGCCACCGCTGGGGGCTGCGGCTGGGTATGTCCCGGGCAAACCGCAGGATCGATGAGCTGCTGGAACTGGTGGGCGCCAGTGACTACGCCAAAGTGCCGGTGGGCCAGCTATCCGGCGGCGAGCAGCAGCGCCTCCGGGTGGCCCAGGCGCTGGCCACGGACCCCAAGGTCCTCCTCTGCGACGAACCGCTGCTCTCCCTGGACCTGCACCACCAGCAGGCCGTCAGCGCCCTGATCAACAAGCAGTGCCACGCCCAGAACAGCGCGGTGGTGTTTGTCACCCACGAAATCAACCCCATCATCGATTACGTTGACCGTGTGCTTTACCTGGCCGGCGGGCGCTTCAGGGTGGGTACCCCTGACGAAGTCATGACCACCGAGGTCCTGTCCGAGCTCTATGGCAGCCACGTGGAGGTCATCCACGCGAACGGGCGCATCGTCGTCGTCGGCCTGCCCGACGCAACCACACACCACCACCATGCCGATGTCCACGCAACGGTGGGGGAGGTGGCCTGATGGATGCGGACAGCATCATCGGGGCGATCTTCAGCTTCGAGAACTACGGCGAGCTGCTGGCGCTGGTCCAGAACTCCATCTGGGCCGGGGCCGTGCTGGGCCTGCTCGGCGGGCTGGTGGGTACTTTCGTGATGAAGCGGGACCTGGCCTTCGCCGTCCACGGCATCTCAGAGCTTTCTTTCGCCGGCGCGGCGTTTGCCCTCCTGATCGGCGCGGACATCGTGTTCGGTTCGCTGATCGGCTCGGTGGCGGCGGCGCTGCTCCTGGGTCTGATGGGGGTCCGCGCCCGGGACAAAAACTCCATCATCGGTGTGATCATGCCTTTCGGACTAGGGCTCGGCATCCTGTTCCTGTCCCTCTACGAAGGCCGTGCCGCGAACAAATTCGGGCTGCTCACGGGGCAGATCGTCTCCGTGGACACCGTCCAGCTCCAGGTCCTCGCCGGCGCGGCCGTGCTTGTCATCGCAGCCCTGGCAGCCATCTGGCGTCCGCTGAACTTTGCCAGCGTTGATCCGGAGCTGGCCGAAGCCCGCGGGGTGCCCGTGCGGACGCTCGCGCTGATTTTTATGGTGCTGCTGGGAGTCAGCGTGGCGCTGTCCATCCAGGTGGTGGGGGCGCTCCTGGTGCTCGCATTGCTGATCACTCCGGCAGCGGCGGCGCTGCGTGTGACGTCGGCTCCGGTGGCGGTGGTGGCGCTCAGCGTTGTTTTTGCCGTCACGGCCACGGTGGGCGGAATCCTGCTGGCCCTGGGCGGGCGGATTCCCATCAGCCCCTATGTCACCACGCTGTCATTCCTGATCTACGTGGTGTGCCGCGTCGTGGGCAGTGTCCGGGCCAAGAAGGGCATCAACGGCCGGCTGGTGCATGCCCGCTGACACGGTCAAACTGACCCCGTCAAGCGGGATGCGCCAGGTTGCGGCGGCGCAGGCTGTCAGAGCTTTCCGGCGGCCCTAAGGGCTGTGCAGTCCGGGCATAGGCCGAAGATCTCCACGGTGTGAGCCACCTCGGTGTAGCCGTGTTCCGTGGCGATCCGGGCCGCCCAGGTTTCCACCGCCGGAGCCTCAACTTCCACGGCCTTCCCGCAGTTGCGGCACAGCAGATGATGGTGATGCCCGGTAACGGCGCAGCGCCGGTAGACGGCTTCGCCCTCACCGTTGCGCAGCACATCCACGAGGCCGTCGTCGGCGAGGGACTGCAGGATCCGGTACGCCGTCGCCAACGACACTGAGACTCCCTTGTTCTGCAGGATGCGGTAGAGCTCCTGCGTGCTGACGAAGTCGTCCAGCTCGTCCAGGGCAGCGCTGACGGCCACACGCTGTTTGGTGACGCGCTGCTCCTTGCCGGGCGCACTGCCGGTGCCTGCGCCGCGTGCCGCGTTCGACGGCGTCGCGTCAGCTTTGGTGCCGAACGGCATGGAGGTACTCGCTTCCCTAAGGGACGGTGGCAATCATCCAGATTACCAGCCGGGAGCGCGCCGCAAGACGTGCCTTGGACAGGCTTGGGCCCGGCCCCTAGGCTGGCGCTATGAAGCTGACAAAATACACCCACGCGTGCGTCCGGCTTGAGCAGGACGGCCGGGTGCTGGTGCTGGATCCGGGAACATTCTCCGAAACAGAGGAAGCGCTGGACGGGGCGCAGGCGGTGCTCATCACCCACGAGCACGGCGACCACGTGGATGTGCCGGCCATGGTCAATGCGCTGCGCAGTTCGGACAGTATGGCGGTCTTCGCGCCGGCCGGCGTGGCCGCGCACCTGCGGGAGGAAGCACCGCACGCGGCAGCCCAGATCCACACGGTTGAACCCGGCTCAACTTTTGACGCTGCCGGGTTCAACGTCCGCAGCTTCGGCGGACAACATGCACTGATCCACCCGCAGGTGCCCATCGTGGCCAACATCGGCTACCTGGTGGACGGCAACGTGTACCATCCGGGGGACTCGTTCATCGTCCCCGACGGCCTGAGCGTGCAGACGCTGCTGGTTCCGCTCCACGCGCCGTGGAGCAAGGTCAGCGAGGTGGTGGATTTTGTCATCGCTGTCCGGGCCCCGCGCGCGTTCCAGATCCACGACGGACTGCTCAACGAAACGGGCCTGAAGGTGGCAGAATCCCATGTTGCCCGGTTGGGCCGGAAATACGGCACCGAATACACCCGCCTTGCCCCGCGGGAATCGGTGGAGGTCTGATCAGCTACGCGTTCCAGACGCCGGTCTCGAAAAACCGGCGGATGACCTGCTCATGCGGCTCGGGGTCCAGGCCTTGGCTTGACAGCCACGCCGGATTGTAGTAGTTGCCGGCATAGCGGTCGCCGGCGTCGCACATCAACGACACAATGCTGCCGCGCTGTCCCTCGGCGACCATTTCCGCCACGAGTTGCCAGACACCCCAAAGATTCGTGCCGGTGGACGGTCCGGCATGCAGGTCAGCGACCGTGCGCAGGTGCCGCATGGCCGCGACGGAGGCGGCATCGGGGACCTGGATCATGTGGTCGATAACGGCGGGCACAAAGCTCGGTTCCATCCTGGGGCGGCCAATGCCCTCGATCCGTGACGGCAGGCCGGTGCTGGTTCCGCCCGTTCCATTCACCCAGCTGGGGTAAAACGCGGAATTCTCCGGGTCCACCACCGCAAGGCGGGTGTTGTGGCCGCGGTAGCGCAGGTAGCGGCCGATGGTCGCGCTGGTACCGCCGGTCCCCGCGCCCACCACGATCCAGCGGGGAACGGGGTGTTCCTCCAGCGCCAGCTGCCCGAAGATGGACTCGGCAATGTTGTTGTTGCCGCGCCAGTCCGTTGCCCGCTCCGCATAGGTGAACTGGTCCATGTAGTGGCCGTTGGACGTGGCAGCGACGTCCGCCGCCACGGCGTAAACCTCTGAGGCATGGTCAACCAGCAGGCACGAACCGCCGAACTGTTCGATCAGCGCAATTTTCTCCGGGCTAGTTGTGCGGGTCATAACCGCTACGAACGGCAAACCCAGGAGCTCCGCGAAATATGCCTCCGAGACCGCAGTACTGCCACTGGAAGCCTCCACGATGGTGGTGCCTTCGCGTATCCAGCCGTTGACCAGGCCGAAGAGGAACAGCGAGCGGGCCAGCCGGTGCTTGAGGCTCCCCGAACGGTGCGTGGACTCGTCCTTGAGGTACAGCTGGACACCCCAGTGCTCCGGGAGCGGCACCGAGTAGAGATGGGTATCGGCAGACCTGTTGTTTTCCGCATTGACTTTTCTCATGGCTTCGTCAGCCCAGGCCCGGTCCGCGCTCGCGTTCTTCACCGGACCAACTCTAGCGGCGACAGGGCGCCCCTGGCTCGCCCTGCCAGGCGTCCTGCCGCAGCTAGAGTTGGACCAACTGCTGAATCCCACTAGCACAATTGCCAAGGAGAACGATGGGTCCACTGATGACTGTCCAGGCTTTGGTCGCGCGTTTCGATGCCGGGCAGCGAACCGTCCTGCTGGACGTCCGATGGGCGCTAGGGGACCCGCACGGCCGGGAACACTACCTTGGGGGCCACCTCCCGGGCGCAGTTTTTGTGGACCTCGCCACCGAGCTTGCGACGCCGGCTACACCCACCCGCGGCAGGCACCCGCTGCCCACCGACGCGGAATTCCAGGAAACTGCCAGGCGATGGGGGATCAACAACGGCGACGTTGTGGTGGCCTATGACAACAGCAACAACATGGCTGCTGCCCGGCTCTGGTGGATGCTGCGCAACGCCGCATTCCAGGACGTATACCTGCTCGACGGCGGTTTGGCAGCCTGGCGGGACGCCGGACTGCAGCTGGACACCGGACCGGTGGCCGCCGCGGTCGGGCGTGTTTCCTTTGACGTTTCCCCTGCCGGAGGCAGGATGCCCAGTATCGATGCCGCCAGAGCCGCGGACTGGCCGGCAACGGGCGTCCTCCTGGATGCCAGGGCCGGCGAAAGGTACCGCGGCGAATTTGAACCCGTTGACCCCCGCGCCGGCCACATTCCGGGCGCCCGGAGCGCACCAACAACGGAGAATGTGGACGAAGCCGGCCATTTTCTGCCGGCCGACGAGCTGCGGCGCCGGTTCGAGGACCTCGGCGTCCGCGACGACGTCGCCGTGGCCGTGTACTGCGGCTCGGGCGTGACCGCCGCCCATGAGGTGGCCGCCCTCGAAATCGCCGGTTTCCAGGCCGCCCTCTATCCGGGATCCTTCTCGGAGTGGTCCAACGACCCGGCCCGGCCGGTGGCCACGGGAATAGGCCCGAGTGGCCATGCGGCGGCCCGCGGGGGTAGCGTCGAAGAATGACCCCAGGACGCCCCGTACCGCCGCCCCTTGCCCGCCCCGTATTGCCGAATGATGCTGTTGCCGATCCTGCTGTGGATCCGGGCACCGGCCTGCTGGCCGCCGCCTATGGCGCGGTTTCCCCTGACAGCGGCCTGGCACCCCTGACGATTGCCCGGCGAGCCCCGAAAGCCGACGACGTCGAGATTGCCATCGAATTCTGCGGCCTGTGCCACTCGGACGTGCACGCCACCCGCGGCGAATGGGGCAGCCAGAAATATCCGCTGGTCCCCGGCCACGAGATCGTCGGAACTGTCAGCCGGGTCGGCTCGGCAGTGACTGACTTCGCCCCGGGGGAGCGCGTAGGCGTCGGGTGCATGGTTGATTCCTGCCGTGAGTGTGAGAGCTGCCTGGACGGCCTGGAACAGTACTGCGAAAACGGGATGATCGGGACCTACGGCGCCAAGGACCCACGCAACGGCGATGCCATCACCCAGGGCGGCTACTCGTCCGCCGTGGTGGTGGACCGGCGCTATGTGGTCCGGGTGCCCGGAAACCTGGACCCGGCCGCCGTCGCCCCTTTGCTCTGCGCGGGTGTCACCACGTTCTCTCCCTTGCGGCACTTTGACGTAGAGGAGGGTGACGTTGTGGGCGTGGTGGGTCTCGGCGGCCTCGGACATATGGCCGTGAAGCTCGCTAAGGCCATGGGGGCGCGGGTAGTGGTCTTCACCACTTCCGAAGGCAAGGTGCCGGCCGCGCTGGAACTCGGAGCCGACGAAGTGATCCTGTCCCGGGACGAGGACGCCATGGCTGCTGCGGACCGCAGCATCGACCTCATCATTGACACTGTGGCCGCGCCGCACGATTTGAATCCGTTCTTCCGCACCCTGCGCGTGGACGGTGCGCTGTTCCAGCTGGGCTTGCCCTCCGACGCCATGCCTCCGGTGAACCCGGGAGCCCTGATCAGGCGGCGGATCGCGTACGCTGGCTCGCTGATCGGCGGCATTGCCGAAACGCAGGAGATGCTCGATTTCTGCGCCGAGCATGGAGTGGTGGCGGATATCGAAGTGGTGCACGCCGACCAGCTGAATGAGGCCTATGACCGTATGGTGGCAGGCGACGTCAAATACCGGTTTGTGCTGGACGCCAGCACCCTGCCGGCGCCGGCCGGGAAGGCAGACGTATGAGCACCCTGTTCACCAAAATCATCAATGGCGAGATCCCCGGACGATTCGTCTGGCGGGAGGCTGACGTTGCGGCCTTCCTGACCACGGGACCCCTGGCAGACGGGCACACGCTGGTGGTCCCCACCGAGGAGGTGGACCGCTGGACCGATGCGTCCCCGGAAACCCTCGCGAAGGTGATGGAGGTGGCCCGGCGGATCGGTGCCGTGCAGCTGGATATCTTCCCCGCCGAGCGGGCGGGGCTGATTGTGGCCGGGTACGAGATCAACCACCTGCACGTCCACGTGTGGCCGTCCAGGACCATGGCTGATTTCGATTTCGCCTCGGCCGACCAGAACCCGGATCCTGCGGTGCTGGACGCGAACGCCGAAAAGCTGCGCGCCGGCCTCCGGGCCGCCGGCTACGCGGAGTTCGTTCCCGCAAGCTGAGCCTGACGCTCGCGCCGGTGTGGCCCGTACAGGTCTTTCCTGCGGCCTACGCTGGCGCGAGCGCCTTGTTCAGGACAGCCCTGATCCGTTTTTCGGAGACCGAATAGGCCGTTCCGAGTTCGACGGCGAAGAGGCTCACCCGCAGTTCTTCGATCATCCAGCGGACTTGGATCAGTTCGGCACCCACCCGGCGGCCGGGGAGCAGGGCCGACACGGCGTCGTCGTAATCGTCCTCCAGCCGCTGGACCGCGGCCATGCTCAGCCCATCCCGCTGGACGTTGCCAGGGAGCTTTTCGAGGCGTTTCTCGATGGCGGCAAGGTAGCGGGGGAGCTGGCTCAGCTGCTTGTAGCCTGTGCGGGCCACAAATCCCGGGAACACGAGCTGCTCAAGCTGGCTCCTGACATCGTTCAGGGCGCTGATAAGGGCCAGGCTGGTGGTGCCCTTCAGCTGTTTCTCAATGCGCCGGGTGCTGGCCAGGACACGCTCCACCACGGCCGTCACACTGAAGACCGTATCGATGAGTTCCGCGCGGACCTGCTCGTAGAGGGCGTCGAAAGACGCCCGGTCCCAAGGGAGTTCCGCCGGGGTCAGTTTGTCCACGGCAGCCAGGGCGCAATCGGCAATGAGGGCTGACACCGAACCGTGCGGATTCTGGCTGAACGTCAGCTTTTCGGTGTTGTTGAGATGCTCCAGGACGTAACGGTCCGGGGCCGGTACCCTGAGGGCGAGCAGCCGGATCACACCACCGCGCATGGCCTCGAGCTGCTCCGAGGAGGTCTGGAAGACGCGCAGCGCCACGGACGTTCCCTCATCCACCAACGCCGGATAGCCGGTAACCGTGTGGCCCTTCACGGTGTTGCTGACCTGCCGCTGCACCGTGCCGAAGGCCCACTCGGTCAGGCCGGCCTGTTCCTGGAAGCCCGTGCTGCTGCCGGCCGAAGTTCCGCCTGCCGATGACGCGGTTACGTTTCCGCCGGACTTTCCGGCTGACTTCGAATTTCCACGGGACTGCGGCGCGGTGGTTCCGGGTGTCGCCCCCAGGGATTCCGCAATGGCACGGCGTGTTGCCGGGGCCAGGCGTTCCTGCAGGGCCGCAAGGTCCTTGCCCTCGTCCAGCGCCTTGCCTTGGGTATCGACAACCTTGAAGCTCACCCGCAGGTGGGACGGCACAGCGCCCCAGTTCCAGGAACCGGGCGGGATGACGTGGCCGCGGATCCGGCGCAGGGCCAGTTCCAGTGAAGCTTCCAGCTCATCGTGCGCCGGATCAAAGTCCGATTCCAGGGCAGCAACGGCTTGCCGGGCCACATCCGGGGCGGGGACAAAGTTCTTGCGGACCTGCTTGGGGAGTGACTTGATCAGGGCAGCCACGAGTTCCGCTCGCTGGCCGGGGATCAGCCAGCGGAAGGCGGCATCATCGAGCTGGTTCAGGAATAGCACCGGGACTTCGGCTGTGACGCCGTCGGACGGGTTGGGCGGTGACCCGGGCGCCACCGGGTGGAATTCATAGCTGAGCGGCAGCTCGAAGCCCTTGTGGAGCAGGGTTTTCGGGTAAGCGGCTTCGTCCAGGTCATCGGCGTCGTTGTTGAGCAGCAGTGACTTGTCATAGTCCAGGAGGTCCGGACTCTGCTGCCGGGCCTCCTTCCACCATTTGTCGAAGTGCCGTTCGGACACAACGTCGGGCCCGATCCTGGCGTCGTAGAACTCAAACAGCGTTTCGTCGTCCACCAGTAGGTCGCGGCGGCGCATCCTGGCCTCGAGTTCCTCGACCTCAAGGAGGAGGGCACGGTTGCGGTGGAAGAACTTGTGGTGCGTTTTCCAGTCGCCTTCCACCAGGGCGTGCCGGATGAACAGCTCGCGGGCCAGCACGGGATCCACGCGGCTGTAGTTGACCCGGCGCTGCGGGATGATGGGCACCCCGTACAGGGTGACCTTCTCGTACGCCATGACCGCGCCCATTTTCGTGGACCAGTGCGGTTCGCTGTAGCTGCGCTTGACGAGGTCCGGCGCCACCTGTTCAGCCCAGACGGGATCGAACTTTGCTGCGACCCTGGCCCAGAGGCGGCTCGTCTCCACGAGCTCGGCAGCCATCACAAATGTGGGGGACTTCTTGAAGAGCGACGAGCCCGGGAAAATGGCGAAGCGGCTGCCGCGGGCGCCCGCGTATTCGCGCTTGCGCTCGTCCAGGATGCCGATGTGGCTGAGGAGGCCGGACAGCAGGCTCATGTGGATGCCCTCGTGGTTGCCCACGGGATCGGCCAGGCGCTTGTTGTCCAGGCTGATCCCCAGCGGGCGGGCCATCTGGCGGAGCTGAGCGAAGAGATCCTGCCATTCCCTGACCCGCAGGTAGTTGATGAACTCGGTCCGGCACAGGCGACGGAACTGGGTGGAAGAGAGTTCCTGCTGTTTTTCCTGCAGGTAGTTCCACAGGTTCAGGAAGCCGGTGAAGTCCGAGTTTTCGTCGCGGAAGCGGGCATGCTTCTCGGCGGCGAGCTGCTGCTTGTCCGTTGGACGCTCGCGCGGGTCCTGGATGGTCAGTGCCGCGGCCAGGATCATCACTTCGCGGACGCAGCCGCGCTTGCCTGCCTCCACAATCATCCGGCCGAGGCGGGGATCCACCGGCAGCTGGGCAAGCTGCTGTCCGACGGCGGTCAGCCCACCGCTCTTGGCGTCACCTGGTCTAACGGCATTCAAGGCGCCGAGCTCGCGCAGGAGCGTCACGCCGTCGTTGATTGCCCGCGAGTCCGGCGGCTCGACAAACGGGAAGTTCTCCACGTCCTTGGGCCCACGGGCCACACCCATGGCGGTCATCTGCAGGATAACTGCCGCCAGGTTGGTGCGCAGGATTTCCGGATCGGTGAACAGTGGCCGGGACTCGAAGTCCTCTTCCGAATAAAGCCGGATGGCAATGCCATCCGACACACGGCCGCACCGGCCGGAGCGCTGGTTCGCCGAAGCCTGCGACACACGCTCGATGGGCAGCCGCTGGACCTTGGTGCGGTGCGAGTAACGGGAGATGCGGGCGGTGCCGGTGTCGATAACGTACTTGATGCCCGGGACCGTCAGGGACGTCTCGGCCACGTTGGTGGCCAGCACAATCCGGCGGTTTCGGCCGGGGTGGAACACCTTGTGCTGTTCTTGCAGGCTCAGGCGGGCGAACAGCGGGAGCACCTCGGTTCCTGCCAGGCGCCGGTTGGACTGGATCCTGGCGTTCAGTGCCTCTGCCGCGTCGCGGATCTCGCGCTCGCCGGAGAAGAATATGAGGATGTCGCCCGGGGCTTCGGTCGCGAGCTCGTCGACGGCGTCGCAGACAGCGTCCAGGGGATCGCGGTCCTCTTCCAGTTCGTCGTCGGAGGCGTCTGCATCTTCGCCATCGGCGGGTCCGCCAGCTGGCTGGGACAGCGGCCGGTAGCGGATCTCCACCGGGAACGTGCGCCCGGACACCTCGATGATGGGGGAGGGCTCGTCGTCGGACCCGAAGTGCTTGGCGAAACGCTGCGGATCGATCGTGGCCGAGGTAATGATGATTTTCAGGTCCGGCCGCTGCGGCAGGATGCGCTTGAGGTAGCCCAGGATGAAGTCGATGTTGAGGCTGCGCTCGTGCGCTTCGTCAATGATGATGGCGTTGTATTTGCGCAGCAGCTTGTCACGCTGGATCTCTGCGAGCAGGATGCCGTCCGTCATGAGCTTGACCTTGGTGGCGCGGCTGACTTCGCCGGTAAACCGCACCTGGAAGCCGACTTCCTGGCCGATCTCCACACCGAGTTCCTCGGCGATGCGCTCAGCGACGGTGCGGGCAGCGAGCCGCCGTGGCTGGGTGTGCCCGATCAGGCCGTTGTCCCCAAGTCCCAGCTCGAGGCACATTTTGGGGATCTGGGTGGTCTTGCCGGAGCCGGTCTCGCCGGCGATGATGGTCACCTGGTTCGCTGCAATGGCAGCCATCAGGTCCTCGCGGCGCTCGGAAACGGGCAGCTCAGCAGGGTACGAGATATGAAATGTCATGGCTGCAGCCAGTCTACTGGGGCGGCGCGTGTTTCCCGCTCTTGCCGCCGGCAGTCCGCTGCCGGCCCCGCCTGGCCCCGCACTCCCGGAACCCACGCAGACGAGCACATGAGGGAAGGACCCGGCTCTTATGAGCCGGGTCCTTCCGAGTTAATACTGATGGGTTAATAATGGCGGCTTGAGGCATACGTGCGGGTTAGAAAATGCGCAGTGTGTAGTTGGTGCTTGGCAGGTCCAGGGCGGACCAGGCCTGGTCGGAGGTGACGGGCGGGGTATGGCCGCGGCCATCACGCAAGAGCGCTGAGACGGTGGCGGCGAGAACAACGAGAAGCAGGACCACTAGGGCAATTCCGAGGATTTCCATGACTCAATGCTGCTCCGATGCATGCTCAGGAAACAGTGGCAGAAATGCCCAAAAAGATCTAATTTCTGCCATAATGGATGCATGCTGAAATCAGTGGCAGTCATAGTGGTTCCCAACTTTTCGATCTTCGAGTTCGCCACGGCGTGCGAGGTGTTTGGCATCGACAGATCGGGTCGCGGCAGCAACGTCCCCGCCTTCGACTTCCGTGTCTGCACGCCGGTGCCCGGTGAAGTCCGGATGAAATCCGGACTCTCCATGAATGTTTCGGTGGGATTGGACGCTACTGAAGACGCGGACCTCGTGATCATGACGCCGTTCGGCCGGAACGAGGACGTACCGGAATCGGTGTTGGAGGCACTGCGCGCCGCGCACGCCCGGGGAGCCTGGGTGATGTCCATCTGTTCCGGAGCCTTCGCCCTGGCACGCGCCGGTCTCTTGAACGGGCGGCGATGCACAACGCACTGGCACTATTCCCATGAGCTCGCAAGCCGGTATCCGGAAGTGCAGGTCGATGAAAACGTGCTCTACGTGCAGGACGGGAACCTGATCACCAGTGCCGGTACCGCGGCGGGAATCGATGCCTGCCTCCATCTGGTGCGCGTTGAGCTGGGCGCCAACGTGGCCGCTGCCATTGCGCGGGACATGGTGGTGCCGCCGCACCGCGACGGCGGCCAGGCCCAGTTCATCGACCGGCCCATGCCTGCTTGTGGATCCGCGCCGATGGAAGAGCTGCTGCGCTGGATGGTGCAGAACCTGGAGCAGGAGCACACTGTTGTTGAGTTGGCGGCACGCGTGCACATGTCAGCCAGGACGTTTGCCCGCCGTTTCCGGTCCGAAACCGGGGCCACACCTGCTGCCTGGCTGAACTCGCAGCGGGTCCTCCGGGCGCAGGAACTGCTGGAATCCACTGACCTGAACATCGACGAAGTTGCCCGGGAATCGGGCTTTGGCCATCCAGTCTTGCTCCGGCATCATTTTTCCAAGGTGCTGGACACCAGCCCACAGTCCTACCGTCGGGCGTTCCGGGGGCAACTCGTAACGGCAGGCTGACCGGCGACGCAGCTATGCCCTTGCGGGCGAATCAAGACGGGGCAGGTCCTTGCGGTGCAGCCATGTCCCGCAACCCGGGGCCGTCCTCGGAAGCCGCCCGGGTGGTGTCCACCAGCACGCGCCATGGTCCTGTGACAGCCTGCTCCGGTAGCGCCGCCCGGCGCTGGCCGGCCCGGATCGAATAGATGAATCGGTCTGGCTCGTTGCCTTGCACCTCTGCGGCCGCGGCCCGGAGGGTCTTGGGCACGGCGTCCCAAGGGCAGGCTTCCACAATTGGTTGCCACTGGCTTTTGGCGCTCGCGGTCTGGGCGTGCACTGTCCATACGCGGGTCAGGGCTGCGATGCCGCCGCTGCGCTCCACACTGATCTTCATGGCCTCGGTCCTGGGCTTTCCTGCGGCCTGGCCGCCGGCTCCCGGCGGGCAGGCGTTCAACTAAAGCTTGACCTTCACAGTTTCCCACGCCTGCCGCACGGCGTCATGCTCCGGCGAATCGGTGCCGAACAGGTCCACGGCGGATGCCGCCGTCGCTTTGGCAAATACGCGGAAAGTGGCGGTGGCGGGCAGCGAGCCGCCGGTCAATACGTCGTACCAGATCCGCCCCGGTGCCTCCCAGGCATTGCCGCCAAGTGACTGCGCCGTGAGGTAGAAGGCCCGGTTTGGGATGCCGGAGTTGATGTGGACGCCGCCGTTGTCGGCGCTCGTCCGCACGTACGAGTCCATCGAATCTGGCTGCGGATCCTTACCCAGCACGTCGTCGTCGTACGCTGTGCCTGGGGCCTTCAGCGAGCGGAGAGCCGATCCCTCAACCTGAGGTGTAAAGAGTCCCTCACCGATGAGCCAGCTGGCATCGGTCACGGACTGGCTGTTCAGGTACTGTTCCACGAGCGCGCCGAAAATATCGGACATGGATTCGTTAAGGGCACCTGCCTGGTTGCGGTAAGCCAGCCCCGCCGAGTACTGGGTGACGCCGTGCGTAAGTTCGTGCCCGATGACGCTCAGCGACCGCGTGAAACGCTCGAAAACTTCTCCGTCCCCATCGCCGAAGACCATCTGCCGGCCGTCCCAGAAAGCGTTGTCGTAGAGCCTGCCAAAGTGCACTGTGGCATCGAGCGGCAAGCCTTGGCCGTCGATGGAGTTACGGCCGAAAATGTCGGCAAACAGGCGGTGCGTGTGCCCAAGGCCGTCGTAGGCCTCATCAGCAGACTGATCGCCGAAAGCCGGTTCGCCTTCCTTGCGCACCAGCTTTCCCGGAAGATTCTCGGAACCGCCGGCATCGTAGACGCTCCTGTTGGGCGGGCCAGGGCGGACCTGCCGCAGTCCCGGGGGAGCCGCCGGGACCGGCAGGGTACGGGCCGACAGGACGGACCGAACGTGGCTCAGCGCTTCCTTGGCCGCCCGCGCAGCCGCGGAAAACTGCGGTTCGTCCAAGCGAGCCAGCCGCCGCAGCAAATACGGCGGAATGATGGAACAGAATGTGGCTGGAACGTGCATGGCCTACCCCCTCGAGTTCGTTGAATCAGCCTACGAGGGGCCACCGGCAATCTGTTGAAGGCGCACTCAATCCAGCGCGATGGGACAGCCGGGGCTCTGCTTCATGGCGTGAAGGGACAGCCGGGGCCCCTCCGGGGCCCCTCCGGGGCCCCCAATTCTGGAGGTCCGTACGTCGGCCTTGAGGTCTTGCTCACAGGGTTATGCACATGGCCATTCATCCTCGCCGTTATTGTCAGACCCTCACGGGATGATTTGAGTATGGATAGCAGAGCAGCTGTGGCGACGGCGGAGGCCCTTTCAGCGTCCTTCGCTGAGCTCGCTGCGCGGCTCCGTGGCGGGGCAGACTGCAAGGGTTCCGGGGCTGATCCGCTGCGGCGGGCGGCGGATGGATTCCTGGACGGGCTGGCTGCGATCTCACGGTTGGACGCGAAAAGTGCCGCCCTGAAAGTCTGGCTGGCTGCCGGTTACAGCGCCGCTGCCGAGGCCCTGGCGGGCCCGGCTGAGTCCCCGCAGGACCACAGGGGTCAGGAGATGGCCGTGGTCGCCGTGGTCGCCTGCGCCATGACCGTCAGCGAACGCTCCGCAGGCGCCCTGCTCGCCGAAGCCCACTCCCTGACCACGACTCTGCCGCTGACGCTGTCCGCACTGCAGGCCGGAACCATTTCCTGGCAGCACGCCAGGATCATGGTCGACGAAACCACCAACCTGGACCCCGCCGGGGCGCAGGCGCTGGAAGCACATTTCCTGGACCCCGAGGTCGTGAATCCGGCACGTGGCCCGGCGGGTGAGCTCATCCCCGGCCGGTTCCGGCACAAGGCCCGGACCTGGCGGGAACGCCACCACCCGGTCAGTATCGAAAAACGCCATGCACGTGGTGTCCAGGATCGGCGGGTGGAGTATGCCCCGGACCGCGACGGCATGGCCTGGCTCTCGGCCTACCTCCCCGCCGACCAGGCGGCGGGGGTCTGGAACCGGACAACCACCGCAGCCCGCGCACTCCAAGGACCGGACGAGGACCGGACCCTCAGCCAGCTCCGGGCGGACACCGTTGCCACCTGGCTCCTGACCAACAGCAGCGCCGGTGCCGGAACCTCTGGCATGACGGGCCTGGACGGGGTGACAGGCGGTAGGGGCGAAACGGGCGGCATCGGCGAAACGGGACTGGCAATCGCCGACGGTGTTCCGTCACCGCGGGCCCAAGTCCTCGTGACCGTGCCGGTGTTCGCACTGCTGGGCCTGACCGATGAACCAGCCACGCTGGACGGATACGGGCCCATCCCGCCCTCCATGGCCCGGCAGCTCGTCGCCGACGGCGCCGAATCGTTCCACCGCGTCCTGATCGATCCGCGTGATGGGGCTCCGCTGGAGATCGGGCGGAGCAGCTACCGGCTCACCAAAGCCCAGCGCCAATGGCTCCGGCTGCGGGACGGGAAATGCCCGTTTCCGGGCTGCAGCAACCATTCCCTGGACAACGAAGCCGACCACCTCCTCGCCTGGGCCCACGGCGGCACCACCGGAATCAGCAACCTCGGCCAGCCCTGCCACAAACACCACAGACTCAGACACACCACCGGCTGGAAACCCACCACCGCCACCAAGAACGAACCACCCGGCTGGATATCACCCACCGGACGCCACTACACCAGCGAACACCCCGACTGGGAACCACCCCACTGGCCAGCGCCGCAGACGTCGGGGGCATCGAGCACCACGCCGCCTTAGCGCGGGCCGCGTATTGAGGCCCAGCGTCAGACGCAGGGCCTGACAAGTCGGCGTGCCACGGACGCCCCGCCTTATACACGCGGCGGGTGTCTGCACGCGCCAGTTTGGTTGAGCAGCTTCGTATGGCTTGAACTGTCCGATCGCGCGGGGCGGTAAGGCCTGAAGTATCCGCGCGCGCCCGGCGGATAAACGCAGAAAACCCCCGCCACTTTTGCAAGTGGCGGGGGTTTCATCTGTGCCCTCGATTGGAATCGAACCAACGACCTTCTGCTCCGGAGGCAGACGCTCTATCCCCTGAGCTACGAGGGCAATTCAGGGATCCTGCCGTTGCCAGCGGGACGTCCTAGAGCTTAGCAGGAAGGTGCCTGCAAGGAAAAACGGCTCGCTTCAGTAGCCCGAAAAAGAGTCCGCGTGAACGCGCCGCGCGCCCGCCTTCCGGGCTGCACTGCGCAGCGAAGCGACGCTCGCTGGTGACCCGGACACGTAGACGGCGCGGTTGGCAATGTCCGGCACGAGGACCTTTAGGGAATCTCCGTCCAGCCGGGCGCCAGCCGTGCCCGGCTCCGGTGTCCCGGCATCGGTGATGAACGGCGGCGGGACGGAACCGTCCGCGAGGCGTGCCAGGATGCGCGCCCCGGACGCCTGCAGCTCGGCCGCGTAGGCAATTTCGGCAGGATTGCGCGCCAGTAGCAGCACCACCACGTCCCGGTCCTGCGCGGCGCCGGAAGTCAGATGGGCAAGATAAGGCGTGATGCCGATGCCCGCGGCGATCAGGAGGACGGGGGTCCGGGGATCGCGGGGCAGGACAAAATCTCCGCCCACGGACGTGGCCGCCACCTCATCACCAGGCTTCAGGTCCAGCAGGACTTTCTTCGCCGCGGACAGGGGCTCCGCCGTCCGGACGCCGAACTTCACCGTCCCGGAACCGGGGGCACCGGTCAAGCTGAACACCCGGCGTCGGCCTTTACCGTCTGACTTGGCGTGCGGCAGATCCAGTTCCATGTACTGTCCCGGCACGAACCGGACGGGCCGGGACGGCTCAAAAACGAACTCTGTAGTGCTGGGAGTCAGGGGACGGGAACCAGCGAACCGGAGCCTGACCCCGCCGCGCTGGCCCACAAGGAACGCCAGCAGATTGCCGATCAGCAGAGCCAGCTCCGGTGAGTTGGCGATGAAGCCGAAGTTGTACGGCACCGCAAAAACCACCCCAACCACAGCGGCGAGCGCGAGCTGCTGCCAGCGGCGTGGCGCCAGGGTGAGAGGCTCCGTCAGCATAAAGCCGACGAAAAACAGCAGCGGCCGTTGGGCAAGGGCCTGCCAGAGTGCACTGCCCAGGGTGAGCCCGGCCTGCAGCAGCTCAGCGCTCACAATCGCCGCGGCAACCACAAGGAACACGGCCGCCATAAGCAACTTACGTGTCCGGTAGAGCACCAAGAGGATGCCCGGAACCAGCAGCCAGAGCATGGCGGGGGTTGCCGCCCACCACGTCGCGATGTTCAGCCCGGTCAGTCCGGTCACAAACGCTCCGGCGGCGGCAGGATTGAAGATGTGCCGGCCACGCCAGGCCAGGGCGTATTTGGAGGCGGAGGCCAGCACGCAGGCCAGGGCCACCCCTGCCATATCTAGGGGCATAAAGGAGGGCCAAAACAGGAAATACAGCAGCAGGCCGGTGATCAACGAGGACTCGGAATGCGGGCGGACGTGGAAAAGGGCAGCCAGCCCGCGGTTGGACACATAGGTCAGGCCAAGACACAGCGCCAGGTGAACGAGCATCTGCGCGATGCCGAACGTCAGCCAGCCAAGGGCGTTGAGCAGTAGGCTGTAGGCGGCAAGGGCTCCCAGCACCAGCAGGATCAGCCGGTACATCGTGTACTTACCCAACAAGGTGTCCAGCCGGCCAGCGCTGAATACGGCGGTTGCCTTGGGGGCGTCAACGGGGCTCATGAGAACAGTGTCCCTTCAAATCCGGCCGAGTAGGCAGCACTTCCATCAGAAAAAACCGTCAGCCAGGAAAAATCGAAAGTCTGTTCCAGATCGCTGCCGGGGACAAAGAACAGGGCGGTGGCCAGAGCGTCGGCAACCATGGTGCTTTCCGCCATGGTCCACGTGGCTACCGTGGTGCTGACGGGCAGTCCGGTGGTGCCATCGAGCACATGGTGCAGGCCGTCGCCCCATGCCCGGCGGTTTGAGGCTGACGCGCACAAAGCACTGCCTGCCAGCGGCACGGTGCCGATGGCCCTCGCCGGATCGTACGGGTGCTCCAATGCCACGGTCACCGGATCAGGCCCGCGGTGAAGCAGGTCGCCGCTGGCGTCAATCATGAAGGAGTCCACGCCACAGGAGCGCAACTCCACAGCGAGCAGGTCCACCAGCTGGCCTTTTCCTGCGGCACCGATGTCCAGGACCAGGGGAGCGGACGTGGTGAGCACAGAGCCGTCCCACGCCAGGACGTCCTCCCAGCGGGGCGCCGGCAGCGCGGACCCTGCAGGCCGCAGGGTATATGCGGCGTCGTACCCGAGGCGTTCCAGGCTGCCGCCGATCAGGGGCGTCATCGCTCCGCCGGTGATGTTGTACAGCGAGCGGTACAGCCGGCCAAGGTCGGCGGCTTCCGCCGGCAGCTCATGCCGCCCGGGCTCGCGGGCCATGGCACTGACTGTCGAATCGGACCTAAATCGGGACCAGGCGCCGTCGTACCGCTCCACCACGGCCAGCAGCCGGGCGCGGACGCCGGCATTGAGCGGTCGGGGCGTGGAGATTTCCCAACCGGTACCGATCCCGTCGAAGCGGAAGTCCTCCGGGTCCGGCACGGCCTACTGGGCCTCGGCCTTGATCTTGTCCAGGGCCTGGTTGAAGCCGCCGCTGGTGAGCGAGGACCCCGCCACCTTGGAGATGTTGAGTTCGTCGATGCTCTTCCCCACAACCTGCGCTGCGATCCCGCCGGCGAACTCGCCCTGGAATTTCCGCGTGTTCGGGCTCGAAGGGTGCTGGGTGATGTTGACGGCCGTGACCGTGCCGGAGGCGAGCGTCAGCTCAACCCCCACCGTTTCGGTGCCATTGGGGGAAACATAGGTGCCGTCGGCGCTGTAGGTGCCGTCCTGATAGAGGGACCCGCTGCTGGCCAGCGTTGACGCCGTGCCGGAAGGGGCAGTGGAGGCGCCGGATGTGTTGTCGGCAGCCGGAGCGGGCGTGGCCGGTGTGGCAGCCGGCGCGCAGCCAGCCACCGTTCCCGCGAGGGACAGGCCGGCGATGCCGACGAAAACACTCTTGCGGACTGACGGTCTCATATTGGGGCTCGTTTCGTGGGCGGGTGCTTACGCTGTACTCAACGTCGGATTCAGCCTATTGGTTCACCCTGTGAATGAGCAGGGCGTCCGCTGTGCGGAAAAGTTGCCCGGAGACAGTCACGCACCACGCCCAAATTCGTCCACGTGGCGGCCCCCGGTAGGCTAGAGGGGTGACTCCCGAAGAACTCTCCCTCGCCATATCCGCCTGCCTGAAAGACGCCGTCGCCGCTGGCGAAATCGCGCTTTCCGCATCAGCTGTCCCTGATGAGGTGCGCGTGGAGCGACCGAAGAACCGGGAGCACGGCGACTGGGCCACCAGCATCGCCCTCCAGCTGTCCAAGCAGGCCGGCACCAACCCGCGCGAATTCGCCACCGTCCTGAGCGCCCGCCTGAAGTCCATCAGCGGCGTCTCTGCCGTGGACATCGCTGGCCCCGGGTTCCTGAACATCACCGTGGACGCCGCTGCAGCCGGTGCCCTGGCGAAGGCCATTGTGGAGGCCGGACGGGACTACGGCACCACCACCACGCTCGCCGGCCACGTGGTGAACATGGAGTTTGTGTCGGCGAACCCCACCGGTCCGCTGCATATCGGCCACACCCGCTGGGCCGCCTTGGGCGATGCGATCGCCCGCGTACTGCGTGCTTCGGGCGCCGAGGTCACCGCCGAGTACTACATCAACGACGCCGGTTCGCAGATGAACGTGTTCGCGAACTCGGTCTATTCTCGGCTGCACGGACTTCCGGTGCCGGACGGCGGCTACCCGGGGCAATACATTGCCGACCTCGGCCATGACGTCCTGACCGTGCACCCCGACATCCGCGAACTCACCGAGGTGGCCGCCCTTCCCGTCATCCGCGCCGCCGCCTACAAGGCCCAGATGAAGGACATCAAGGACACCCTCGCCGATTTTGGCGTTGCCTTTGATGTTTACTTCTCGGAGCAGGAACTGCACGACGCCGGGGCCATCGGAAATGCCGTTGCCCGCCTTCGCGAGCAGGGCCACGTGTTCGACGACGGCGGTGCGGTCTGGTTGCGCACCACGGACTTCGGGGACGATAAGGACCGCGTGATGATTCGCGCGAATGGCGAACCCACCTACTTTGCCGCGGATGCCGCGTACTACCTGTCCAAGAAGGACCGCGGCTTTACCGAAAAGATCTACCTCCTGGGTGCGGACCACCACGGTTACATCAACCGCCTCAAGGCCATCGCCGCGTGTGCTGGCGACGATCCCGAGATGAATATTGAGGTCCTGATCGGCCAACTGGTGTCCGTTAACGGCGCCAAGCTGTCCAAGCGTGCCGGCAACATCATCGAGCTCAAGGATCTCATCGACTGGCTGGGCAAGGACGCCGTACGGTACTCCCTGGCACGCTTTCCGGCGGATTCCCCGCTCACCTTGGATCCTGACCTGTTGAAGAAGCACAGCAACGAGAACCCGGTGTTCTACGTCCAGTACGCCCACGCCCGGTCCCGCGGCACGGCCCGCAACGCCGTGGCCGCAGGCGTGGACCGGAGCGCGTTCGAGGCTTCCCTGCTGGACCATGCCACGGAAAACGAACTGCTCTCCTACCTGGGCAGCTATCCCTCGATTGTGGCCAAAGCTGCCGAATTGCGTGAACCGCACCGCGTGGCCCGCCACCTCGAAGTCATTGCCGGCGCGTACCACCGCTGGTACGACGCCTGCCGCGTTGCCCCGCAGGGCGACGAACCCGTCACTGACGTCAACCGCACTCGCCTGTGGCTGAACGACGCCACCAGCCAGGTGCTGGCAAACGGCCTGGACCTGCTGGGCGTATCCGCGCCGGAACGGATGTAAACCCATGCCGGCACAGGAAAATTCAGCACACGACGTTTCAGCACAGGACGTTTCAGCACAGGACACCAACACCGGATCCCCGTTGGCGCCCGAGTGGCTCACCGTTCCCGCGGACTTGAATGCGCTCCACGAACCCATGTGGGCGCAGAATGTCCAAAAGAACGACGCCGGTGAGCTTGCCATCGACGGCGTCGCCGTCAGCGAGCTCAAGGCACAGTTCGGCACGCCGCTCTTTGTGATGAGTGAGACCGATTTCAGGGCCCGCGCCCGCTCCTTTAAGGACGCCTTTGACGCCGCGTTCGCCGACATCTGCGGGGGAGTGGACGTCTACTACGCGGGCAAGTCCTTCCTGTGCACCGCAGTAGCCGCCTGGGTGGCAGACGAAGGACTCCGGCTGGACACCTGTTCCGGCGGCGAGCTTGCCGTGGCAGCCCGGGCCGGCATCAAGGGCGAAAACCTGGGCCTGCACGGCAACAACAAATCCGACGCCGAGATCAACCGTGCGCTGGATATGAAACTGGGACGCATCGTGGTGGACAGCCTCGACGAGCTGGACCGCGTCGCCAGGATCGCCATGGGCCGGGGTGAAACAGCCAAGGTCATGCTCCGCCTGACGCCGGGCGTGCATGCGCACACCCACGAGTTCATCGCCACCGCTCACGAGGACCAGAAGTTCGGCCTCTCTATGGCCGGGGATTCCACGGAGCAGGCCGGGCTGTCAGCAGCGGAGGAGGCTGTGGCTGCTGCTACGGGTTACGCCAGCATCGAGCTGCTGGGCCTGCACTGCCACATCGGTTCGCAGATCTTCGAGCCGGACGGCTTCGAACTCGCGGCGCAGAAGCTGCTGCGCTTCCACGCGGCCATGCAGGAAAAATACTCCATCGTGATGCCCGAGCTTGACCTCGGCGGCGGCTACGGCATTGCCTACACCCCGGTGGACACCCCCCGCCCCGCAGCTGACATCGCGCAGGCGATGGCCGCCGTCGTGCGTTCCACATGTGCTGAGCTGGGGATCACGTCACCCCGGATTTCCATCGAACCCGGACGCGCAATCGTGGGGAGCACCACGTTTACGTTGTACGAGGTGGGTACCCTGAAAACCGTGCGCGTGGACGCCCCGGCCAGCGACGCAGGCCCCGAGAACGTTACGCATCCCCGCCGGTATGTGTCAGTGGACGGCGGCATGAGCGATAACGCCCGCCCGGTGCTCTACGACGCGGATTATTCGGCGATTCTGGCCTCCCGCACGTCCTCCGCGGCCCCGCAGCTGTCCCGCGTGGTGGGCAAACATTGCGAGAGCGGCGACATAGTTGTTAGAGATGTATATCTGCCCGAGGACGTGGCAGCCGGTGATCTGCTTGCTGTACCGGGGACCGGCGCCTACTGCTGGGCCCTGGCAAGCAACTACAACTATCTGGCCCGGCCGGGCGTTGTCGCGGTGCGCGGCGGATCTGCCCGGCTGATTGTCCGCGGGGAAACCGAACAAGATCTGCTTAACCGCGACATGGGAGTGCCGAATGACTGAATTGCGAACCCTGAAAGTAGCCCTGCTGGGCTGTGGCAACGTTGGGGCCCAGGTTGCGCGGATTCTCATCGAGGACGCCGACGCCCTTGCCGCCCGTACCGGCGCGCGCCTGCAGCTCAGCGGCATCGCGGTGCGCAACGTCAACGCCAAGCGCGATGTGGACCTGCCGCAGGACCTCTTCACCACCGACGCCGACACCCTGGTCAAGGACGCCGACCTCGTGATCGAGCTCATGGGCGGGATCGAGCCTGCCCGCTCACTGATCCTCTCCGCGCTGCGCAACGGCGCCTGTGTTGTCACCGGCAACAAGGCCCTGCTCGCGCAAGACGGCCCCACCCTCTACGAAGAGGCCGACAAGGCCGGTGTGCAGCTGTCCTACGAAGCCGCCGTGGCCGGTGCCATCCCCATCCTGCGCCCCATCCGCGACAGCCTTTCCGGCGACCGTATCACCCGCGTCCTGGGCATCGTCAACGGCACCACCAACTTCATCCTGGACCAGATGGACTCCACCGGCGCCCAGTTCGCCGACGCCCTCGCCGAAGCCCAGCGCCTCGGCTACGCGGAAGCTGACCCCACCGCCGACGTCGAAGGCCACGATGCCGCCGCCAAGGCCGCCATCCTGGCCACGCTGTCCTTCCACACCCGCTTCGCCCTGGAAAACGTCCACTGCGAGGGCATCACCTCCGTCAGTGCCGCGGACATCGCCGCAGCCAAGGACGCGGGCTTTGTCATCAAGCTGCTGGCCATCGCCGAAAAGCTCACCGATGCCGAAGGCGGCGAAGGCGTCTCCGTGCGCGTGCACCCCACGCTGCTGCCGCGCGAGCACCCGCTGGCCGCCGTTCGCGGCGCGTTCAACGCCGTCTTCATCGAGGCGGAAAACGCCGGCGAGCTGATGTTCTACGGCCAGGGCGCCGGTGGAACCCCGACGGCGTCTGCCGTACTGGGTGACCTCGTCTCGGCGGCCCGCCGCCTCGTCCTGGGTGGACCGCAGCGCACGGAGACCACCACCGGCCACGTTCCGGCCCTGCCGATCGCCGCAGCCACGACCAGCTACTACATCGGCCTGGACGTCGCGGACCAGCCCGGCGTGCTGGCCCGGATTGCCCAACTCTTTGCGGAGCATGACGTGTCCATCGAAACCATGCGGCAGACCATCCACCGGGACGCTGAGTCCAACGTGGAGTCGGCCGAGCTGCGAATTGTTACCCACCGCGCATCAGAGGCTGCCCTCGCAGCCACCGTCGAGGCCGTCAAGGGCCTGGACGTCATCAATTCAGTAACATCCGTTCTGCGGGTAGAAGGAGTCTAAGTGGCTCACCAATGGCGCGGCGTTATCCGCGAATACGCTGACCGTCTGCCCGTCACGGAATCCACCAGGGTCATCACGCTGGGCGAGGGCGGCACCCCGCTGGTCCACGCGCAGAAGCTCTCCGAGCTCACCGGTTCCACCGTGTACCTGAAGGTCGAGGGGATGAACCCCACCGGTTCGTTCAAGGACCGGGGCATGACCATGGCCATGACCGCCGCTGTTGCCTCCGGTGCCAAGGCCGTGGTGTGCGCGTCCACCGGCAACACCTCAGCTTCCGCCGCGGCCTACGCCACGGCTGCGGGACTGAAATGCGCCGTGCTGGTTCCCGAAGGCAAGATCTCCATGGGCAAGCTGAGCCAGGCCATCGCGCACGGCGCCACGCTGCTCCAGGTAGATGGCAACTTCGATAACTGCCTGGACATTGCGCGGAAGCTGGGGGAGTCCTACCCGGTGTTCCTGGTCAACTCCGTCAACCCGGCCCGCATCCAGGGCCAGAAGACAGGCGCGTTTGAGATCGTCGATTCACTCGGCGATGCTCCGGACATCCATGTCCTGCCCGTAGGCAACGCCGGCAACATCACCGCGTACTGGAAGGGCTACAAGGAATACTCGGCGCCGTTCGAATCCGCTACCGCCGGAACCTTGCCTGCCGTTTCCACCAAAACCCCCCAGATGTGGGGCTTCCAGGCCGCCGGCGCGGCACCGTTCGTGGCGGGGCACCCCATCACGGAGCCTGACACCATCGCCACTGCCATCCGGATCGGCAATCCGGCGTCCTGGGACGGTGCCATCGCGGCCCGTGACGAGTCCGGCGGATTCATTGACGCTGTTACTGACGAGCAGATCCTGGATGCCCACCGCTGGCTGTCCGCCCGCGAAGGCGTTTTTGTGGAGCCCGGCTCCGCCGCCGGTGTGGCCGGCCTGCTCAAAAAGCACGCCGCCGGTGAAGTTCCTACCGGCAAGACGATCGTCATTACCGTTACCGGCCACGGCCTCAAGGACCCCCAGTGGGCCCTCCGCACCGAAGACGGCAGCGAAGTGCAGCCCGTCAAGGTCTCCAACGACGTCGTGACCGTCGCAGCTGAACTGGGACTGGAAGAAAAGTAGCCTTGAAAACCACGTCGCCCACCACCGTTACCGTGCCTGTGATCGAAGCAGGACAGCGTGTCACCGTCAGGGTCCCGGCCACCAGTGCCAACCTAGGACCGGGATACGACAGCCTGGGCCTCGCCCTGGCTTTGCACGACACCCTGACGGTGGAAAGCCTCGAATCCGCTGAGCTCGTCTTTGAGCTCAGCGGAGAGGGGGCGGACACGCTGCCGCGCGACGCCAGCCACCTGGTGGTCAGGGCGATGGAGGCTGCCTTTTCGCGGCTTGGTTACCGCCACGGCGGGCTCAGGATCACGGCGACGAACGTCAACCCCCACGGCCGCGGCCTGGGATCATCGGCATCGGCCGTGGTGGCGGCGGTCTCGGCTGCCAACGCCATGGTGCCCGAAGCTGCGCGTCGCGGGCGGGACTGGATCCTGCAGTTGACCAGCGAGATGGAAGGCCACCCGGACAACGTCGCGCCCGCGATTTTCGGCGGACTGGCGCTGTCATGGCAGGACAGTGACCAGTACAGCAGCACGCGCGCTACCGTGGCCGGCTCCGTGATTCCCATCGTGGCTGTCCCCGATTTTGAATTGTCCACCGAGGCCGCGCGCGCCCTGCTGCCAGCGTCTGTGGGCCATCATGCCGCGGCAATGAACTCTGGCCGGGCTGCGCTGCTGATCCATGCACTGACCCAGAAGCCGGAGTTTCTGCACGCGGGCACGGAGGATTACCTTCACCAGAGCTACCGCGCCGAGGCGATGCGACCCAGCGCGGCCCTCATCAGGGCACTGCGCAACGCCGGCCACGCGGCTGTGGTTTCGGGTGCCGGACCTACGGTCCTGGTACTCGCCGACGGCGACGCCGAAGCCGCCGAGGTGCTTGGGTTCATTGAGTCCTTTACCGCAGCGAACACGCCGGGCATCGCCTGGCGCGTGCTGAAGCTGGCAGTAGACGTCGAAGGTGCTAAGGTGGACATGCACCGGCGGTAATCCCGCCTATCTGATCGGCAGCTGCATTCAGTTGTTAGTGATCTCCTACTGCGCAATATTTTCCGGTGCCGCCTGCTTGGTCTGTCGCAGGAATCTGCAGCCTAGAATTGACTGCCCCTGAATCGTCAGCCCGGCGCCCCGCCATTAATCGGTGCGTGAGGTGAATCAGTATCCGGCCCTGCTGGCCGAAATCCAACCGGCAAGACCGAAAATGTCGGCTGCAGATCTGAACTGCAGCCCAGATCAAAATCATCGCGTCCAGCTCCCAGTCTGGACGCCGTCGAGGGGGAAGGATCCTTCGTGACCGAAACCACTGAGCTGTCTTCAGCTGTTGAACCATCAACTTCTGCTGCCGGATCGTCAACGGCCGCACCCGCCAAGAGCAGTGGCCTCGCCGGCCTCAAGCTCGCCCAGTTGCAGGCTCTGGCCAGCCAGCTGGGGATTTCCGGTGGATCCCGCATGCGTAAGGGGGATCTGGTGACCGCTATTTCCGCCCATCGCGCAGGCACATCAGCCAGCAAGGCACCGGCCAAGGCCCCGGCCAAGGCGGCCGAGAAGGCGACCGAAAACCACGTAGCTCCGGCCGCTGCCGCCCCGGTTGCTGCACCGGTGGCTGCAGCAAGCGAAACTTCGGAGGCACCGGCCGCTGAGGGGACCCGTGCACGTGGCCGTGGACGCAGCCGCCGCGCTGTCAGCGACGGAGTAGTAACGGCACCCGCAGCGGCACCAGCCGCCGAAGCTCCCGCTGCTGCACCCGCTGAGGCTTCGGCGTCGGCGCCCGTTGAGGCCGCGGCTGAAGGCGAACGCCGCCAGCCGCGTACCCGCAACCGCCGCCGCGGCGAAGCCGCCGCCACGTCAACGCAGGCAGAAGCCACTGAGGCTCCGGCCGAGCAGCCCGCCGCTGAACAGCGCCAGGCGGACCGCACCGAAACCCAGCGTGCCGATTCCCAGGCTGCCGAATCAGGCGACGGTCAACGTGCTGACCGTCGTGAGAGCGGCCGCACCCGGGGCGCCCGCGACACCGCAGCCCGTGACACCACGGCTCGCGAAACCCCTGCCCGTGACACCACGTCCCGTGAAACCGCTACCCGCGAGACCACCGATGGCGGCCGCGACAATGCAGGCAGCCGTGACGCAGGCCAGCGTGACGGTGCCCGCCGCGATGACAACCGCGACAACAACCGCGATAACGCTCGCGATGGCGACGACACTGATGGCGGAAGCCGCCGGAACCGCCGCAACCGCCGCGACCGGAATGACCGCAATGACCGCTCCGGCGGCCAGGGTGGCCAGGACAGCCGGGACAACTCCCGTAACGACCGTTTCCGCGACCGCAACGACCGCCGTCGGGGACGCACCCAGGGACCGGACGTCGACGACGTCGAGGTCACCGAGGACGACGTCCTGCTGCCCGTCGCCGGCATCCTGGACGTGTTGGAGAACTACGCTTTCATCCGCACCTCCGGCTACCTGCCGGGCCCGAACGACGTCTACGTCTCCCTGGCCCAGGTCAAGAAGTACAACCTGCGCAAGGGCGATGCCTGTGTTGGTGCCATTCGTGCACCGCGAGAAGGCGAAGACCGCAGCCAGCAGACTGCCCGCCAGAAGTTCAACGCCCTGGTTCGCGTCACGTCGGTCAACGGAAAGACGCCTGAAGAACTCAAGGACCGCGTCGAATTCGCCAAGCTGGTTCCGCTGTACCCGTCCGAGCGCCTGCGCCTCGAGACTGACCCCAAGAAGATCGGCCCCCGCGTCATCGACCTGGTTGCCCCGATCGGCAAGGGCCAGCGCGGCCTGATCGTCTCCCCGCCGAAGGCAGGCAAGACGCTCATCCTGCAGTCCATCGCCAACGCCATCACCATCAACAATCCTGAGGTCCACCTCATGATGGTGCTCGTTGACGAGCGTCCCGAGGAAGTCACGGACATGCAGCGCACAGTCAAGGGTGAGGTCATTGCCTCCACCTTCGACCGTCCCGCGGATGACCACACCACCGTGGCCGAGCTCTCCATCGAACGCGCCAAGCGTCTGGTGGAAATGGGCATGGACGTGGTGGTCCTGCTGGACTCCATGACCCGCCTGGGCCGTGCCTACAACCTGGCAGCACCGGCCTCCGGCCGTATCCTGTCCGGTGGTGTCGACTCCGCTGCGTTGTACCCGCCGAAGCGTTTCTTCGGCGCAGCCCGCAACATCGAAAACGGCGGCTCGCTGACCATCCTGGCAACCGCCCTCGTGGAGACCGGTTCCAAGATGGACGAGGTCATCTTCGAAGAGTTCAAGGGCACCGGCAACATGGAGCTCCGCCTGTCCCGCCAGCTGGCGGACAAGCGCATCTTCCCGGCGGTGGACGTCAACGCGTCCGGTACCCGCCGCGAAGAGAACCTGCTTTCCCCCGAGGAAGTCAAGATCATGTGGAAGCTGCGCCGCGTCCTTTCCGGACTCGAAACGCAGCAGAGCCTTGAGCTGCTGACCAACAAGATCCGGGAGACCGGGAGCAACGTCGAGTTCCTCATGCAGGTCCAGAAGACAACGCTTGGTGCGAAGTCGGATAACGACAAGTAGCTGCGCTCACCGCTCAAAATATGCCGGCCTGATGGCCGGCATATTTTGGGCGGTTCGTCGTTAAGTCCCGTGAAACTAGACTTGTAAGAGTCGAAAGAGGTTTTGAAAATGTTTGAGTCCGTACAGGGCCTGCTTGATGAGCATGATGCTATCCAGGCGCAGCTGGGGGATCCGGCTGTTTATGCTGACCAGCGGCTTGCCCGGAAGTTGGGGCGGCGGTCTGCCCAGCTCAATGGCATCGTGGAGGCATATAACAAGTGGCATGCCCTTGAGGACGACCTCGCCGCTGCGAAGGAAATGGCCTCGGAGGACCCTGAGTTTGCTGCCGAGGTTCCGGTGCTGGAAGCAGCCCTGGAGAAGGCCTCGGCTAACCTCCGCCGCCTGCTCATCCCGCGCGACCCTGACGACGCCCGCAACGTAATCCTCGAGGTCAAGGGCGGTGAAGGTGGCGACGAAGCTGCACTGTTCGCGGGCGACCTCCTGCGGATGTACACCCGGTACGCGGAATCCCGCGGCTGGAAGACTGAACTTATCTCAGCCAACGAATCCGATCTCGGTGGCTACAAGGACGTCCAGATGGCCGTCAAGGGCAACTCGAACGATCCTGCCGAGGGCGTGTACGCGCGGCTCAAGTTCGAAGGCGGCGTCCACCGCGTGCAGCGTGTGCCCGTTACTGAATCGCAGGGCCGCATCCACACTTCTGCCGCCGGTGTCCTGGTCCTCCCCGAGGTCGACGAGCCCGAGGAGCTGGACATTAACCAGAACGACCTCAAGATCGACGTCTACCGCTCGTCGGGTCCTGGTGGCCAGTCCGTGAACACTACGGACTCCGCAGTCCGTATCACGCACCTTCCCACCGGCATCGTGGTGGCCATGCAGAACGAGAAATCACAGCTGCAGAACCGCGAAGCCGGCATGCGCGTGCTCCGCGCCCGCATCCTGGCGCACCAGCAGGAAATCATCGATGCCGAGAACTCGGCCCAGCGTAAGTCCCAGATCCGCACCATGGACCGGTCTGAGCGCATCCGCACGTACAACTACCCGGAAAACCGGATCGCGGACCACCGCACCGGGTACAAGGCATACAACCTGGACCAGGTCATGAACGGTGACCTGGAACCGGTCATCCAGTCCGCCATCGAGATGGACGAACAGGCACGCCTGGACGCCATCGGCGACTAGCCCCGGGTGCCCATGACACTCGGGTCGGAGCAGTCCCTCGCGGCTGCCGTCAGCGAGGCCACGGTCATCCTCCGGGACGCCGGGGTCCCCAGCCCCCGCGTCGACGCAGAACTCCTGGCGGACCACCTGCTCGGTGTGGGGCTCGGCAGGCTTCGGGCGATGATGCTGGGGGACACCCCGGCACCAGTAGGCTATGCCGAACTTGTTGCTGAACGGGCACAGCGGATCCCTTTGCAGCACATCACAGGCGTGGCGCACTTCCGGTATCTGGAGCTTGCGGTGGGGCCCGGGGTTTTTATCCCCCGGCCGGAAACAGAGTCCGTGGTGCAGCTGGTCATAGACCATGTCAAGGGTATGGCGCACCCGCGGATTGTGGACCTCGGCACGGGCTCCGGCGCGATCGCCGGCTCCATCGCCCACGAGGTGCCCGGCGCCGAAGTCCACGCCGTGGAGTACAGCCCGTTCGCGCACGCGTGGGCGGACCGGAACCTCGCGCCACTTGGCGTCACGCTGGTCCTGGGGGACCTACGGGACGCACTGCCTGAACTTAACGGAACCTTCGACGTCGTAATCTCCAACCCGCCCTATATTCCTGCCGAAGCTATCCCGAATGAACCCGAAGTTGCCCTGCACGATCCTCCCGAAGCCCTGTACGGCGGGGGAGCGGACGGAATGGAACTTCCGACGGCGGCGGCCGCCTCGGCTGCCCGGCTGCTGGTTCCCGGCGGCTACTTCGTGATGGAACACGCGGAAGTCCAGGCCGGCTGGATCGCTGGCATGATGCAGCGGACGGGTGCCTGGACGGAGATCACCACGCACCTGGACCTCAACGGCAAGGAACGCGCCACCAGCGCCGTGCTTGCCGGTCCGCACCACGAGTGATGAAAGAATAGGCCAGTGACCACAACCTACAACTGCACGTCAGAGGATCAGCGGGCCCAGGGCCTGGAGCACGCCCAGCGTGCCATCAGCGAAAAGAAGTGTGTGGTGTTCCCCACCGACACGGTCTATGGAATTGCCGCCGACGCCTTCTCTCCGCAGGCCGTCACCATGCTGCTGGCTTCCAAAGGGCGTGGCCGCACCATGCCGCCGCCGGTGCTGATTCCCCGAATTAATGCGCTGGACGGGCTGGCCACGGATGTTTCCGCTGATGCCCGTAAGCTCACCGAAGCGTTTTGGCCGGGAGGGCTGACCCTGATCCTGCACGCCCAGCCGTCACTGGAGTGGGACTTGGGTGAGACTAAGGGAACAGTGGCCCTGCGAATGCCCGCTGACGAAGTGGCCCAGGAACTCCTGTCACTGACCGGTCCGCTGGCTGTGTCCTCCGCCAACCGGACTGGCCAGCCGCCTGCACAGACCGCGGCCGAGGCACGCGCCCAACTCGCGGAGTCCGTGGAGGTCTACCTCGAAGGCGGTTTCCGGCCGCTGGAAGGAACCGACGCTGTGCCCTCCACCATTGTGGATGCCACAGGGCCGTTGCTGCGAGTGGTTCGGAACGGCGCCGTGTCACTGGAGCAACTCCGCGAGCACGTTCCGGGTGTTTTGGGCCTGGGCGAAATTCCGATGGCTGAGCCCGAGGAAGAGCTTGAAGAAGTCGCTCTGCCTGCCGAATCAGGAGTCGAAGAGGCGGCAGTCGAAGAGCCGGCAGTCGCAGAGCCGGCCGTCGAACAGCCGGCCGCGCCGGTTCGGGAGACTGACGGGTGAACCTGGCACGCCAGCGCATCCCCTTCCTCGGCGTGGATGCGACGCCGCTCAAGGTGGACGAATTGCTTGAGGTGCTGGCGGGGTTCGTCGCTGCCGGGACCAAGCGGACCGTCGTCGGACATAACCTGCACAGCGTCACGCTGACACATTCCGACGCCGGCTTCCGTTCCGTATATGAGGACAGCGACGTGGTGCTCCTCGACGGGGCGCCGGTGCTGTGGCTGTGGGGCCGGACGCGCAACGCCGAAGGGCCGGTCATGGAGTACCGGCTGGGTTCCACGGACTGGTTGCCGTTCCTGGGCAAGATTGCCGGCTTGAAGCGGATTGCGGTGGTTGGTGCCGGTGCCGAGGCGAACGCCCTGGCCGTCGAAAAACTCCGGACTATAGTTCCCGGTGCCACGGTTGCGGGCCTGCCCGGCGAAGGCTGGAACGACGACGTCGAAACGGCCGCGGTGGGCTGGCTCGCGGAGCAGCAGCCCCAGCTTGTCCTGCTCGGGTTGGGCATGCCGTTGCAGGAATCAGTACTGCAGCGCCGGCTCGGCACGCTCCCACCGGCCATCTATTGCACGGTGGGCGGCGCGATCGAGCAGCTGGCCGGAATCCAGAAGCTTGCGCCACGATGGCTCGGGAGGCTCGGGCTCGAGTGGGCATGGCGGCTGTTGTTGCATCCCCGCCGTGTCGCGTACCGTGTGTTTGGCGAGCCGTGGGTGCTGCTGTGGCTGCTGGCCCGCCGCCGGCTGCGGCGCGCGTCCTAGAACTTCTGGTCCTCCAGCGGCGCGAAGCCCTTGGCACGCAGGCCCTTCGTGAAGGAACTTGCCCAGGCGAGCAATCCCGGCAGGTCACGGCGCTGCGCAAAATAGCCAAGGTATCCGCCGACGTCGGCCACTAGCGACTTAATCCGGAAATAGCGCCGGATCAGGTACCCGCGGTTGCGGTAGTAGTAATAGCGTTTGAATGCCGAATCCGGCACGATCACATGCCATCGTGCACCAAAAACGTGCTGCGTCTCGGAAATCGCATGTGGGTGGGTAATGGCTGTAGTGGTTACCGTGCCGAACCGGATGCCCGCCTTGCGGAGGCGGATCGTGAAGTCCACCTCGTCGCCGCGGATAAATAGGCGCATGTCCGGCAGGCCCACCTTGAAAAACACGTCGGACCTGATCAGGGCACCGTTAAAGAAGTGTCCGTCGTTGGGCAGGAAGCCTACTTTTTCCAGTACCGCCCGATCGTGGGTGACTTTTCCGTCCAGCCGGAAGAAGAAGGACAGCCGGTCGGGATGACCCGGCGCAACCACCAGCGGGACCACGGCTTCAAGGTCGCGTGCCTCAGCCTCACGCAGCAGCGTGGCGAGGCATTCGGGATCTGCCGGCTCGGCGTCGTCGTCCATCATCCAGACCCACTTGGCGCCGCTGGCCACGGCCTTCAGTGCGGCGAGGGCAAAACCGCCTGCCCCGCCGAGGTTCGCCTCGGAACGGACGTAATCGACATTTGCATGCCGGACGGCAACGTCGCGTGCCGGGTCCGTGCCGCTGTCGACAAGACAGATCGTGTCCACGGCCGCGGACTGCGCATTAATGGCCTCCAGCAGGACGGAGAGCTCTTTATGACGGTTAAAAGTCACGGCGGCAACTGCAACCCGGACGGTCATGGGGATTCCTTTCAGCATGGCCTTCAGGGGATTCCCCGCTCGCAATGCGCCAGTGTGGCGCGAAGCCATGGAGCCGTTGGCGCTAGTATCTTGACTAGAGTCCACTGTAATACAGCCCTGTAAGGCACTGCGTACAAGAAAAACCGCACTGCCTGCTGCGCGCCCGGCGACGGAGAAGTTTCATTTATCGAAAGTCAGATTCCCCGCCAGTGAGCCCATCGATCGAGGACCACCTGTTCGGGCTGCTGTCCATGCCCGCGCGCACCTGCAGGGTTGCGCCGCACACCGACGAAACGGCCGCTATCGCATGATTATGTACCTGCTTATGGGGCTGACGGCTGCCATTGTGTCCTACGGAGCCACCTGGGGTGCCCGGGTCATTGGGCACCGGCTTGAACTCCATGCCCCCATCCGCAGCCGTGACATGCATACGACGCCGGTGTCCCGGCTCGGCGGTGTGGCTATCTTTCTTGGCATACTGGTGGCGCTTATCGTGGCCAGCCAGTCCTTTTTCGTCAAGGACATCTACCGGAACAATTTCTCACCATGGGGCGTATTGGCGGGCGCGGCGCTGATTGTGCTCGTGGGGATCGCAGACGATCTGCTGGACATCCGGTGGTGGGTGAAACTCATCGGCCAGAGCGCCGCAGCCATGGTGGTGGCCATCTGGGGGGTCCGGATGACCATCGTCCCTTGGGTTCCGGAGCCGATCTACCTGGAGAACGAACTGCTACGGGTGGTCCTGACGGCCGGGCTCATCGTCACCACCATGAACGCCTTCAACTTTATTGACGGCCTCGACGGGCTGGCCGCCGGCGTGGCAATCATCGGCGGAACCGCCTTCTTCTTCACGGCGTACTGGGTGCACCGGAACGCCGTCCTGCTGGACTACTCGGACCTGGCCACCCTCCTCACCGCCGTCGTCGTTGGCAGTTGCATCGGATTCCTGCCGCACAACTGGTTCCCGTCCAAGATTTTTATGGGGGATTCCGGTGCCATGCTGATCGGCCTGCTGATGGCGGCCGCCGGTATCGTCTCCACCGGTCAGATCGGCTCAGGGCTTTACGACCGCGCCAACGGTATCTCCACCGTAATACCGATTCTGTTGCCCTTCGCCGTGCTGTTCCTGCCACTGCTTGACCTCGGCCTTGCTGTTGTCCGCCGGACGGCGCGGGGCCGCTCACCCTGGTCCGCAGACCGCGGCCACCTCCACCACAAGCTGTTGGATATCGGCTACTCGCACCGGATGGCTGTGATCCTGATGTACCTCTGGACCGCCATCCTGTCCTTCGGGGGTTTGGCTTTTGCCGTCTTCCCCTGGCAAGTTGTGCTGGCTGCCGACATTTTTGCCACGCTCGTCATGGGCCTGATTACTGCCTGGCCGTACCTGCGCCGCAACAGCGACCAGTCGACTGCGTAACAGCGTTCGGAATTATTTCTATCTCGTGTAGAATTTGAGGGCAGCCTAAGCTGCCCTCCAAACCAGCCCCAGGGCACCGACGATTGGGATCTTATGACCTCCAACGCCGAATCCGGACGTGCGTCCGGCAGCGGATCCGTTGGTGTTTCCGGTCCCACTCGGTCCCTGTGGCTTAGCCTCCTCGCATATAGTTCAGCTGCCGGAGCAGGCGCACTGATCCTGGCCGGTATCCCGGCGGCGATCCTCAACGGCCCCAGCGGCGTCCTGTCCAGTACTCTGGGCGGCCTTCTGGTGATGGTCTTCTTCGCCATCAGTCTTCTGGTGGGCCACTTCATGGGGCGCAACAACCCCTCCGGTGCCATTGGAATGTTCGTGGCCACCTACTTTGTCAAGGTAGTGGGTTTTGCGGTTGTCCTGTTTGTGATCGGAGCCCCTGCCTGGCTTCACGGGCGATGGTTCCTGATCGGTGCCGTTGCCGCTGTTGTCTTCTGGCAGGCAGCCGAAATCTATGGCTTCAGCAAAGCGCGCCTGCAGATCTACAACGACCCCGAGCCCAAGGAGCCGAACGATGTCTGATCGGAAACGACCAGCAAAAAACGGTTCCTCCGTGCCCAAGAACGCTGCCCCAACGCCGGGGGTGTCGGCCGAAAACAATGACGGCGGATACAACGCCGGAATGGCCGTCTTTAGCTACATTATTGGCGGAATCCTCGTCTGGAGTTTGATAGGGTGGGGTCTGGATTATCTGTGGGGAACCCGCTGGATCGTGCTCGCAGGCGCTCTGCTTGGAGCACTCGGGGGTTTCTATCTTTCCCACATGCATGGCCTTACCAGCTCCAGAACCACGGCCGGTAAGAGCAGCGCAGACAGCGGCCCGTCCGCGGACGGAAACACAAATGCCAAATAATTTCACAGGGGGAGCTGCGGAGCACAAATCCGCGGATCCTCGACCAACGCCCAATGATGGACACTGCAGAGAGGAAACGCGTTGATCGCGCTTGCGCTCCCGGCCCAAGATTCAGGAGAGTTCAATCCTCCTGGAATTGAAGAAATGCACCTGCCGGCAATCCTGCCGTGGGGGGTGGCTGACGGATTCTCCAAGCAGATGCTGCTCGTAATCCTGTCGGTCGTCATTATCGCCACATTCTTTCTGCTAGCTGCGCGGAAGCAGCAGCTTGTTCCCGGCAAGCTCCAGTTCGCTGGTGAAATGGCCTATGGCTTTGTGCGTAACAGCATCGCCAAGGACATTATCGGCGGCAAAGACTTTATGAAGTATGTGCCGCTGTTGTTCAGCCTCTTCTTCTTTATCCTCGTAAACAACATTTACGGCGCCATTCCCGTGATTCAGCTCCCGAGCTTCTCGCACGTCGGCGGCGCCTATGTCCTCGCGGGCATTGTTTATGTCACCTGGATTGCCATCGGCATCAAGAAGAACGGCCTGAAGTACTTCAAGCTGGCCACCGTACCCTCCGGCGTACCGTTCTATATTCTCCCGCTCATCATCCCCATCGAGATCATCTCGAACTTCCTGGTCCGGCCGGTCACGCACAGCCTGCGACTGTTTGCCACCATGCTGGCCGGTCACCTGATCGTCATGATCGCCGGTTCGGGCATTGAGTTCCTGATCATGCAGGAGAGCGTCCTGCTCAAGGGAGCTTCGGTACTCGTCCTGGTGGGCGCCATTGCCATGTACATGCTGGAAGCGCTGATCATGGCGCTCCAGGCCTACGTCTTCACGCTGCTGACTGCCATCTACATTGAAGGCGCCCTGCACGCGGACAGCCACTAGGCATCCACAAACTTCCCCTTACGGGGATGAAGCAACCCAAACAACCTGCCACATGGGTGGCATCTTGAAAGGAAGAAAAATGGAAGGCTCCATCAACGGCTCCCTCAACCTCATCGGCTACGGCCTCTCCGCTATCGGCGGTGGTATCGGTGTGGGTCTCGTGTTCGCTGCTTACATCAACGGTGTGGCACGTCAGCCGGAAGCCCAGCGCGTCCTGCAGCCGATCGCATTCCTTGGCCTCGCGCTGACTGAAGCCCTCGCCATCCTCGGCCTGGTCTTCGCTTTCGTTCTCAAGTAAACCTTTAGAACCTAGCGAGCATCCAGAACCGAGTAGAAAAGGACGGGTGAATTATGAACCAGGTGATCATCTCAGCCGCCACAGAGGGCGAGACTAACCCACTGGTACCCAACGTCTGGGAAATGGGCGTTGTCCTCGCCGGCTTTGCTGTCCTCATGTTCATCGTGGTCAAGTTCGTTGTCCCGATGTTCGAGAAGACGTTTGCAGAGCGCGCAGAGGCGATCGAAGGCGGCATTGCCAAGGCTGAAAAGGCCCAGGCAGAAGCATCAGCCGCCCTCGAACAGTACAAGGAGCAGCTCACGGAGGCCCGCGCGGAAGCCAACCGCATCCGCGAGGAAGCCCGTGCAGAAGGCGCCCAGATCCTTGCAGATCTGAAGGAAAAGGCCGCCTCTGAGTCTGCCCGCATCACGGCCCAGGCACACGTGCAGATCGAATCGGAGCGCCAGGCCGCAGTTGTGTCCCTGCGCTCCGAGGTAGGCACGCTGGCCACCACGCTGGCAGGCCGCATCGTTGGCGAAGCGCTCAACGATGACGAGCGTTCCGCCCGTGTGGTTGACCGCTTCCTGGCAGATCTGGAGAACCAGAACGCAGGTGCAGCTAAGTAATGTCAGGTGTATCGAGCGAATCGCTGACCACGGCGCTGACCCAACTGGAAGCAAAACTTCCGTTGGCCTCGCTGCAGTTGGCTAAGGAACTCTTCGGAATCCTGGGAACGGTGGACAGCTCGGCTGGCTTGCGCCGCGCCCTGACTGACCCGTCCCGCACCGGTGACGAAAAGTCGGCGCTGGTCAAGCAGCTTGTTAGCGGAAAAGTCTCCGCTGAGGCTGCGGACATCGCGGGCGGACTGGCCAGTTCACGCTGGGCATCGGCCCGAGATATCGGCGATGCACTCGAGACGCTTGCCGCAACGGTGGTCATTGCCGTTGCTGAAAACAAGTCGGCCGTTTCTGCCTCCGGAATCTCTGGGCTGGAAGAGCTGGAGAACGATTTGTTCTCCTTCAACCAGGCCGTTGCCTCCAACCATGAGGTACAACGTGCTCTGTCGGAGCCGCAGGCCAGTTCTGCAGCGAAGACCGGGTTGGCGAGGAAGCTGAATCCCGGCGCAGGCGAGGAAGCAAACGTCCTCATTGCGCAGGCAGTTTCCCAGCCCCGCGGCATCAAGCCGACCAGGCTCGTAGCCCGGTTCGCCGAGCTGGCAGCCAAACGGCAGCAGCGCTGGATTGCAACGGTCAGCGTCACCCGTCCTTTGACGGAAACGCAGTTTGCCCGCCTCCAGTCAGGGCTTAATTCCCTGTACGGTCGCGAGCTCAAGATCAACATCACCGTTGATCCTGAACTGATCGGTGGAATCCGCGTCCAGGTGGGTGACGAAGTGCTTGACGCTTCGGTTATCACCCGGCTGGGACAGCTTCACCGCCAACTGGCCGGTTAGCCGGACAAGCACAACTTAACGAAACGAAACCCCGGTCATCGTGAGCAACGATGATCACGAAAACAGGAGAGCAGGGACTGCAGATGGCCGAATTGACCATCAACGCCGACGACGTCCGTAATGCGTTGAACGAGTTCGCGGCGTCCTACGAACCCGGAAACGCAGAGCGCGTAGAGGTTGGCCGTGTAACAACCGCAGGTGACGGCATCGCCCGTGTTGAGGGCCTTCCCTCGGTCATGGCGAACGAGCTGCTTCGCTTTGAAGACGGCACCCTGGGCCTTGCCCAGAACCTTGACGTCCGCGAGATCGGTGTCATCGTACTCGGTGACTTCACCGGAATCGAAGAGGGCCAGGAAGTCCACCGTACGGGTCAGGTTCTGTCCGTACCGGTAGGCGACGCCTTCCTCGGCCGTGTGGTTGACCCCCTGGGCCAGCCCATCGACGACCTCGGCGAGATCAAGGCCGAAACCACCCGTGCACTGGAACTCCAGGCGCCCGGCGTGACCCAGCGCAAGTCGGTCCACGAGCCGATGCAGACCGGTCTGAAGGCTATCGACGCCATGATCCCGATCGGCCGCGGCCAGCGTCAGCTGATCATCGGTGACCGCCAGACCGGCAAGTCGGCTATCGCTATCGACACCATCATTAACCAGAAGGCCAACTGGGCTTCCGGCGATGTGACCAAGCAGGTGCGTTGCATCTACGTGGCAATCGGTCAGAAGGCATCCACCATTGCGGCTGTCCGTCAGACCCTCGAGGACAACGGCGCACTGGAATACACCACCATTGTGGCTTCTCCCGCGTCTGACCCCGCAGGCTTCAAGTACCTGGCACCGTACGCCGGTTCGGCCATCGGCCAGCACTGGATGTACGGCGGCAAGCACGTCCTCATCGTGTTTGATGACCTCTCCAAGCAGGCTGAGGCCTACCGTGCAGTGTCACTGTTGCTGCGCCGCCCGCCGGGACGCGAAGCCTACCCGGGCGACGTCTTCTACTTGCACTCCCGTCTGCTGGAGCGTTGTGCCAAGCTCTCCGACGAGCTCGGTGCCGGCTCGATGACCGGCCTGCCGCTCATCGAAACCAAGGCAAACGACGTCTCTGCCTACATCCCGACCAACGTGATCTCCATTACCGATGGCCAGATCTTCCTGCAGTCGGACCTCTTCAACGCCAACCAGCGTCCGGCCGTCGACGTGGGTGTTTCTGTGTCCCGCGTTGGTGGTGCTGCGCAGGTCAAGTCCATGAAGAAGGTTTCCGGTACTTTGAAGCTGGAATTGGCCCAGTACCGCGACATGCAGGCTTTCGCCATGTTCGCATCGGACCTCGATGCCGCATCGCGCCAGCAGCTGACCCGCGGCGCCCGCCTGATGGAACTGCTCAAGCAGGGCCAGTACTCACCGTTCCCGATCGAGAACCAGGTTGTGTCCATCTGGGCAGGTACCAACGGCCACCTCGACGAGGTTCCCGTTGAGGACATCAACCGCTTTGAGACCGAGTTCCTGGAGCACCTCAAGCACAAGTCCTCCATCCTGACCACGCTGGCGCAGACCAACGTTATGGACGATGACACCGCTGAAGCACTGAAGACCGCGATTGTGAGCTTCAAAAAGGGCTTCTTCGGTGAAGGTGACAACCGCCTGGTAGGCGCCGGCCACGAGGAGCACGAAGCTATCTCGGAAGCCGATGTAGACCAGGAAAAGATCGTCAAGCAGAAGCGCTAGTTTCGCTGGCAGGGACTGCCGGAACCCTGAGGTTCCGGCAGTCCCGGCCATCGGGATCTTAGGAAAGGAAAAGTATGGGAGCCCAGATTCGGGTCTACCGCCAGAAGATCAGCTCGACCACGTCGATGCGCAAGATCTTCAAGGCGATGGAACTGATCGCTACCTCGCGCATTGGCAAGGCCCGCGCACGCGTAGCGGCTTCACTGCCTTACGCAAACGCGATTACGCGTGCCGTTTCTGCTGTCGCAAGCCAGAGCGAAATCGACCACCCGTTGGTCACCGAGCCGGCGCAAATCCGCCGGGCAGCCGTCCTGGTCATCAGTGCGGACCGCGGCCTTGCAGGATCCTACTCGGCGACTGTGCTTAAGCAGGCGGTTGGTCTCACAGAGCTGCTCCACGAGGAGGGCAAAGAAGTCAAGACGTACGTAATGGGCCGCAAGGCACAGGCGTACTTCGACTTCCGTAACCTTTCTTACGAGCGCGTGTGGACCGGCAACACCGATGCGCCGGAGTTTGGAACTGCACGTGAGGTTGGCGCGGCATTGCTCGAAGCCTTCGCTGCAGACTACGAAGAGGGCGGTGTCGATGAGATCCATGTCGTGTACACCCGCTTCAAGTCCATGGTGACGCAGGAGCCGACGGTTATCCGTTTGCTGCCGCTTGAGGTTGTCGAAGAGCAGGCCGCGTCCGAATCGGACCTCCTGCCGCTCTACGAATTCGAGCCGGAAGCCGAGCAGGTTCTTGATGCCCTGCTCCCGCGCTACATCGAGTCACGCATTTTCGCCGCCATGTTGCAGGCAGCAGCTTCCGAGCTCGCAGCCCGCCAGCGGGCGATGAAGTCCGCCGGTGACAATGCCACGGACCTCATCAAGAAGTACACGCGTCTGCGCAACACTGCCCGTCAGGCTGAAATTACGCAGGAGCTTTCCGAAATTGTTGCCGGTGCCGACGCCTTGAACGCGTCCTAGCCTGCACGGTCCGGTCCAGCTGTACCTGCACCAAAGAACAAACTTAAATTCCACGCCATCTACTGAGTGAAGTGAGAGAGATGACTGCCACTGCTACCGAACACGTAGCCGCGACGACCGGTGCTACCGGCCGTATTGCACGTGTTATTGGCCCGGTTGTCGACGTCGAATTCCCGGCTGACGCAATCCCCTCGATTTACAACGCCCTCACCACGGAGATTACCCTCAACGGTGAGACCAAGACCATCACGTTCGAGGTTGCCCTCCACTTGGGCGACAACCTCATCCGCGCCATCTCCCTGCAGGCTACCGACGGACTCGTCCGCGGCACCAACGTAGTGGACAGCGGCTCTCCGATCACCGTGCCCGTGGGCGACGGCGTCAAGGGCCACATCTTCAACGTCCTCGGCCAGCCGCTGGACGTTGCTGAGTCGGAACTGAACATCAGCGAACGCTGGCCGATCCACCGCAAGGCTCCGGCCTTCGCAACGCTCGAAGGCTCCACGGAGATGCTGGAAACCGGCATCAAGGTCATCGACCTTCTCACCCCGTACATCAAGGGTGGAAAGATCGGCCTGTTCGGCGGCGCCGGCGTGGGCAAGACGGTTCTGATCCAGGAAATGATCACCCGTGTGGCCCGCAACTTCGGTGGTACCTCGGTATTCGCCGGTGTTGGCGAGCGTACCCGTGAAGGTAACGACCTCTGGGTTGAAATGGAAGAGGCCGGCGTCCTCAAGGACACCGCCCTTGTATTCGGCCAGATGGATGAGCCGCCGGGAACGCGTCTGCGTGTTGCGCTGTCCGCTCTGACCATGGCGGAGTACTTCCGCGATGTGCAGAACCAGGACGTGCTGCTCTTCATTGACAACATCTTCCGCTTTACCCAGGCAGGCTCCGAGGTTTCCACCCTCCTCGGCCGCATGCCGTCGGCCGTGGGCTACCAGCCCAACCTGGCTGATGAGATGGGTCTCCTCCAGGAGCGCATCACGTCCACCAAGGGCCACTCGATCACCTCGATGCAGGCCATCTACGTTCCCGCAGATGACTACACCGACCCGGCCCCGGCCACGACCTTCGCGCACCTCGACGCAACCACGGAACTTTCCCGTGAAATTGCTTCCCGTGGTCTGTACCCGGCCGTTGACCCGCTGACGTCGACGTCCCGCATCCTGGACCCGCAGTACATCGGTCAGGACCACTACAACACGGCTGTCCGTGTGAAGCAGATCCTGCAGAAGAACAAGGAACTCCAGGACATCATCGCCATCCTTGGTGTTGACGAGCTGTCGGAAGAGGACAAGATCGTCGTGTCGCGTGCACGCCGTATCCAGCAGTTCCTCTCCCAGAACACCTACACCGCCAAGCAGTTCACCGGCGTCGAGGGCTCCACCGTGACCATCAAGGACACGGTTGAAGGCTTCACCGCTATCTGCGACGGCGAACTTGACCACGTTGCAGAGCAGGCGTTCTTCAACGTCGGCGGCCTGGACGACGTTGAGCGCCAGTGGGCCAAGATCCAGGAACAGACCAAGTAATATGGCTGAGCTTGAGGTTGAGATTGTCGCAGCGGATCACTTCGTGTGGTCCGGAGCGGCCAAGATGGTCAAGGCCCGCACCAGCGATGGTGAGATCGGAATCCTGCCCGGCCACGCGCCCCTGCTGGCGATCCTGGCCGAAGGTGAACTGGCCATTGAGCCGGTTTCCGGGAACCGCATTGCCGTGGTTGTTGACGGCGGATTCTTCTCCGTCGACAACAACCGCGTGGTGATTGTTGCTGACAACGCCCAACTGGGTGACGCGGCTACTGCTGGGATCCGCTAGCACGACCTTGATGGACGCTCCGACTCTTACGTTCATCGCCTTGGCAATCGTTTTTGGATTGCTGGTTTTGGCACTGTGCCTTTCGGGGGTGCGCCGCTTTAATTTGCGGCGCGCCCTTGGCACCGTGGACGCCTCCATTTGCATTGCTGAAAACAGCTGGCAGATGGGGGTTTGTCGTTATCAGGACAACGACCTTGAATGGTTCCGCTTGCTTTCCCTGAGCGTGCGGCCCAAACATGAGTTCAAACGCAGCTCCCTGGAGCTGCTGGGCCGCCGCAAGCCCACCGAGGCCGAGGCCGTGAAGGTCCAGCCCGACGTCGTGATTGTCGAGTTGCGGTACGAAGGCCAGGATCTGCGGCTGGCCATGAAATTCGATGCCTACACGGGACTGTCATCCTGGCTGGAAGCCGGGCCGGTCATCGGCGTGGGTACCTGGCGCTAGCCACGTGGACTGGATCGCTGATATCCGGTTGACCGACGGACCGGTGTACTGGGCCGCCTGGGTACTTGGTGCCACCGCCGCACTTTCCCTGGTCTGGCGTCCGCGCGCCCTTGGCTGCCGCCGTTGGTTCCTCAGTGTTGCCACAGCAGTGGCCGCCGCGGCCGTAATGGTGCTCCTGGTCCACTGGGTCCTCATCTATTGGGCCTCAACCTTCCCCGAAGAACTGCCGTTCGACGTCCTGGCGTGGGTGTTTCCCGCTGTGGCCGCACTTCTGCTCGTGTTGCTCCGGCTCCGTGCGGCGTCGTGGCGCCGCCGTGCGCTGGATGTGCTTGCCCTCCTCGCAGTGGTGCTGCTGGCTGCGGTGCAGATCAACGCTTATTTCGGCCTCAACCGGACAGTCGCGGACCTGACGGGAACGGCGCTGAGCCGCATACCGGCCCTGGAACAGGAGCTGATGCGCCAGCCGAACAGCCCGGAAACGTCCCTGGACGGATGGAAACCCGCCAATGAGCTCCCTGCCCACGGCGTTCTCCGTTCCGCATCCATTCCAGGAACCGCCTCGGGCCTCCAGACCCGCGACGCCTACATTTACCTTCCGCCGGCCTATTTTGCTTCGAACCGTCCCAGCTTTCCGGTACTGGTTCTGGTGCCCGGCCAGCCCGGCGGCCCCGCCGACTGGCTGACCGGCGGGTCGCTTCCGGCACGGATGGACAATTTCTCCGCCCGGCACGGGGGAGTGGCACCAGTCGTTGTGGTGGTTGATCCCAACGGCAACCAGTCAGCGAACAATCTCTGCATGGACAGCGCCATCGCCAAGGCAGATACCTACCTCTCCGTGGACGTTCCCGCTTGGATCTCAGGAAAGTTGGACGTGGACGCTGATCACCGGCAATGGGCCATCGGCGGTTTCAGTTTTGGTGCCACCTGTGCAGTTCAGCTGGCCACCCGACACCCGGAGCTGTACACGGGTGTTCTCGCCTTTTCCAGCGAGAGCGAGCCCGCGCTCGCCAAGGAACGCCAGAAGACGGTCGACGCTGCCTTCCACGGCGACACCGACGCCTTTGATGCCCAGGTACCGCTGACGCTGTTGAAGGAGCGCAAGTATCCTGGCAGCGTGGCGTATTTCGCGGCCGGGGCCACCGATCCGGAGTTCGTGGCAAATCTGCGGACCCTGGAGGCGGCGGCCAGCGGAGCGGGTTTCACCGTGGGCTCGGACGTGGTGGCCCACACCGGCCATTCGTGGGACGTGCTGACTCCCGGCATGGACAATGGGCTTGAGCTGCTGGCAGCACACTGGGGGTGGGCGACATGAGGGAAGCTGGCGAATCCCGTGCGCCGGGACTGCTCTGGTCAACCGTCCTGCTTCCGGCTGGCCGAAGAATGGGGGGTTACCTGCGCTCGGTGCCGCTGACGCTCAGCATCCTCGGCATTTTCCTGTTGGTTGGGGCGGTAACCAGCAGCTTCCTCAGCGGACCGCCGGAGGAGCTACTTTCCGTCGCAGGTGTCAGCGCCCCCGGTCTGAAGGCCGGCAACTGGTGGGCCTTGGTGACGTCACTGTTCTTTGCCACGAACCCGCTGGCCTATCTGGTGGCGTCCCTGATGATCCTGCTGCTGCTGGGCCTGGCCGAGAGGAACCTGGGGCCGCTTCAGGCTGCAGCGTTTTTCCTCGGAGGCCAGTTTGCTGGTGTTACAGTCTTCCTGCTTCTGACCCAGTTGGCGCGGTATGCGGGAGACGGCTGGCTGGGGCTGATGGCGGACTACAGCCTGATCGGTCCCTACGCCGCTGTCCTTGCGGCTTCGCTGGCAGCGAGCGGCAGGATTCCTGTCCTGTGGCGGCGCCGGCTGCGGACGGCGGTGCTCTCGGTGTCGCTGCTGCTGGTTCTGTATGTGGGGCATGCCGAGACGGTAATCGGCCTGGTAGGTGCATTGGTGGGTCTCGTAGCCAGCTGGTGGAACCAGGGCGACCACGGCCAGCTTCACCCGCCCCGTTCAAGCGGCAGGGAAACCAGGAACCTGCTTGCCCTGACGGTGGCCGTGTTCGCCGTGGGACCTATTCTTACAGCCGTTGCCCGGACGCCCACCGGTCCACTGGCGCTGCTCCGGGACGTGTTGCTGAACCCCATGCCCACACTGGGTCAGCTCGAAGCAAACTGCGGAGCAACAGTGGAGGCATCCTGCCTGGAGGTGGGGCGGACGGGCTTCGCCGGACCCTTTGGCCTCGCCCTGGCAGTGGTCCCGGTGGTTCTGCTCCTCATCTGTGCTGACGGAATGCGCCGGGGCCGCCGCATGGCGCTGCGCATCACGTTGGCCCTTCAGGTGGCGGTCACGGCGATGGCCGCCGTCTACCTGGCCCTGTTCGCGCTGATCCCGCACTATCCCGCGCGGCCGTATACTGCCGCCATGGGTTCGGGTTTTGCCCACATCCTTCCCTTGGTGATCGTCCCCTTGCTGCTGGCCGTCCTGCTTTGGGCTAACCGCCGCCAGTTCCGCGTCGAGACCATTCCAGCCGCCCGCCGTCGGCTCTTGGCGGTGGTAGGTGGCGTCTGGCTCCTCCTGTCGGGGAGCTACGCCGTGGCCTGGATTGGCGCTGGGGGGATGACACGCGACGGCGGCCTACTGGGTTTGCTGGCTGAACTGTCCAGGCAGTATCTGCCGGTTCCGCTGCCGAATCTCTACCGCCGGGTTTTTGCTGAACGGGACGGCCTCGAGTCCCTGATTTTTGGCTATGCAGGACCGGTCTTCTGGCTCGTTGCGCTGGCCGGCGTCTGGTCCGTGCTCCTGGGCCGCCACCACGGCAGCGATTCAGGCCACGACGACAGGACCGCGGCGCGGAAGCTGTTGCACGAGGGTGGAGATTCACTGTCGTGGATGGCGCTCTGGGAGCCCAACCGGTATTGGTTCAGCCCGGAGGGCCGCGGTGCGGTCGCCTACCAGCTGCACGGCAGTGTAGCCCTGACGCTGGCGGGCCCCTTCGGTGCGGCGGACGCCCGTCAGCAGACCGCCGAAGGGTTTCTTTCCTATTGCGGCAACCGCGCGCTTATCCCGGCCTTCTACTCGTGCGATGACACGCTGTGGCCCCTACTGCAGGACCGGGGCTTCCAACGAGTGTCCGTGGCGCAGGAGACCAGGCTGTCCGTCAAGCACCTCGAATTCACCGGCAAGGAATGGCAGAACGTCAGGACTGCCCGCAACCGCGCCGCAAAGATGGGCGTCAAAGCCGTCTGGGGCACCTACCACGGGCTTCCGTCCGCCCTGCGGGCCCGCCTCAGCGAAGTGTCGGAGGAATGGGCGGCAGGAAAAACGGTTCCGGAAATGGGGTTCACGCTCGGCGGCATGGACGAACTGATGGACGACGAAGTGCTGTGCTGCCTGGCCGTGGACGGCGACGGCCACGTGCACGGGCTAACGAGCTGGTTGCCCGTTTACGACGGCGGGACGCTGGTGAGCCGCACGCTGGACGTCATGCGCCGGGGTGCCGACGGATTTCCCGGGGTGATGGAGTTCCTCATTGCTTCGGCGGTCCTGGAGTTGCGCGAATCCGTCGAAGTGATCTCGCTCTCCGGGTCCCCGCTCGCCAGCCGGCCCGGCGACGAAACGCCGGGGGAGCCGCTGCAGGCAGAGAATCTTGTCCGGATCCTCAATGTGGTGGGCCACGCCCTCGAACCGGTCTACGGATTCCGGTCCCTGGCGGCTTTCAAATCACGCTTCCAACCCGAGTACCGGGCGCTTTACCTGTATTACCAGGATCCATTGCAGCTGCCGGCGATCGGGCGGGCGCTCACGCGGGCCTATTTGCCCGGCCTCTCGCTGCAGCAGGGGGCGCGGCTGGTTCGGGGCCTGGTGGGCCAGGGAAGCTAATCGCCATGGGAGGCGGCGCAAAACACTTGTGACTGGAGCAGTCATGGTCGACACAGACGCTGGGGACACAGAAAAGATCCCCGGCAGGAATGCCGGGGATCTTTTCTTTCCCTGGAGACCGCGCAGACGTCGGCCGCCGGGCGGGGGACTAGACCAGCGTTACGCCGGTAGCCTGGGGGCCCTTGGCGCCCTGACCGATTTCGAACTGAACGCGCTGGTTCTCGTCGAGGGTCTTGAAGCCACCGGTCTGGATTTCCGAGTAGTGAACGAAGACATCGCCATCGGAGTCATCCGGGGTGATGAAGCCGAAGCCCTTTTCAGCGTTGAACCACTTGACGGTTCCCTGTGCCATTTATTTCTCCTCATTATGGAACTTGTCTAAGTCCGGCACACCTCGTGCCGGACTCGGTCACTCCGCGAGAAGAATCCTTCAATGCCGTTCCTGGGAACATGCGCTGCAGGAGCTTCGCGCTCGCAACATGTCTTGCGAGCATGAAAAACACCTACACAAAGACTGATCTAAGAATTTCACGCCGATTCCGTCAGGTCAACGCCTCTGACCGGTCAATACGGCAAATTTTGGGCATAAAAGCGGACGAATCCCCTTGTCAGGGGCCGAAGGCCGTAACTCGTGCGGATACCCGGCGTCAGAAGAGCGGTTTGCTGGACTCAGAAAAGCCGGGAGTCGCTGTCGTCTACACCGCGCATGGCGTCGTAGTCGAGCGTGATGCAGTCGATGCCGCGGTCGTTTGCCAGCACCTTGGCCTGCGGCTTGATCTGCTGGGCAGCGAAGATGCCGCGGACCGGGGCCAGCAGCGGGTCGCGGTTCAGGAGTTCAAGGTAGCGGGTGAGCTGCTCCACGCCGTCAATGTCGCCCCGCCGCTTCAGCTCAATGGCCACGGTGGCCCCGCTGGAGTCGCGGGCCAGGATGTCCACGGGGCCGATTGCGGTGAAGTATTCCCGGCGAATAAGTGAAAAGCCAGAGCCCAGGGTCTCAATCTGATCGGCGAGCAGGCGCTGGAGGTCAGCTTCGACGCCATCCTTGATCAGGCCGGGATCCACCCCGAGGTCGTGGGAGGACTCGTGCAGCTGCTCGTGGATGTTGATGATTAGGCGGTCATCGGTCTTGGCCGACTGGACGGTCCACTGTTCAGTGACGCCCAGCTCCAGGTCAATGTCCTCCGGCGAGGACACCCGGAGGGTGGCGGGCGGGCTCATCCAGTTCAGCGGCTTATACGAGCCGCCGTCGGAATGAACCAGCACCGAGCCGTCTGCCTTGACCAGCAGGAGCCTGGTGGCAAGGGGGAGATGGGCTTTAAGCCGGCCAACATAATCAACTGAACATCGGGCTATCACAAGTCGCACGCCGTACACACTACCGGGGCTGGGGCAGAATGGAGGCATGCCGCGTTCCAACCGCCCCCGCCGACCAGCCTCCGGTAGGCCGGGTGTAGTTGCCGGAAAGCCGGCCGGTAAGAAGGGCAACAGCCCCGTTCCCGAGCTGGATTTGGAGCGGGCACGGGCTGGAATCGCGCGGCGGGAAAGCGCGCCCGACGGCGAGTGGATGGTCAGGACCATGACCGCCAGGAATGCGGAAAAGACCTATATTTGCCCGGGTTGCTCCACCGCGGTTGTCCCCGGCATCGCCCATCTGGTGGTGTGGAAGGACGATCATATCTTCGGTGCGGCCGCAGGCCTGGCTGAACGCCGGCACTGGCACACAAACTGCTGGCTGTCCCGGACCTACCGTTACCGCTGACTGGCACTGGCCCGGGCGAACGGCGCTCAGGAGAAGCCCCGCTACGAGTCGCAACACCGCACGTTGCGGTCCACGGGAGTCGCTAAGCTGGCAGGCATGACTTTTGATCCGGCGTCGTACGAATTCAGCCAGCCAACAGGGCCCACCCCCATCCGCGCGTCAACAGTGTTGCCTGCCCGGCGTGAGAACATCGAGCTCCGCACCGAGGATGGCCACATTCTGGTGGGGGAACTGGCGCTGCCGGAGTCCGGCCCGATTACGGCGACGCTGATCACACTTCATCCGCTGCCGACGCACGGCGGTTTTATGGACTCGCACGTGTACCGCAAGGCGTCCTACCGGCTTCCTGCCCTCGCCGGCGTGGCCGTGCTTCGCTTCAACACCCGCGGGACTGCGTCGCCGCGGGGAACCAGTGCCGGGTCCTTCGAAGAGGGGATCGGCGAGCGGCAGGACGTTGAGGCGGCGGTGCGTTACGCCGTCGAACGCCAACTGCCCAACCGCTGGCTGGTGGGCTGGTCCTTCGGCACCGAGTTGGCGCTGATGTACGGGGCGGTTGAGCCGGTGGCCAGCCAGATCGAAGGTGCCGTGCTGCTGTCGCCGCCGCTGCATCGCGCATCGGACGCCCACCTGCGCCGTTGGGCGGAATCCGCCAAGCCGCTTACTGTCCTCGTGCCGGAGCATGACGACTACCTCCAGCCCACGGCCGCCGCTGAACGCTTCAGCCTGGTGCCGCAGGCCCGGGTGGTGGGCGTCGACGGCGCCAAGCACCTTTGGGTGGGGGAGAAGTACGCTTCCCGGGTGCTCAACGAAATTGTGGATGAGGTAACGGAGGTAGGCTCCGGACCCGAAGGTCTGCCGCAGGTGTGGAACGGCCCGGTGGCCAGCGCGGCCGCCTAGTTCCTGGCCGCTGGTGGTGGAGAGTTAGTGCTTGTCCTGGCGGACGATGTAGATCTCCTTGACCAGCAGCAGGATGGCCGCCGCTGTGGGGATGGCGATCAGCGCCCCCAGGACTCCCAGCAGGCTACCGCCGGCAATCACGGAGATCACGGCGACGGCGCCCGGCACGGCCACGGCTTTCTGCATGATGCGCGGCGAGATGAAGTAGGCCTCGAACTGGAGGTAGGCGAAGTAGCAGATGCCGTAGATGGCGGCGGTCTGCCAGCCCTCCGTCAGCGATACCAGCAGGACCACAACGCCGGCGATCATGCCGCCCACCAGGGGGATAAAGGCCAGCAGGGCCACCACGAAGGCCAGCAAGAGGGCGAATGGGACACCCACAATGGACATCACGATGAACGCGAACGTGGCATTGAGCAAAGCCACGCAGGCCTGCCCGATCACGTAGTTGCCGACCGACCGGGTGATTTCCTCGGAGAGGGCCTCCACCCTGGCCCGGCGGGACCGCGGAGCGAGCCGGTAGCCCCACTTCTTCATGGCTGGAAGGGCTGCGAGGAAATAGAGGCTCAGGACCAGGACAATCAACGTGCCGAAGAGGCCGTTGGCCAGCGTGGAGCCGAAGCCCACCACCCCGCCGAAGATTCCGCCCATGGCCTCGGGATTGTTGACGAACTTGTCGAGTTCCTCGCTGATGCGGTCGCGCACACCAAACTGGTCATCCACGTTGCGGAAGAATTCAGAGTCGATGAAGTCCCGTACCCAGGTGGGTGCCTGCTCCACGATTTCGGTGACCTGTTCCACGATGGTGGGGATGAGGGTGGCGAAGAACCCTCCCACAGCCATCACCAGGACCAGGACGGCCAGGAGAATGCCGGCCGGGCGGGGAATCCGGCGGGACTCCAGCCAGCCCACCACAGGTTCCAGGCCCAGGGCTATGAACAGGGCAGCCACAATCCACAGCAGCAGCTGCGTGGTGTTGGAGCCGATCCAGTAGACCAGCAGGGCAAGCCCCACGCCCACAGTGCCCATGAAGCCCATATAAAGGGGATGTTGCATCGACATCCGCGGACCCGGACGGCCGAACTGCTCGGGCCTACCACTCGTTCCGTCAGTCTCGTCGGCTTCGGTAGCGGCAGGTTCTTCCGTGTGGTTGTATTCCGGCGGGAACTCAAACCGGAGCCTGGGCTGGGCGCCCGGCAGCGGCTGGCGCAGGCGCCGCACAAGCTGGCCAAGGGCCGCAGCTGCTGACCCTCGTCGCGTCGCCGTCGCAGGCATGTCCGGCGAGGATTCCACAGCGCCAGCGGCCGGTTGATTTTCGTGTCCCGTGGAGGACTCTTCCGTCTTGTCAGTCACTGGTTTATGGGGCCTGTTCCGTGCGTGGCGCCGCCTTTGCGGGCCGGTGTGATGATCATCGCAAACACTATCAGCAGCCTTGCCAACTGGAGCGAGGGCGCCCGTCGGGCCTGCCCGGGCGCCGTTGTTTCCGGACTCTGCCGGCGCCCAAACGGGGGTTCTGGTAACAAAACGGTTACTATTGAAAGTAAACCCCCGCGAATGATAGGTGTTTCCTTTGCGTTTCAAGACTGCAGTTGCACTCGTGCTGCTCGGCCTCCTGACACTTCTGGCCGGTATCGGCCAAAAGACAATCTGGGCTCCCTCCGAGACCTTTACGGCTTCCGCCCCGGCAGATGCCGCAGAGGCGCCACTGACCGTCATCGACCAGAACCTGCGCACCGCGCAGGGCGGAACGGTGAAGATCAAGATCGAAGGCGACGGTAACTTCCTGCTCGCGGCCGGCCGGCCTGGCGACGTGGACGCCTGGGTGGGCCCGACGGCCCACAACACCATCACGGGGGTTTCCGAGGACAACAAATCCCTGCAGGTTGAGCACGCCGACGGCGACGCCGCGGCGCCGAATCCGTCCGGATCCGACCTCTGGGTGTCCACTGAGAACGCGAGCGGTGAGCTGGAGTACTCGTGGACGCCGCCGGCTGACGGCGAATGGTCACTGCTGCTGGCGTCCGACGGCACCAAGCCCGCACCGTCGTCGATCTCCATGACGTTCCCGAATGACACCTCCACCCCTTGGGCCATCCCGCTCATGGTGATTGGCGGCCTGCTGATCCTCGCCGGCCTCGCTCTGGTGGTTCTGTCCACCCGCAAGCGGGATGGTGAAGGCACCGGCAAGGGCAGCCTGTTCGCCCGGCGTGCCCGGGCCAAGGCTGAAGCGAAGTCCTCCGCACGGCTCGGCATGGTTTCCGGCGGCATGGTCACGGCCGCAGTGACCGCCCTCGTTATGGCCGGAACGGGTGTTGCTGCGAACGCGGCCACCACACCCGCTCCGGCTCCCGCCACCGGATCTGCGACACCGGAAGCCGCCCAGGCCGCTGCGCCGGTCCTCCTGGATGCCCAGTTCCGCAGGATCCTGGAACAGGTCTCCAGCGCTGCCGATGCCGGCGACGCCGCGAAGGACGCAGCCAAGCTCGCAGAGCGGGTCGCCGGGACGGAGCTTGAGGTCCGTACCCAGAACTACAAGATCCGTTCCCAGGTGGGCACCTATGAAGCCCGGATGCCTGTCCGTTCCACCAAGCTCCTCACCACCGTGGTCACCAGCGACCGGAGCTGGCCCCGTTCTGTCCTCGCGGTCACACAGGGCGACGGCAACGTCGTCCCGCAGCTGCTCACCCTGGTTCAGCCCTCGCCCCGGGAGAACTACAAGCTCACCGAGACTACCCCGCTGCAGCCGGGAACTACCTTCCCCGCCATTGGCCGGGACGGCACCGACACACTGGCCGCCAACGACAAATCGGGCCTGCTGTACAGCGGCGAAGAAGCCCTGGCCGGGCTGGCCGACCGCCTGAGCAACGCAGAGTCGAGTTTCAAGGACAAGCTGGTGGAGGGCGCTTCTTCGCCTTACATTGCTGACACACTGTCCTACCAGGCCGAGGTGGTCGCCTCGGGCGCGAACGGCAACTTCTCCTTCACCCACAAGGTGGTGCCGGAAAGCACCGTGGTGTTCCGCACGGCCGACGGCGGGGCGCTGGTGCTGGGCCGGATCAACTTCGGCTTTGATGGCACACCGAAAGCCTCCGGTGACAAACTCACCATCGGCGACGACGCGGCGGCGCTTGCCGGCGGCAAGGACACCACCACCGGCATGGTGCTGAACTTTGCAGAATCAATGGCGGTCTACGTCCCGCCGACAGGTTCGACGGATCCCATCAAGCTGGTGGCGGCAACGCGCGGGCTTGTGGGCGCAAGCTTCAAGTAGGTCCGCAGGGTCCAGTCCCTGAAGCAGTACCCCCGGCAGCGGCCGGAGTGGCTAGAGTGGAAAGCATGAGTTCGCCAGCTTCCCGCCCAGTCCCTCCAGCCGCTGCCAGCCTGCTTAACCTGCGTGGCGCCGTCGACCTTTCGTCCCTGAAGCAGCGCCAGGCACCTCCTGCTCCCGGCAATCCGCCGGTTCCCGGGGATACGGGTGCCAGCGCAGAGCCAGGGGCGGTAACGCCCGACGACGGCGCGGCGCCGCTGCGGGTCACAGTTACCGAAGGCAATTTCCAGGAACTCGTGGAGCTCTCCGCGCAGGTGCCGGTGGTCTTCGCGCTGTGGGCGGCGTACTCGCCGGAATCCGCCGCGATGCTCGACTCGCTGGAGCGGGTCATCAACAGCTACGGCGGCCGCATCGTATTGGGGGCGGCGGACATCGAAGCCTTCCCGCAGCTGGCTCAGGCCTTCCAGGTCCAGGCCGTCCCTACCGCCGTCGCCGTGCTCAAGGGCCAGCCCGTACCGCTCTTCCAAGGTGGCGCCGAGGAAGCCCAGATCCGGCCCCTCCTGGATGAACTGCTCAAAGTGGCCGCCGCCAATGGTGTCACGGGAAGCCTCGGCGGTGGCGGTACGCCGCCGGAAACCGAACCGGCACCCCTTCCGCCGCTGCACCAGGCCGCCTTCGACGCCATCGAAGCGGGCGACTATGAGGCAGCAGCGGTGGCCTACCGCCAGGCCTTGCTGGAAATGCCCGCCGACGCGGAGGCCAAGGCCGGCCTCGCCCAGGTGGAGCTGATGGCCCGGCTCCAGCCGCTCTCCGCAGAGGACTCTGAAGCCTTGCGTACCCTCGCCGCCAACGAGCCTGACAATTTGGCCGCCCAGCTGGGCGTGGCGGACTTGGACGTGTCCGGCGGCCACGTGGAGGACGCGCTCAACCGCGTGGTCAGCTTCATCGGCCGGAACTTCGGCCCGGAACGGGAGACCGCCCGCGTACGCCTCCTGGAGCTCTTTGACGTGGTGGGCACCTCCGACCCCCGTGTTGCCAAGGCACGCCAAGGACTCGCCAGGGTCCTGTTCTAGTGCCGGCCGCCCTGTTCCAGCCGCTCCGGCTCCGTTCCCTGGAACTTACGCACCGCGGCTGGGTCTCACCGATGTGCCAGTACAGCTGTGATCCCGACGGCGCCCCGGGGATTCCGAATGACTGGCACCTGATGCATCTGGGCTCGTTCGCCGCGGGTGGCGCCGCGTTGATCCTCACCGAGGCGGCGGCCGTGAATGCCGCCGGCAGGATCAGCCCCCGTGACGCCGGGCTGTACAACGACGAACAGGCAGAGGCCTGGCAGCGGATCACGTCCTTTGTGCACCGGCACGGTGCGGCGGAAGCGAAGATCGGGGCCCAGCTCGCCCATGCCGGCCGGAAAGCGTCCACCTACTGGCCGTTCGCCGGCCTGCGGGGCAGCGTCCCGGAATCCGAGGGCGGCTGGCCCACGGTGGGTCCGTCCGGGCTTGCTTTCGATGGCTATGCTGACCCCGCTGCGCTGACCGAGGCGCAGATCCAGGACGTTATTGCCGATTTCGCGGCGGCCGCAGTGCGTGCGGTTGACGCCGGCTTCGACACCGTGGAGATCCATGGCGCGCACGGCTATCTCCTGCACCAGTTCCAAAGCCCGCTGATCAATACCCGGATCGATTCCTGGGGCGGGGACGAAGCCGGCCGGAACCGGCTGATGCTCGCCGTTGTTGATGCCGTCCGCAACGTCATCCCTGAATCTATGCCCCTGTTGCTGCGCATTTCAGCCACCGACTGGGCGCCGGGCGGCGTCGATGTCCAGGCTTCGGTCCGGCTGGCCGCCCAGGCGGCGGAGCACGGGGTGGACCTCATCGACGTCTCCAGCGGAGGGGCCGTGGCCCATCAGGACATCACTCCGGGTCCTGGCTATCAAACGGAGTTCTCCGCACGCATCCGCCGGGAAGCCGGGATCCCCACAGGCACCGTTGGCCTGCTGACCTCCGCGGGCCAGGCGGAGCATGCCGTGGCCACCGGGCAGGCAGACGGTGTGTTTATTGCCCGGGCCGCGCTTCGGGATCCGCACTGGTGGCTCCGGGCGGCCTTTGAACTTGGGCATGACCTCCCGTGGGCGCCGCAGTATGAACGGGCACTGCCGCGGCATTCGTTCTAGCCTTCCCTACGCCTTTGGCCCTAGTCCTGCGGGAGGACCCCCTCGGCAGGGCCCTGGGTCTAGGCTGGCGTTATGACTGCTCCGCATCCTGATCCCCACTCTGATCCGGTGGCGCACACCGGGCCCGTTCCTGCCCTGTCCATCCGCGGGCTCGCCAAGCGTTTCGGCGGAAAAATCGCCGTGGACGGTATCAGCCTCGACGTCCCGGCGGGTTCGTTCTTTGGCATCGTGGGACCCAACGGCGCCGGCAAGACCACAACGTTGTCTATGGCCACCGGCCTGATGCGGCCCGACTTCGGCACAGCCATTGTCCACGGGGTTGACGTCTGGGCCCGGCCGCTGGAAGCAAAGAAACTGATGGGCATTCTCCCTGACGGTGTCCGCCTCTTTGACCGGCTCACCGGCGAACAGCTGGTCACCTACGCCGGGCTGCTGCGCGGCATGGACAAAGACGTGGTGGCCTCCCGCGTGGGGGAGCTGTTGTCCGCCCTGGACCTCAACGAGGACGCCGGCACTCTCGTGGTGGACTATTCGGCCGGCATGACAAAAAAGATAGCCCTGGCGTCGGCACTGATCCACGCCCCGAGACTGTTGGTGCTCGATGAACCCTTCGAGTCCGTGGATCCCGTCTCGGCCGCCAACATCCGCTCCATCCTGGACAGTTATGTAGCCTCCGGCGGGACGGTGATCGTCTCGAGCCACGTGATGGACCTGGTCCAGCGGATGTGCGACCACGTCGCCGTGGTGGCGGCCGGAAGGCTTCTCGCTGCCGGGACCGTGGACGAAGTCCGCGCCGGGGCAACGCTGGAGGAAAGGTTTGTCCAGCTTGTCGGCGGACGCAACCACACGGAGGGCCTGGAATGGTTGCGCACCTCCTAAGGCTCAAGCTGACGCTGCTGCGGAACGGCCTCCGCCGCAGCCCCTGGCAGCTCGTGGGCCTGGCGTTCGGCGTCCTCTATGCGCTCTTCATCGTGGGTGCTCTCGTTGTGGCCCTGGTGATGTTGCGGCAGGAGAACAACGAGCTGGCGTACACGGCCATAGTGCTTGGCGGTTCAGCTGCCATCCTGGGCTGGGGGATCGTCCCGGTGGCGGTTTCGGCAACCGACATGACCCTCGATCCCGCCCGCTTCACCACATTTGCTGTCCCCATGCGGCAGCTCCTGACCGGCTTGGCCCTGGGCGGCCTGATCGGAATTCCGGGGGTAGCCACGTCACTTGTTGCGCTGGCCACCGTGGGCACGTGGGCGCGTGGCTTCGTTCCTGCCGTGGCCGCCTTACTGGGAGCGGCCCTCGGTGTTTTGACGTGCATTGTGCTGTCTAAAGTGGTCACCACCGCCACGGCCAGCTTGGCGGCGTCGCGGCGCTTCAAGGACGTCAGCGGCATTGTTTTTATGGTTCCGTTGATTCTGATGGGCCCCATTGTTGCGGGGGTGTCGCAGGGGATCTCAGCGTCCGCCGGGTTCCTGCCTGACTTTGCCCGGACGCTAGCCTGGACGCCGCTCGGCGCTGCCTGGTCCCTGGGCGGCGACGTCGACGCCGGACGGCCCGCCGAGGCCGCCGTGAAGCTGCTCATTTCGCTGCTCACCCTCGCGGGACTTGCATGGTGCTGGAAAGTCCTCCTGGAACGTGCTCTCGTTAACCCTCCGTACCAGGGGAGCGGGAGCCGGAAGGGCGGCAAGCTGGGGCTGTTCGCGCTCCTGCCCGCCACGCCTACCGGAGCCGTTACAGCCCGGGCCCTGACCTACTGGCTGCGGGATCCCCGTTACGGCGGATCGCTCATTGTGATTCCGCTGCTGGCCGTGGTGATGTTCTTCCAGGCGAGCCAGGGGGACAGCTTCGGGATCCTCGCGATGCTGGGCCCGTTGACCGCTTTCCTTATGGCCTGGTCGATCTCCGCCGACGTTTCCTACGACAACACAGCGTTCGCGCTTCACCTTGCCACGGGCGTACGGGGTGTCCCCGACCGGCTGGGCCGGGCCTTGGCCTGCCTGATTCTTGCCGTCCCGGTGGTGCTCGTCTTTTCCGTGGTGCCGTTTATGTTCACCGGCAGCTGGGAATGGCTGCCCGGCGTGCTGGGACTGTCGGTAGGAATTCTGCTGACCGGTCTTGGCCTCTCGTCGGTAGTCTCGGCGCGGTACAACGTCGCAGTGCCACTGCCCGGGGACAGCCCGTTCAAGAAGCCCCCCGGCAGCGTCGGCCAGACCATGGCCGTGCAGTTCGGCGGCATGGGTGTCCTGTCCATCCTGGTGCTTCCGGAAGCCGCGTTGGTCATTGCCCAAAGCGTGACGGGAAATCCGGTCTTCGGATGGCTCAACCTTGCAGTGGGCCCCATCCTGGGATTGGTACTTTTTGTGCTGGGCATCAGGATCGGTGGCCGCTGGCTGGAGGCCCGTGGCCCCGAAATGCTGGCCCAGTTGACCGTCAACCGCTGATTCCGAAATGCACCAGAAAGGCGGCCAACATGGAAGTTGTCATCCTCCAGGGCAGCAAACAGATCGGACGGCTCGTCGCCGACGCCATCGAGGCCCTGCTCCGGCGGAAGCCAGCCAGTGTGCTGGGCCTCGCCACGGGGTCATCGCCGCTGCCCGTCTACGACGAGCTGGAGGCGCGGCATCAGAATGACGGACTGGACTTCAGCAATGCCCACGCCTTTGCCCTGGACGAATACGTGGGGCTTGCCCACGGGCATCCGGAGTCCTACCGGGAAGTCATCCGGCGGGAATTCACCAGCCGCGTCAACATCGCCGAAGGCAACGTCCATACGCCTGACGGCGCGGCCGTTGACCTGGCCGCGGCCTGCCGCGACTACGAAGACGCCATGCGGGCGGCGGGCGGAGTGGACCTGCAGCTCCTGGGCGTAGGCACGGATGGCCACATCGGGTTCAACGAGCCCGGGTCCTCGCTCGCATCCCGGACCCGCATCAAAACGCTGATCGAGCAGACGCGCCGCGACAACGCCCGGTTCTTCACCAGCCTGGCAGAGGTGCCCCACCACGTGGTGACCCAGGGGCTAGGCACCATTCTCGAGGCCCGGCACGTTGTCCTCATCGCCACCGGGGCGCAGAAAGCGCCGGCGGTCCGCGACTTCGTGGAGGGGCCCGTTGCCGCCATCTGCCCGGCTTCGGTCCTCCAGTTCCATCCGCACGCCACCATCCTGGTGGATGAGGCTGCGGCGTCGTCGCTGAAGCTCGCTGACTTCTACCGGCACACATACGATCACAAGCCTGCATGGCAGGATCTGTAACTCCGGGGGCTGTAATTCAGGCCACACGCCACGGGTGGGCGGGTACCGCGTTGCGCGGAACGGGCGACGGCAAACGGCGCGGTGAGTGGAAAACGGTCCTCCCGCCGTCGAACGTCCGCCCTCCCGGGACGCTAAGATGGATGCCATGACTAGCATGACGGACCCTCTCGAAAACGACCCGATGCGCGAGCTTTCCGGGGCTGGAACGTCCACGGCAACCATCGAGCGCGAAGAGCTGCGCCAGGAAGTGGAGCCCGGTGACCGGGAACGCTTCTCGCACTACGTGCGCAAGGAAAAAATCATGGAATCCGCGTTGACGGGTGACCCTGTCATTGCCCTCTGCGGCAAGGTGTGGACACCAGGCCGGGATCCGCAGAAGTTCCCGGTGTGCCCCATGTGCAAAGAGGTTTATGACGGCCTCCGCCCGGGCAACGACGGCGGCAAGGGTCCCGGAGGGGACTCGGGCAACAACAAGTAGTGACGGAGACGCTCTTTGGCGGCCCCACCCTGCCACCGGCTTATCCGGAACGCGCAGCCTGGGGTACCGCCCAAAAACTCCGTGCCTGGCAGCAGCAAGCCCTTGACCTCTACTTCAGGACCGGTCCCCGCGACTTTCTGGCCGTAGCAACTCCCGGCGCCGGCAAGACCACCTTCGCGTTGCGCGTGGCCTCCATGCTCATCGATTCCGGGGCGGTCAACCGGGTCACCATTGTGGCGCCCACGGACCACCTGAAACGGCAGTGGGCCGACGCCGCTGCCAAGGTGGGCATCGCGATCGACCCCAACTTCAAGAACTCCGACGGCCAGCACGGCCGCGGTTTTGTTGGTGTGGCCGTCACGTATGCGCAGGTGGCCAGCAAACCCATGCTGCACCGGGCCAAGACCGAGGCCGCCCGCACACTGGTGATCCTTGACGAGATCCACCACGGCGGCGAAGCCCTGTCCTGGGGCGATGGCCTCCGCGAAGCGTTTGACCCTGCGACACGGCGGCTCTCCCTCACCGGTACGCCGTTCCGTTCCGACACCTCGCCCATCCCGTTTGTTGAATACGCGCAGGACAAGGACGGCATCCGGCGCTCGAAAGCTGACTACACGTACGGCTACGGCAACGCCCTGCGTGACCACGTGGTGCGCCCCGTCATGTTTATGGCCTACTCGGGCCAGATGCGGTGGCGCACCAGTGCCGGCGAGGAAATGGCGGCTTCCCTCGGCGAGGCCGCGGTCACCAAGGACATCACGTCGCAGGCGTGGCGCACAGCCCTCAACCCCACCGGCGAATGGATTCCCGCTGTCCTGGCGGGGGCGGACAAACGCCTCAGCGAAGTGCGCCGCACGGTTCCGGACGCCGGCGGGCTGGTCATCGCCACGGACCACGATGATGCAAGGGCCTATGCCGGGCAGCTGAAACGCATCACCGGCGAATCACCCACCGTGATCCTTTCCGACGACGCCAAAGCCTCCAGCAAGATCGAGGAATTCACCGTGAGCGAGAAACGGTGGATGGTTGCCGTCCGGATGGTGTCAGAAGGCGTGGACGTGCCCCGGCTGTCCGTCGGCGTCTACGCGACGTCCACCTCCACGCCGCTATTCTTCGCCCAGGCGGTGGGCCGCTTTGTGCGTGCCCGGAAGCGCGGGGAAACGGCCTCGGTCTTCCTGCCGTCCGTGCCGACGCTGATGGCCCTGGCCAACTCGATGGAGGCAGAACGCGACCACGCGCTGGACCGCCCCGAGAAAGAGGACAGCGACGGCCTGTTCAATCCCGAGGACTCGCTGATGGAGGAGGCCAACCGGGAGGACAAGGCGTCCGACAGCCTCACCAAGGGAAAATTCGAGGCCCTCGACTCGCAGGCGTCCTTCGACCGCGTATTGTTCGACGGCGGCGAGTTCGGCACTGGGGGAGAAGTGGGCTCGGAGGACGAACTGGACTTTCTGGGCATCCCCGGGCTGCTGGACGCCGAGCAGGTGGGAACGCTGCTTCGGCAGCGCCAGCACGAACAGCTCAACCGCAAGAACCGGCGTGCGCCGGCAGCCGAGCCGGCCGCCGCCGCGCCGGCCATACCGGACCACCGGATGCTGATGGACCTGCGCAACGAGCTGGCCAAAAACGTGGCGGCCTGGTCGGCGCGGACCGGAACCCCGCACGGCGTGGTGCACACCAAGCTGCGGACGGTCTGCGGCGGCCCGCCCGTGGCCCAGGCGAACGAGGAACAGCTCCAGTCCAGGCTGCGCAAGCTGCAGGACTGGTTCATCGGCCGGAAGTAGCGGCCCAGAAGACAGTTGTGGCCCGGTGGTGTGCATCCCGGGCCACGCTTGTTCTTGGTCCTATGTCAGGTTTCAGGCGCAGTCAGGCGGCTGGTATCAGGCGTCAGGCGACTTCGACGCCGCCGAGCTCCATTTCGGCGACGGCATCCTCTAGGTCTTTGGCGATGCCGGCGGTGAGTGAACGGATGACCGTGACGGAGTAGCCGGCCTGGACCGCGTCCAGCGAGGTGGCCATAACGCAGTAGTCCGTGGCGATCCCCACCAGTACAACGTCCTCCACGTCGTGGCTTTGCAGCCAGTCGTCCAGTCCGATGGCGTTGTCCGCCGGGGCGTAGGCATCCGGGTCAGCGGGCATAGCGCCCGGCTGGCGTTCCCCGGTGGGGACGGCGTCCTCAGGGGCCAGCAGTCCCTCAAAGCCAGAGTACGCCGCGGTGAACTGGCCCTTCTGGAAGTAGGCCTGGATGTATTCGGTGTCCAGGTCCGGATGGAGTTCGGCGCCGCGCGTGCCGGCGACGCAGTGCCGGGGCCAGCTGTCCTTGAGGTCGGGCGCGTCGGAAAAATGCGCTCCGGGATCGATGTGCCAGTCCTGGGTGGCAATAATATGGTCGAACTCGTTGTGATGGGCGTCCACGTACTCGCTGATGGCCCCGGCAACGTCGGCACCGCCGGCCACGGCCAGGGAGCCGCCTTCGCAGAAGTCGTTCTGGACGTCAACGATAATCAGGGCGCGGGACATCAGTTCTCCTCAGTTTTCTTCATAGAGAGTGGGGATAGCAGGCTCGCCGCGCTGCAGGCGGTTGACGACGCCGGGCAGTTCGGCCATGGTGTCCGCATGCCGCTGGCGGGCGCGGACCACGCCCTCGTGTCCGGTCCAGCCCGGCAGCAGCTCGCCGTTCTTCATAAACTGCTGAAGCAGTGGCCGGTCGTTGCCGTCGTCTTCGGGGCGATGGCCGATGCCCACGATTTCCTGGGTGGCGACCCCCCGCTCGTTGAGCTTGCGCAGCGCATATTTGCGGCCGCCCATGCTGGTTTTGTTCTTGGCGGCCTTCGCTACGGAGACGAAGTTGCCGGCGTCGTCGGTGCGGCTGACGAGCTTGTAGACCATGCTCGCGGTGGGTGCACCGGAGCCGGTGACCAGGGACGTGCCCACGCCGTACGAATCCACCGGAGCGGACTGCAGCGCGGCAATGGCGAACTCGTCCAGGTCCGAGGTAACCACAATCTTCGTGTTCACATTGCCGAGCTCGTCCAGCAGCTGCCGGACCCACTGGGCCTGGGCCACGAGGTCCCCGGAGTCCAGCCGGACGCCCCCCAGCTTGGGCCCCGCCAACTCGACGGCGGCACGCACCGCCGCTTCGACGTCGTACGTGTCCACCAGCAGCGAGGTGCCGGGACCGAGGGAGGCGATCTGCGCCTCGAAGGCGTCCCGTTCGGTGTCATGCAGAAGCGTGAAGGAGTGTGCGGCGGTGCCCACCGTCTTGATGCCGTAGCGGATGCCGGCCTCGAGGTTGGAGGTGCTGTCGAATCCGGCGATGACGGCGGCGCGGGCGGCCGCTGCCGCCGATTCCTCGTGCGTGCGCCGGGATCCCATTTCGATGCAGGGCCGGTTGCCGGCCGCGGTGATCATGCGGGATGCGGCGGAGGCGATGGCACTGTCATGGTTCAGGACCGAGAGCAGGTAGGTCTCCAGCATGCAGGCTTCGGCAAACGTTGATTCAACAATGAGGATGGGGGAGTTGGGAAAGTATGCTTCGCCCTCCGGGTAGCCCCAGATGTCACCGGAGAACCGGTAGTTCGCCAGGTAGTCCAGGGTGTCCTGGTTGACCACGCCGGTCCGGCCCAGGTAGTCCAGTTCCGCTTCGCCGAAGCGGAAGTTGGCGATGCCTTCCAGCAGGCGGCCTGTTCCCGCCACAATCCCGTACCGCCGGCCGTCGGGCAGGCGCCGGGCAAAGGCCTCGAAGACCGAACGGCGGTGTGCGGCGCCCGAATGCAGCGACGCCTGCAGCATGGTCAGTTCGTAGTGGTCTGTGTAAAAGGACGTGCGGGGATGGTCCCAGCCGGCGGAGGTACTCACGAAATTCACTCTAGTCCCCACCGGCTCCCTCGTCTCGCTTCGCTTCGCCGCGGGGCCCTCGCCGGCGTGGGCCCACCCACCGGCTCCCTCGTCTCGCTTCGCTTCGCCGCGGGGCCCTCGCCGGCGTGGGCCCACCCACCGGCTCCCACGTCTCGCTGCGCTTCGCCGCGGGGCCCTCGCCGGCGTGGGCCCACCCACCGGCTCCCTCGTCTCGCTGCGCTTCGCCGCGGGGCCCTCGCCGGCGTGGGCCCATGCTCCCCATAGAATGGACAGATGACCTTAAGCGTTGCGCTCGGCCCTGATACACAGGAGGGCACCCGGACCGGGACAGAGGCGTCCACCGACTCCCTGACCGCCCCGGACATCCCTTGGAACCTGGTGATCTGGAACGATCCCGTCAACCTGATGAGCTATGTCAGCTTCGTCTTCCAAAGCTACTTCGGCTACTCCGAGTCCAAAGCCAACAAGCTGATGATGGAAGTCCACAAAAAGGGCCGTTCCATTGTTGCGCACGGCAGCAAGGAACAGGTTGAGCGGCATGCCGTGGCCATGCACGGCTTCGGCCTCTGGGCCACGGTGGAGAAGGCCACCGGCGGGAATGGTGGAAACTCCAAAAACTCAGGAAAATCCGGCGGGTCCGGGCAGGGCAAGGGGAAACGTGGCTAAGGCATTCAAATACGGGCTCAAAGGCATCACCGGGTTCCTGGAACCCGCCGAACGGGAACTGCTCCGCAGCCTGATCGATGACGTCATCTCCATGCTCCAGCCGGCCGAACACGCCAGCCAGGATCCGCTCGCCGCCCTGATCGGACTGGACATGGATGTCCAGGAACCGACGGACCGTGCGGTTAAGCGGTTGCTGCCCAACGTGATGAAGAACGACGACGGCGCGTCCCTGGAGTTCCGCCAGCTCACCGAGCGCTCGCTGCGCGAAACCAAGATCGGCGCGCTGCGCGCCGCCGCGCTGGACCTGGACAAGGACGAAGTGGTCCTCACCGCTGAAGGGGCCAGGCTCTGGTCCATGGCACTGAACGATGTGCGCCTGGTGCTGGCGGAGCGCCTGGATATCCGCGATGAAGAGGATGCCGAACACGTGCACCTGATGCAGGACTGGTCCCAGGCCGAGGACGTGGAAAGCTACCTCGCCCTGGTGTACAACTTCACCACCTGGCTGCAGGAATCCCTGGTCCAGGCGATGCTCCAGTCCCTGGATTCCCGGGCCTGAACAGCTGTCCTCTTCCGTGATACGTCCGCCAGTGTGACAAATTTGACATGAGTCGGGCGCCACAATGTGATGGCTGCGGCCCCGGGGAAGACCTATCCTCGAATAATCATGACTACAGCCTCGAGCATGGATCCGTCAGACGCAGCCGCATCGGACTCCGCAGCCAGCAGCACCACCGGCCCGGTGGGGTCCCGCCCCATCGGCGTCTTTGATTCCGGCGTCGGCGGACTGACCGTGGCGCGGTCCATCATCGACCAGCTCCCCAATGAGTCCATCCTCTATGTGGGGGATACTGCCAACGGGCCCTACGGGCCGTTGCCCATCGCCGAAGTCCGCGCCAACGCCCTGGGTGTGATGGACGAACTGGTGGATTCCGGCGTCAAGCTTCTGACCATTGCCTGCAACTCGGCGTCGGCCGCTGTCCTGCGGGACGCCCGCGAGCGGTACACGGCAAAATACGGCATCCCCGTTATCGAGGTGATCCAGCCGGCCGTCCGGCGGGCGGTCGCTGCAACGCGGAGCGGGCGCATCGGCGTCATCGGAACCTCCGCCACTGTTGGTTCACGGGCTTACGAAGACACGTTCGCCGCCGCGCCGGACCTGACGATCACGTCCGTGGCCTGCCCGGAGTTCGTGAGCTACGTGGAGGCCGGGATCACCACCGGACCCGCCCTGCTGGCCATCGCCGAAGAGTACCTGGCGCCGCTGAAGGCAGCCGGCGTGGACACCGTGGTGCTGGGCTGCACACACTATCCGCTGCTGACCGGCGTCATTTCCTTCGTGATGGGCGACGCCGTGACGCTGGTGTCCAGCGCCGAGGAAACTGCCAAGGACGTGTACCGGGCCCTCGCCACCCACGATCTTCAGCGCACCGCCGCGACACCCCCGGAACACCACTTCATCGCCACCGGTGACGCCAGCCAGTTCGAAACGCTGGCCCGCCGTTTCCTGGGCCCGGAGGTCCTGTCCGTCAGGCATGTGGACCACGTGGCGGCCCAGTACCCCACCGGCAGCCTGGCCCGGATCACCCCCGAGATGATCGCCGCCGCGCAGACCGCCAGCGCCCGGCAATCGTCGTCGGGACCCAGGATTTCGAACTTCGTTGGCGCCCACCGGGCCGGAGGTCCTGCCCAGTGAAGCTCACCATCGTCGGCTGCACCGGATCCTTTCCCGGCCCCGGCTCGCCGGCGTCCTGCTACCTCCTGACCGCCAACGACGGCGAGCGGACCTGGAAGATCGTGATGGACCTGGGCAGCGGAGCCCTGGGCGCCATCCAGCGTTACACGGACCTTGAAGACATCGACGCGATCTTCCTGACCCACCTGCACCCGGACCACTGCATGGACCTGTGCGGGCTGCACGTGGCGGTCCGCTGGAAGCCCGGCGGTTGGGGACGCGGCAGGATTCCGGTCTGGGGCCCAGCCGCGACGGCGGACCGGATGGCCACCGCCTACGGCCTGGAGCTGGATCCAGGGATGCACGAGGAATTCGACTTCACCAACTGGACCGAACGCGAATCCGTCACGGTGGGGCCGTTCACCGTGACGCCGTTCGCGGTGAACCACCCTGTGGAGGAGGCCTACGCCCTGCGGGTGGAAGTGACAGAACCGGACAAGCAGGGAAATCCGGTCAGCCGGGTCCTCACCTATTCCGGGGACACCGATTCCTGTGCCGGGCTGGAGGAAGCAGCGAAGGATGCTGATCTGTTCCTGTGCGAGGCCGCCTTTGAGGAAGGCCGCGACGACGACATCAAGGATGTCCACCTGACCGGAAAACGCGCCGGAGAGGCTGCAGGGCGCGCAGGCGCACGCCGGTTGCTGCTCACGCACATCCCCGTGTGGACTTCGCCCACCACTGTGATGGCCGAAGCGCGCCCCGTGTTCGGCGGCGACGTGGCCGTTGCCGTGGCCGGTGTGCACTACACCGTCTGATCCAATACTTCTCTGGTCCGCCGCCCTGCGTGGTCGACTGTCCTCTCTACTGCGGGACGGATCGCCCCGAGTCGATAAGCTAAAGGCATGACTTCTGAAACAACCGCAGTGCCCGTAGTGCGCGCCGATGGCCGCGCCCCCGACCAGCTCCGCCCCATCAGCATCACCCGCGGATGGTCCAAGCAGGCCGAGGGATCGGCCCTCATCGAATTCGGCAACACCAGGGTCCTGTGCACGGCGTCCCTGACGGCAGGAGTGCCGCGCTGGCTCAAGGGCGAAGGCCGCGGCTGGGTCACGGCGGAATACGCCATGCTTCCACGGGCCACCAACACCCGTTCCGACCGCGAGTCCGTCAAGGGGAAAATCGGCGGGCGGACCCACGAAATTTCCCGGCTGATCGGACGCTCGCTGCGTTCCATCATTGACACCAAGGCCCTGGGCGAAAACACGATCGTCCTGGACTGCGACGTCCTCCAGGCCGACGGCGGAACCCGCACCGCGGCCATCACCGGCGCCTACGTGGCACTTGCGGACGCCATCCGGTTCGCCCGCGACAACAAACTGATCGCCAAGAACGCCCAGCCCCTGATCGACACGATCGCAGCCGTTTCGGTGGGCATCATCGACGGCGTGCCCATGCTTGACCTGCCCTACGTTGAAGACGTCCGCGCCGAAACCGACATGAACGTAGTGGTCACCGGCTCCGGGAAGTTCGTGGAAGTCCAGGGCACCGCCGAGGGCGCACCCTTCGACCGCGACGAACTGAACCAACTGCTGGACCTGGCCCTGATGGGCACCACCGCACTGGCGGCGATCCAGCGCGAAACCCTCGCAGACGCACTGTGAACCCGAACCCCGTGAACGCTGAATCCGGCAGCGCGCCCGTGCTTCGCCTCGTCCTGGCCACGCACAACAAAGGCAAGCTCAAGGAGCTCCGCGAGTTGCTGCGGGGCCAGGTCCCCGGGCTCGACGTCGACACCCAGGTGGTGGACGCCGCGGCGGCAGGTGCGCCCGACGTCGTCGAAACCGGTGTGACGTTCGCCGAGAATTCGCTGTTGAAGGCGCGGGCCGTGGCCGAGGCCACCGGACTGGTGGCCATCGCCGATGATTCGGGGCTGGCCGTGGACGTGCTGGGCGGGGCGCCGGGAATCTTTTCCGCGCGCTGGTCTGGCCGGCACGGTGACGACGCCGCCAACCTGAGGCTTTTGCTGGACCAGCTCGCCGATGTCCCGGACGGGCACCGGGGGGCCGCCTTTGTCTGCGCTGCGGCCCTGGCGGTCCCGGGACCCGGTGCCGGGAGCCGCGAAGTGGTGGAGTACGGCCAGCTTGAGGGGACCCTCCTGCGCGAACCCCGCGGTGAGGGCGGCTTCGGCTACGACCCCGTGCTGCAGCCAGCCGGTGAGCACCGCAGCTGCGCCGAATTGTCGGCGGCGGAAAAGAACGCCATCAGCCACCGTGGGCAGGCCTTCCGGGCCCTCCTGCCGGCTATCGTCGACGCATTGGCGCGGCAGTAGCGCGCACACCCGAAACGCGTTAACAGCTAAGGGAGCCCCACCACGGTGGGGCTCCCTTAGCCTTGTCCTGGATCCAGCGCCGGCCAGCGACGCTGCAACGAATTAGTCCAGGTTGGTCTTGCGCTCTTCGACGGGAGCATGTTCCTCAATGAATTCGTCGACGGCGTCAGTGCCGAACGTGGAAGCCTGGCGCTTGGCCGAGAGCCCGCGGAGTACTTCGATGCCGATCGGAATCACTGAGATCAGCACGATGACGATGAAGATGATGTCCAGGTTCTCCCGGACCCACGGGACCCTGTCGCCGAGCAGGTAGCCCAACAGGGTGACGCCGCTGCCCCATAGGACCGCGCCGATCACGTTGAACAGGAAGAACTTCTTTTTGTCCATCTGGGCCACGCCGACGATCACGGGCACGAACGTCCGGATGATCGGCACGAAGCGGGCCAGGATCAGTGCCTTGCCGCCGTGCTTTTCGAAAAAGGCGTGGGCGTTCTCCACGTTTTCGCGCTTGAAGAGGCGGGAGTTCGGCTTGTTGAAGATGGCGGGACCGGCCTTGGAACCGATCAGGTAGCCGGCCTGGTTGCCGATGATGGCGGAAACGGTGATCAGGAGCGCCAGGAGCCAGACATTGAACTGGATGGTGTCCGTTGCCACCAGCAGTCCGGCGGTGAACAGCATTGAGTCGCCGGGAAGGAAAAATCCGACCAGCAGGCCGGTTTCGGCAAAGACAATTCCGCAGACCAGCAGCACCACCCAGGGCGCAAGTGCTGGATCGGCCAGGAAAATCTGGGGGTTCAGCCAGTCGGGCAGGAAGGAAGCCAGCTGCGGCTGGACCGGTCCTGCACCTCCCAGCATGGGCGCGGCAACGTCGCTGATCGCAAGAATGTTCACCTTCTCAGGGTACTTGACGCACCCGCGCCGCCCGGCGTCGAACGCGTGACATGCGCGACAGGGCCGCCCCGGTGACACGGGAACGGCTCTGTCCGGCGGTAATGTATGGGCCGTGGGTTTGGACTTTACGGCGATCGACTTCGAGACGGCCAATGGCTTCCGGGGTTCACCGTGCGCGGTTGGCCTGACGAAAGTCCGGGGCGGGCGTGTGGTGGACGAGGCATCATGGCTGATGCGGCCGCCGGTCAACCATGACCACTTCGAGTACCACAACGTCCGGGTCCACGGCATCAAGGCCACAGACGTGGCCGGCCGTCCCCGCTTCGGTGAGCTGTTCCCGGAGATTGGCGCCTTTATCGGGGGCGACATCCTGGCGGCACACAACGCGGCCTTTGACCTGGGCGTGATCCGTTCCGGGCTTGAGGTCTCCGGCCTGCCGGGCCCTGCCTACGACTACGTCTGTACGGTGATGCTGGCCCGGCGCTGCTACTCCCTGGTCTCCAATTCTTTGCCGTTCGCGGCGGAGGAAGCCGGCGTGCCGCTGGTCAACCATCACGATGCAGCAGAGGACGCCAGGGCCTGCGCCGGCATCCTGATCGATATCGCTGCTCGGAACAACGCCAACAGCATCGCCGAGCTCTACCTGTCTCTGGGCCTGGTCCTGCCGCATCAGGAGGCGTTTGACCCGGCACGCGATGTCCTGTCCAAGGCCAGCCTGACCGCCCTGGCCGGCGCCGCCGCCGGCGGAAACAGCGCCGCGCTGCTGCGCCCGTTCCAGTCCGGGTGGCCGGAGGAGGGGGAGAACCCCGTCCCCAATGCCGACGCCGAACCCTCCCACCCGCTGTACGGCCAGACCGTTGTCTTCACCGGCGAGCTCTCCATGGCCCGGCCGGAAGCAAAGGTGCGTTCCGCCGAGCTGGGTGCCCGGCCGGAAAGCCGCGTGACAGCCCGCACCACGGTGCTGGTGGTGGGCGACGGCTTTGTGGCCGCGGACCTGCGGTCCGGCAGGCTGACCGGCAAGGCCCGGCGCGTCCTGGAGCTCCACGACCGCGGCCAGCCCATCGAAGTGCTCTCCGAAGGCGAGTTCCTGCAGATGATGGGCGGCTGAGCCGCTGCTTGTCCAGCTGCAGGGATCCGGCTGCATTGACAGGGTGCATGGTTCATCCGGCGCAACAAATCTTCCCTGCGGCAGACCCGGCTCCTAGCCTTGCAGGATGAGCAAACCAACGGACGGCCCAACAACCGGAATTAACTGGTCCGCCGTGTTCGCCTTTCCCAACCCCGTCAATGAATACGCGGCCCGGATCACCGCGGGCCTGGTGGTGCTGCTGGCCGGCGCCACACTGCTGAGCGGGTCCGTGTGGGGACTGGTGCTGATCGCCGCGGGCTTCTGGCTGCGGGTGCTCTTCGGACCACGGATCTCGCCACTGGCATTGCTCTCCGTCAAGGTCCTGGCGCCGCGGCTGGGCAGCGCACGCCTGGTTCCCGGACCGCCCAAACGTTTCGCCCAGGGCATGGGAACGGTGGTGTCCACTACGGCACTGCTCCTGTTCCTTGCCGGAGCCGCCCCCGCCGCCTGGATCTTGCTGGCTGTTCTTATTGCAGCTGCCTCGCTGGAGGCTTTCGCCGGATTCTGCCTGGGCTGCGTCATCTTCGGAGTGCTGCAGCGCCGGGGCCTGATCCCGGAGGACATCTGCGAGGCCTGCAACAACGTGGCGCTTAAGCGGTCGTAACCCCCACCAGCAGATCGGCCATGCCGCGGATGACGTCCGTCGCTTCGAGGGCGTCGAGCCATTCCGGGGGAAGGCACTCTTCGCCGTAGTAAGCGCCCAGGATGTTTCCCGCGATGGATCCCGTGGAACCACTGCCTCCGCTGTGGTTGACGGCCAGCGCAATGGCCGCCCGGAAATGGTCTTGCGGCGACAGGGTGGAGTCTGCATCAGGCGCTGTGGCCAGGACCGCGTAAAGCCCGACGGCGAACGCCTCCTCCGCGACCCACCCGTCGCCCAGCTGCCGGACCAGTTCCTCCGGTGACAGGATGCCTGTTCCCGCGCAGCGGATGGCCGCTTCAAGCCGCTCGGGAAGTTCCGCCGCCACATCCTTCAGGCCACGTACCTCCTCCAGGAGCGCCGTGGCGGCGTCCGCCAACGTGATACCGGCCACCAGGCGGTGGATCAGGAGGCTGAAGCTGCCGGCACTTTGCCGGGCGGACGGATGGCCGTGCGTCAGGGAGGCGGCGTCGGCACTCAACTTATAGACGGCGTCGGACGAGATGTAGGGAATCAGGCCGAACGGGGCCGACCGCATCACCGTTCCGCGATCCTTCGAGTCAGGGTTCACCGGCCGGTAGACCGTTCCCATTTCACCGGTGGCCAGGCCGCTGATGCACGTTTCTGCCGGGGCGCGGCGGTGCCTCAGCACCTCGTTGCCATCGATCCACCGTGGCGGCTGTGCCGGGGCCTGCGGCGGCACAGACTCACCCTGGGTGTCCAGCCAGCGGAGATAAGCCAGCCACACGCAGGCGTTCGCATCGGCGCCCACGCCGTCATTGGCCCATTCGAGCACCTCCACCAGCCCGTCCACGGTGTACAGCGTCAGCTGCGTGTCGTCCGAAAAGTGGCTGCCGCCGTCGAGGGCCGCCAGGTCCGTCAGGCCCGCCGTGCCGAAGCGCCGGCGGATGGCCTCGATCGAGTCGGACTCCACTGCGTAGCCCAGCGAGTCTCCTAAAGCGCCGCCCAGGAGGCAGCCGTGGATGCGGGACTTCAGCGGAGGCGCGGCAACGGCGCCCGGTTCGATGCTCATGACAGTAAATTTACCGCGGGGGGGCGATGGAACTCGCCTGGGGTGCCACGCCGTCCGTCCACTAACCTCGGACTCAGCCAACGCCCAGAATCCCTTGGCAGAATGCAAAGGCACCAAACCCCAACGATAAGGATTGCCCCACCATGACCACGCCTGTGCCCGTCCACCGTGATCCCGCCTCCGGGCTGACTGCCGGCAGCGGTGGCGAAATCCGGCACGGGCTGGTGTCCAGACTGTCTGCGGAAGCCTTTGGCAGCCTTTTCATCGTGGTGGCAGGGCTGGGCGTCCCGCTGTTCTCCATCCCGCAGTCCAGCCCGCTGCCGGCCGCGCTCGCAGCAGGCCTGGCAGTGACCGCGGCGATGCTGGCCTTCGGCTACGTTTCCGGCGGACACTTCAACCCGGCGGTAACCGTCGGCCACGCCGTCGCCGGCCGGATCCGGCTCGGTGACGCCGCCGCGTACGTCGGCGCGCAGTTGGTGGGCGCGCTCCTGGGCGCCCTCGCACTCTTTGGCATCCTGCGGACGCTGCCCGGCATCCAGGACAGCCGAACGGCGTTCGACACCGTGACCGCCGGCTTCGGCGAACATTCCATCATCCAGGCGCCCCTCGCCGGTGTGCTCCTATTGGAAGTACTCGGGGCTGCGATTCTGGTCGCCGTCTTCCTGGGCACCACGGCACGCAACAACATCAACAAAACGGCAGCTGCCGCTTCCGTGGGCCTCGCCTTCGCCGTCCTGCTGCAGCTGGGCCTGTCCGTAGGCAACGCGCCGTTCAACCCCGCCCGAGCCACGGCCTCGGCCCTCTTCAGCTCCAGCTGGTCCCTTGAGCAGCTGTGGCTCTTCTGGGTGGCTCCCTTGGCGGGCGCGGCCATCGCCGGGCTGGCCTTCCGTGGGTTCGCCGGCCCTGTTGCTGCAAGTACGGCCTCGGCTGCTGACGGGTCAGTGCTGGACGACAGCGCCGACGACGTTGAGGACTTTGACGACGAGGATGCTGACGGCGATCCCTACGAGGCTGACGTCGCTGACGAGGCCGCCGCGCCTGCCAAGACAACCGCCTCGGCCAAGTCCGCGGTTCATGGCACCGCGGACCAGCCGAACAGCCGCGACGAGGCCCAGGAATTCTTCGACGGAAAGCGCGGCTAGCTGGCCTGACCGGGCCACGGCCTGTTGCGGCGGTGTCCTAAACTGTCGGTGGCAGCCGCTAGCGTAAGAATATGCGGTTATTGCACACATCGGACTGGCACTTGGGCAGGTCCTTCCACGGCGTCGGGATGCTGGACGCCCAACGGTCATTCGTTGATCAGCTCGTCAGCGCCGTCACTGAAAACGCCGTCGACGTCGTCCTGATCGCCGGCGACGTCTACGACCGCGCCCTGCCCGGCGTCGACGTTGTGGGGCTGTTGGACGATGCCTTGGTGCGGCTGACAGCAGCCGGTGCCACGGTGGTGCTGACATCCGGCAACCACGACTCCGCCATCCGGCTCGGATTTGCCTCCCGGCTGTTGGAACGTGGCGGCGTCCACCTGCGGACCAGGCTGGCGGACCTGGACCAGCCGGTCGTCCTGCCGCTGGGCGCGTGTGCCGGTGCTGCGTCCGGCGCCGTTCTGGCCATCTACGGAATCCCCTGGCTGGAACCGCGCCTCGTCGCCGAACAACTCGGCGTGGAGACCGCCAGCCACTTCGAAGTCACCCGCGCCGCCACGGACCGCATCCGGGCGGATCTCGAGGAGCGCAGCGCTGCGGGAACTGTCCACTCGGTGGTCCTCGCCCACACGTTCGCCAGCGGCGGGATCAGCTCCGACAGCGAGCGGGACCTCAGCATCGGGGGAGTCGGAGCCGTGCCCCTGGACCTGTTCGACGGATTCAGCTACACCGCACTGGGGCACCTGCACGGCCGGCAGACCCTGTCGCCACAGGTCAGGTACTCGGGATCGCCGCTGGCCTACTCGTTCTCCGAAGCCAAGCACACCAAGGGAAGCTGGCTGATCGACGTCGGCCCGGACGGCGTGACCGGCGTATCGGAACTGTCGTGGGAAGCGCCGCGGAAGCTGGCCGTGCTCCGCGGCGAAATTTCGGAACTCCTGGACTCCGCAGAGCATTCCTGGGCCGAAGGGGCATACTGCCAGATCACACTGACGGACGAGCAGCGGCCGGCGCAGGCCATGGAACGGCTGCGGGCCCGTTTTCCGGACACGCTGGTCCTGGGGTTTGATCCGCAGGGCGGCGCCGTCAAGGCGTCCAAAAGCTACAGCAGCCGGCTCGCTGAAGCCCAGGATGATCTCTCGCTCTGCTGTGGATTCCTCGATCACGTGCGGGGGCGGAACGCGGACGACGCCGAGCAGTCGGCCATTGCCGCGGCGCTGGATAACGTACGCCTGAGGGAGTCATCGCTATGAGGATCCACCGCCTTGTCATCTCCGCCTTCGGGCCCTTTGCGGGCACCGAGGAAATCGACTTCGACCGGCTGAGCGCCCACGGACTCTTCCTCCTCAACGGACCTACCGGAGCGGGGAAGACCAGCGTGCTGGACGCTGTCTGCTTCGCGCTGTACGGATCCGTGCCGGGGGCACGCCAGGAAGGCAAGCGGCTACGCAGCGATCATGCCGAGCCTTCGCTGGAGCCGGCGGTCACCTGCGAGTTTTCGGCCCAGGGCCGCCACTTCGAAGTCACCAGGTCGCCGGCCTGGGATAAACCCAGTGCCCGGGGAAAGAACGGTTTCACCACACAGCAGGCCAAAACGCTCCTCCGGGAACGCATCAGCGGCACGTGGACGGAGAGATCCGGACGCAATGATGAAGCCGGCGCCGAAATCACTGCCCTGCTGGGAATGGACCGGGAACAGTTTACCCGCGTGGTGATGCTGCCGCAGGGAGATTTTGCCGCCTTCCTGCGGTCCAAGGCAGCCGATCGCCTGGAACTGCTGCAGAAGCTCTTCGGCACCCAGCGGTTCGAAGCTCTGGAACAGGAGTTGTCGGCGCAGGCACAGGCCGCGCGGAACCATATTGCCCGGCTGAACGGAGAGCTCGAGCTGCTGGCGGCGCGGGCCGAAGCCGAGGCCGCCTCCCTCACCATTGATGATTCTGCAGCTCCTGCCAAGGAGGAATCCGCGGCCCGGATCGAATGGCTGCAGGAAGCCGTGGCCCACCGCGCCGGGGAACTGGCTGTCGCGGCGGATGCCGCAGCGGCCGTCAGGAGGCACACATCAGGCCGGCTGGAGAACGAGTCCGCGCGGCGGGAGCGCCACCGCAAGCTGGCAGCTGCCGAGTCCCGGAAAGCAGCCGCTGAGGCAATCTCGCCGTCCCTGGAGCTCAATGGCGCCCGGCTCGAACAACACCGCCGCGCCGAGGTGCTCACGGGCCAACTGCAGGGTGTGCAGTCCAGCCAGACCCAGGTCCGGCACGCGGCGGGAGCCATGGAATCCGCCATCACACTGCTGCGGATGGCCGCGGATGAAGACCCCGAACTGGGCCAGTTGGACCTTGGCGCCCTGGATGCTGAACACGGCGGTGCCGGGCTCTCCGCCGCCGGGGCGCTGGACGTTGAGGGTGAGCTCAGCCGCCTCAGGTCCCTGTTGGCCGTTGTGGAAGCCAGGTTGCCGGATGAGGTACGCCTTCATTCACTGGTTGCCAAGCGCGCCTCGCTCACCGCGAAGCAGCAAGAACTTACACAAAAGGACATTGACCTGGGCATTTCGCTGCAGGGCCTCCGCGCTGAGCAGGAAACCCTGACGGCAGGCCTGGAGCCCCTGGTGGAACTGGCCTCAGCCGCCACCCTGCATGCCAAGGAAGCCGCTGCGGCCGGGGAACTTCTTGACGTCGTCCGGCGCTACGCGGCTGCACGCTCGGCGCAGGCACTCGCCACGGAGCGCCACTCGGCGTCCCGGGAGATCCAGCTCGAGAAGAAACTCCGCTGGCTGGACCTGCGCGAGGAAAGACTCGCCAACGCCGCCGCCGAACTCGCCGCCCAGCTGGCCGTGGGAGAGGCCTGCCCCGTTTGCGGCAGTGCGGACCACCCGGCTCCCGCGGAGGCTGCGGCATCTGCGCTGGGCCTCAGCCAGGCCGAGGAAGCTGCCCAGCAGGACCATGAGGCCGCAGAGACCAAACTGGCAGCGCGGGCCCGTGAGCTGGGCGACGCGGACCAGCTGGTGGCTGTCCTTGACAGCCAGGGCGGGGACATGCCCGAGGCGGATGCGCTGGCGGCCTTCGCGTCCGCCCGCACCGCCGCAGCCGAGTCGCAGCTGGCGGTGAAAAACCTCGCGGACCTCCGGCAGCAGCTTGAAGCCGCTGAGGCCCGCATTGCGGCAGCGGATTCCGCCATGCACAGCGCGGCAGCCGAACTCGCGCAGGTCACCGCTGAATTGTCGGGACTGGCGGACCAGCTGGCGTCCCTTGACAGCGCCCTCTCTGCGCTGCGCGGCGGGCACCGCAGCCTCACACACAGGCTGCGCTCGCTGCAGGACGCCGCCGCCACGTTGGAGAAGGCCGTAGAGGCCCAGGCCTTGCTCAGCAGAGCCAAAGCCAGGGCCGAGGAAGCACGGACCCAGCTTGAACTGGCGTTGCCGGACGCCGGCTTCAGTTCGGGCGAGGCGGCCCGCGCACAGCTGCTTTCGAATGCTGATGCTGCTGCCCTGCAGGCCGAGATCCGGGCCGGCCAGGACGAACAGGCGCGGATTGCCGAGCTGTTCGCGTCCGAGGATCTGCTGCTGGCTTTGACTGAAGAGGCAGCAGATCCCTTGGTGGACGAAGCCCTCCTGGCGGAACTGCAGGCTGCCGTGGAGCAGGCCGGGCTGGAAGCACGGGCCGCCGATCTAGCAGCCGGCGTGGCCGCGCGCTGTGTGGAATCGCTGGCCGCTGTCCGCAACGACTACCAACAGCTGGCCGGTTCCGGGCGGGTTCCCAGGGAACGCGCCCAGATGCTGACAGCCCTGGCTGACACCGCTGCCGGCCGTGGAGACAACAACTACCGCATGAGCCTGAACAGCTACGTCCTCGCAGCACGGCTCGAACAGGTGGCGTTGGCTGCTTCCGAACGGCTGGTCGCCATGAGCGATGGCCGCTACCTGCTCCAGCACTCAGACGCCAAGGCCGCGCGCGGCGCAAAATCCGGGTTGGGGCTGGAGGTGGTGGACCAGTGGACCGGGCACCGCCGGGACACTTCTACGCTTTCCGGTGGCGAATCCTTTATGGCGTCCCTGTCCCTTGCCCTGGGGCTGGCAGACGTTGTCCAGCAGGAATCCGGTGGCATCCAGATTGAGACACTTTTTGTGGACGAGGGTTTCGGCAGCCTGGACGAAGAATCCCTGGAACAGGTCATGGATGCCCTCGAAGGGCTTCGGGACGGCGGGCGCGTTGTGGGTCTGGTCAGCCACGTTGGGGAGATGAAACAGCGCATCGGCACCCAACTTCAGGTGCTCAAGGGCCGGAACGGTTCCACGCTGCGCATTTCCGACGCCGCCGAGGCGCTGGTGTGACTGCGGCCATACAGGGCTGGACTGGGCCTGAGAGGCCGATACAATTGAACAGTTACCGGGTCGCGCGCATCGGGAGGAGGGACGATGCGCATTACTGAACGAGCCCGGAACCTTGAAATCTTCAACGATGTCCCCCCTGCCCGCTTCCCAGAAAGCGCCGCTTTCCCCCGACACTTTCTCTCCTGAACCGCCGGCGTCCGCTGCGCTGGCTCCGCCCACCGGGCGGTTCGCCAGGCTCCCGCACCTCGCTGGCCGCAGTTTTATCCCCCTGGGTCTGTTCGCCCGGCTGCCCCTGGCCATGCTGACCGTCGGTGCCCTGACCCTCGTCACGTCCGTGACCGGCTCCTATGCTCTGGGCGGCACTGCCGCTGGTGCTGTGGGGATCGGCTCGGCCCTTGGCGCTCCGGTCTTTGGTGCCCTCGCCGACCGCAGGGGGCAGCGGCCCGTTCTGCTGGTTGCGGCGGTGCTCAACACCTTGGCGGTCCTGGCACTGATCGGCACGGCCTGGGCCGCTCCCGAAACCGGGTCCTTTCCCATGGCCGTGATCGCCGCCGCCTTTCTTGCCGGTGCCAGCTGCCCGCAGGTAGGTCCGTTGGCCAGGGTGCGCTGGATGGCGCTCACATCGCGGGGCAAGGGAGCGAAGGCCGGCAGGGACCTGGACACGGCCCTGTCCTACGAGGGCACAGCCGATGAACTGACGTTTGTGCTGGGACCGGCCCTTGTGGGAATCCTGGCCAGCCTGGTGGCCCCTTGGCTGCCGTTGGCCCTGGCTGCAGCCATGACTATTACGCTGGTGCCCGCTTTTGCCATGCACTCCACCCACAAGGCGGTTCCCGTAAACCGGGGCCCCGCAGCCTCGCCTAAGGCAGCCAGGATTCCCGCCGTCGTCGCACTGCCCGTCCTGGCAATGGTGGCCATGGGCACCTTCTTCGGGTCCGCCCAGACGGCCTTGAGCTCCTTCTCCGCGAGTTTCGCCACCTCCGAAATCGCCGGACTGTTGTATGCAGTCATGGGATTGAGTTCTGCCGCTGCAGCCCTGTCCGTGGCGTACTGGCCCCAGCGCATCACTCCGGCGGTCCGGTGGCTGGTCAGCGCAGCACTGATGACGGTGCTCGCGTTGCTGCTTCTGGTGCCGGGATCGTTGGGTGGCATGGTCGTGGTGCTGCTGGTCCTGGGATTGCCGGTGGGTCCCGTGATGGTCACGGTCTTCACGATCGGAGGCCTGGTGGCGCCTGCAGAACGGCTGGGAACCGTGATGACGGCCCTGGCGAGCGGGATCGTGGCGGGCACCGCGTTAGGGGCCGCCGTTGGTGGCCAGCTCGCGCAGGCCCACGGCTACCACACGGCATTCATTGTGCCTGTGGTTGCCGCAGGCGGACTGCTGGTTCTTGGTGCCGCCGCGGCGGTCATTCTCCGCAAACGCGACTGACCGGCGCTGGCCGCTGGACGCTGGCCGCTGGGCGCTGGTCACAGCCAGACGGTGCGTGCGGTGGTCAGCCCAGCTGGGCCTCAATGCGCCCGGCACCAGCCATCAGCGCAGCGGCGATTTCATCCGGATTCTGGTCTGCCCGGATGTAGACGACGGCCAGCGCGGCCGGCCGGCCTCCAGGGACCTTGACCGGAACTGCCAACGAGGAGACGCCCGCGATGACTTCATCGTGGCTTGCGGCAAAGCCCAACTGCCGAGCGGTTCCGGCCTCGGGCCGGTAGGGGATTCCCTGTCCGGCCACCTGCCAGTCAGCTTCTGAATAGGCGGACTGGATCGCAAGCCCGGGGGCGCCGGCGCTGATGGGATGCCGGGAGCCGGGATGTTGGACGACGGCGGCGCCCGTGTGCCGCGGGTCAACGGTGACCAGGGTGACGCAGTCATCGCGATCCCAGACGGCCACAAACGCACTCATGTTCAGGGCATTGGCGAGCTGTGTCAGCTCCGGCAGGGCCGCCGTCTGCAGGTTGCGGGCAACCCCACGGGCCAGGACAGCCAGCCCGGGCCCCGGCTGGACCTTGCCCGCGTCATCGCGCACCAGTAAGGAATGGTCTTCCAGGGTCCGCAGGATCCGGTAGGCCACAGAACGGTGAACTCCCATGGCATCGGCAAGTTCCGCAATGGTCAACGCCGCCGGCGCCGCGGCCAGGATTTCCAGTGCCCGGATTCCGCGCGACAGGGTCTGGGACGGCGAAGCCTGAGCTGCTCCGGAGGGGACTGCGGTGGGGGTCATGGATTCCATCCTAGGCGGCTGCACGGGCCCAGACCGTGTGCCGTGACGGTGCTTCCCACACTCGGACTGTGCGCTGATTTCGAAACGCTCGGTGCTGATTCTCGAAAAAGCCGTTCAACCGCGGAACTGATCCGTGTGCAGAATCAGGAAATATAGTGCGTTTCATCACATCTTCGCGTAACGTTATACTAACTGACCGTTCGATCAGTAATTCGGACGGTATGCATCCACCGTCGGCAGCCGTAATCTTCAACCAGGCTGCCCCAAGCCACGGAGTTCCAATGACCGAAACTTCACGCGTCGATTCCGAGGCGGGCCCGAGCAGCAAGCACGAGGAACGCAAGGTCCTCGCAGCAACGCTGGTCGGCACCACCATCGAGTGGTACGACTTCTTCATCTTCGCCCAACTGACGGGCACGCTGCTGTCCCCGTTGTTCCTGGCCCCGCTGAACGAATCCAACCCGGGCCTGGCACAGATCCTGTCCTTCGCGCTCATCGGCATCAGCTTCCTGTTCCGCCCGCTGGGTGCGGTGGTTGCCGGCCACCTCGGCGACCGGCTAGGCCGCAAGGCCATGTTGGTCTTCACCCTCCTGATGATGGGCGCAGCCACTTCGCTGATCGGCATGCTTCCGACTTATGCTCAGATCGGCGTCTGGGCCCCCATCCTGCTGATCCTTCTCCGCATTGCCCAGGGCTTCTCCGCCGGCGGCGAATGGGGCGGTGCTGCCCTGATGGCTGTGGAGCACGCCCCCAAGAGCCGCCGCGGCGTGTTCGGTGCGTACCCGCAGATCGGGGTTCCGGTCGGCATGATCCTGGCCACCGGCCTGCTGTTTGTCCTCAACTCGAACATGTCCAAGGAAGACTTCGCGGCCTGGGGCTGGCGGGTGCCCTTCCTCCTGTCCATCGTGCTGATTGTGGTGGGATACCTGATCCGCCGGGCTGTGGCCGAGAGCCCCGTCTTCCAGGAGATGGCCTCTCGGAAGGCCGAAAGCAGGGCCCCCCTCGGCGAGCTCATTCGTAGCCATAAGAGGCCCGTGCTCTACTCGACCATGATCTTCATCGGCAACAACGCCGCTGGCTACCTGTTGATCGCCTTCTTCATCTCCTACGCCACCAGGACGTTGAAGATGCCCGTCCCGGAAATCCTGCTGGCCACCACGCTTGCATCCTTCGGCTGGCTGATCTTCACGCTCGCAGGCGGCTGGCTCTCGGACCGGATCGGCCGGGTCAAGACGTTCCTGATCGGATATGCCATCATCTTCGTCTGGATGATCCCGATGTTTGCCCTGATCGACACCAGGAACATCTTGCTTTACGGTCTGGCGCTCTTCGTCCTGACCATCGGCCTGGGCCTCTCCTACGGCCCCATGTCGGCCATGTACGCCGAGATGTTCCCGGCCAATGTCCGCTACTCGGGCATCTCCATCGGGTACGCCTTCGGGGCGATCCTCGGTGGTGCGTTCGCTGCGACCATTGCCGAGGCGTTGCTTCAGAGCACCAAATGGACCGGATCCATCGGCATCTACATCATGATCCTGTGCGTAATTTCGGCGGCCGGGGTTCTGCTTGCCAAGGAGACAAAGGGCAACCCGCTCGGCGTCAGCAGCCACCACTAAGGTTGTCCGAAGCGCAGAACGGCGGGTTCCGGCTATCCGGCCTGGGCCCGCCGTTTTGCCGCGAGTCCGGTAGCGCCGTGCGGTCCCGGTGCTGCCGCGGGGCGCCTACTGTTTCAGCAGGCTGATGGCGTCCTCATCGGCTAACTGCTCGAAATGCCGGTAGAAGCTGCCCACGGCGCGGAACTTCCCCGGCAGATGCAGGCACAGCACGGCATCGCACACCCTGGACACTGCCGCGTAGGCTTCCACCGAACCCACCGGTGCTGCGGCGACGACGCGTGCCGCGCCACCGGAACGGGCGGCCTCGACGGCGGCGCGCATGGTGGCTCCGGTGGCCAGGCCGTCGTCGAGCAGTAGGACTGTCTTGCCGGTGAGATTGCTGCTGATCCCCGGGTAAGTTGCGGCCCGGCGGAGCAGCTCGGCCGTCTCGCGTTTCTCGACCTCGTCCAGCCACTCCTGGCGGACGCCGTGGTCCAGTATGCGGGTGATCAGGGGACGGTTGAGCAGGCGGACTACGCGGCCTCCGGACCACGCCAGCGCGCCAAACGCTGTTTCGTCGTGGCCGGGGATGCCGAGTTTCCGGACCAGAATGGCGCCGAGCGGCAGGTACAGGGCCTTGGCGGCCGCGGCGGCGACGGGAATACCGCCGCGGGCCAGCCCCAGGACGATGCTGTCGGGGCGTTCCCGGAACTGGGTGAGCACCGCCGCCAGCCGTTCACCGGCATCGGTGCGGTCTTCAAAACGCGTGCCCATTGTTCCCTCTCCGGCTGTCTCCGCCCGATTCCAGCCTACCTTCTGCCGCCGTGGCGGGGAGCGGGATATTTCCCCGGCCGGGCAGGCGCCATTATGCAGGCGGCAGCGATCAGGATCAGACTCCCAGGAAAGCGATGGCGCCTTGTTTGAAAGCCCGGCTGGTGATGGCGTTCGTGTGGTTGCGGCCAGGCAACGTCAGCTGTTCAGCCATGGACCCCGCCCGGATTCCGAGTGCGGCGAGCTGCGGCATGGTGGCCGCCCGTTCATCCTGATCGCCGGCCACAAGGAGCATCGGCATGTGGGGCACGGCTTCGGCAGGATCGAAGGGTTCGGCCTTGATGGCATCCACCAGGGACAGCAGCGCGAAGATGTTGTTGCTCGGCAGGAGCATGGCCATCTTGAGCAGGCCGGCTGTGGACGGGTCGGCGATGGGGGTTCCGTCGGCGAGGTAGTTCTGGGCGGCAATGAGGTCAAAGGCCGCCAGCGGATCGGCGATGTTCGGTCCGCCCAGGACCAGGCGGTGGACGATCTCGGGCTGGGTGGCGCCGAATTCCCAGGCGAGCCGGGCGCCTAAGGAATATCCCAGCACGTCAACGCCGCTGGTGGGGTCACCATTGTGCAAGGGCCGCACGCCGGCGTCGAACGCTATCTGCAGCAGGTCCGCGCGGATCCGGCTGGGGGAGTAGGAATCCATGTCCTCGGGTGCGCCGCTGCGGCCATGTCCGGGCAGGTCCACGGTGATGACGCGGCGGCCAGCGTCCAGCAGGGCCGCCACCCAGCCGGTGTCATGCCAGTTGAGCTTGCTGGACGAGGAGAAGCCGTGCAGCAGCAGCACGGGCCGTAGCCCGGCGTCGTCCTGCGGATCGTGCACCTCCACGTACAGCTCGGGGTCCGTGCCCTCAACGGTGTGGGAATGCATCTCGCCGGTGTGCCTGCCGCTCATGGTGTCAGTCCTCATCAAGTACGGCGCTCAGGCGGACCCGGCGCGTCGGTGCCTCATCCTTCGGGACCGTACCCACGATTCCGGCAGTGATGTCCGGCACCTCGAAAACGATCAGGGGTTCGCCGACATTGATCCTGTCGCCTGCCCCACCGAAGGTACGCACCACTTTACCTGCCTGCGGACTGGGCTGTTCAACAGCGGATTTGCTGGTTTCCACCTCCACCAGCGGCTGGTTCCGTTCCACCCGATCACCGGGCGAAAGAAGAACCCGATGTACTTAGCTGGCCTGGCGGTCGCGGGTAGTGAGCCGGGCGCCGATCCAGCAGGCGGCCGCGAGGCAGGCAACCAGAACGAACGTGCTCAGCAGCTGAACACGACTGCTTTCCGCGCTGAAGCCGACCGCGAAAATCAGGCCCAGGAGGATGAGTCCGAAGATAGTCAGGCCCGGGAATCCCTTCATCCGCAGCGGAAGGGCGGTACTGGCCCGGTCCGCGCGGCGCCGGAGGATCAGCTGCGAAACGAGGGCCGTGCCCCACACCACCAGGCAAGTGGATCCGACCAGCTGGAACAGGGCGGGCAGGATCCGGTCCGGGAAAAGCAGCTCAAGAACTGTGGCGAAGAATCCGAACGCCACGGACACGCCTACGGCGATCACCGGCACGCTGGCGCCGCTGAGCCTGGCCAGGATCCGGGGCGCCTCGCCGCGTTCGGCGAGCGAGTACACCATGCGGGACGCGCCGTAGAGATTGGCGTTCAGTGCGGAGAGAAGCGCGACGACGGCTACCAGGGTGATTGCCGTGCCGGCGCCCGGGATCCGGGCCGCGTCGAGCACGCCGGCAAAGGGCGAGGCGAGTCCTTCGGAGGAGACCGGCAGGACGGCCGCGATGACAAAGACCGACCCGATGTAGAAGACCAGGATGCGCCACAACACAGTCCGTATTGCCTTGCCCACACTGTGTTCCGGGTCCGCGGTTTCCGCGGCGGCCACGGCCACGATCTCGGTTCCGCCAAAGGCAAAGATCACTACGAACAATGCCGTGGCGATTCCGCCCAGCCCGGCGGGGGCAAAGTCAGTGGTGATGTTAGCGAGTCCGGGCGATGCAACCTCGGGCAGAAGGCCCAGCAGCAGGGCGGCCCCCACGGCCAGGAACGCCACAATGGCGGCAACCTTCAGGATGGCGAACCAGAATTCGAACTCTCCGAAGTTCTTCACGCCCGTCAGGTTGATGGCCGTAAATACGACCATAAAAGTCAGGGCCAGGGCCCACACGGGGATAACCGGCCAGACGGAAAACAGCAGTCCCGCTGCGCCCAGCGCTTCCGCGGCGATGACCACCACCAGCTGGAGCCACCACAGCCAGCCCACCGTAGCGCCGGCGGTTTTTCCGAGCGCCCGTTCGGCGTACACGGAGAACGCGCCGCTCGTTGGATTCGCAGCGGCCATCTCGCCCAGCGCCCACATCACCAGGATGATAAGCGTCCCGGCGACCAGATACGAGATCAGCACGGCAGGCCCCGCGGCCTGGATGCCGGCCCCTGAACCGAGGAACAGGCCGGCGCCGATGGCGCTGCCCAGTCCCATCATGGTGAGCTGCCGGGGCTTCATGGTGTGGCCGAGCTGGGATTCCGGCCGCACTGCCGTGGACTTCGATGTCATGCCTGTGAACCTTCTTGGGGTGGAGGGGGTGTCCGCGCGGGGACCATTTGAATCTACCCGCTTTGAAGCCGGCCCGCGGGCGGTGGCGGGCCGACGACGGGTGGCAGCGTGAATTCCACGAGGCCGGCGTTGAGTGCGGCACCGCTTACTCCCGGCGGGTCTGTGGCCGTGGCATTGCGAAACATTTTGATTCAAGGAATGTGGCCGTAGAATCAGTTCTAGTCAAAGTGACTATAACTAACGGTGGCAATGAAGCCCAGAAGCAGGGAGCGGGTGAGTGACCGTGTACAGCAGCTCAGCGAACGTCTCCGAACGCGCTACCGCCGCACCCTCGCTCGCTATCTCCACGGTCATCTTCGCCCTACGGCCCAGCGAATCCTCGGGCCGGCCTACCCTCTGGCTTCCCCTGGTCCGTAGGATTCGTGAGCCGTACAAGGACCTTTGGGCCCTTCCCGGCGGACCACTGACGCATGTTGAATCCCTGCAGGACGCTGCCTCCCGGAACCTCCGGGAAACCACCGGACTCACGCCGAGCTACCTGGAGCAGCTCTACGCGTTCGGTGGGCTGCACCGCTCACCCACGCAGCGTGTGGTGTCGATCGTCTACTGGGCGCTGGTCCAGCCCACCGAGGCCGCCCTGGCCGACGAATCGGAGAACGTGAAGTGGTTCAGGGCAGACAAGGTGGGGGACCTGGCCTTCGACCACAACTCCATTGTTGACTACGCACTCCGGCGCCTGCGGAACAAGCTGGCCTACGGGTCGGTGGCCTACCACTTCCTGGGCGAGTACTTCACCCTGGCCCAGGTCCGGGAAGTTTATGAAGCAGTCCTGGACACCCGGCTGGACCCGGCCAACTTCCGCCGCCAGCTCACATCCACGCCGGAGATCGAAGAAACCGGCGAATACCTCCAGGGTGGCAAACACCGTCCGCCTCGTCTTTACCGCTTCACCGGCCGTCCTGGCCTTGACCTCGATAACAGGAGCACACCATGAGTAGCGTCAACACAGCCATCCAGCTGATCACGCGCGAACAAGCCGAAAGCGCGTCCCGGAACGCTGCGGCAGGCAAAACAGCTGCCACCTGCAGCCCGGCGCTCGCCAGGGGCCCGTGGGAATACGACCTTGCCGAGGCCCTCGCGGGTGCCCCTGCCTACGGACCCGGTGCCTCCAGCGCGGACGTCGCCCCGGCGGCAACGCCGCGCCAGGGCCAGCTGCCGGAAGAATACAAGCTCGCCAACGATGCAGAGCTCGATGTGCGCATCCGGGCCGCCAAGGCCACGCTCGGTGATCGCGCTGTGATCCTGGGCCACTTCTACCAGCGCGACGAGGTCATCCAGTACGCCGACTTCGTGGGCGACTCCTTCCAGCTGGCCAACGCCGCCCTCACCCGGCCTGACGCCGAGGCCATCATTTTCTGCGGTGTGCACTTCATGGCCGAGACCGCGGACATCCTCTCCACCCCGGAACAGGCCGTCATCCTGCCCAACCTCGCCGCCGGCTGCTCCATGGCGGACATGGCGGACACCGACTCTGTGGAGGAGTGCTGGGAACAGCTCGAGGAGATCTTCGGTACCGAGGCCGACGCCGATGGGCGGGTTCCGGTCATTCCGGTCACCTACATGAATTCCTCCGCCGCGCTGAAGGCTTTCTGCGGCCGCAACGGCGGCATCGTCTGCACCTCCTCCAACGCCAAGGTGGTCCTGGAATGGGCGTTCGAACGCGGCCAGCGGGTCCTGTTCTTCCCGGACCAGCACCTGGGGCGCAACACCGCCAAAGCCATGGGTGTGCCGCTGGAGCAGATGCCCATGTGGAACCCGCGCAAGGAACTGGGCGGCAACGACGAACAGGCCCTGCTCGATTCCCGCGTCATCCTGTGGCACGGCTTCTGCTCTGTCCACAAGCGCTTCAACGTCGGCCAGATCGAAAAGGCCCGTGCCGAGTTCCCCGGCGTCAACGTGATTGTCCACCCCGAGTGCCCCATGGAGGTGGTTGACGCGGCCGATTCCGCCGGTTCCACCGACTTCATCAAGAAGGCCATCGCAGCCGCCAACGAGCCGACCACCTTCGCGATCGGCACGGAAGTCAACATGGTGAACCGGCTCGCCGCCGAGTACCCGCAGCACACCATCTTCTGCCTGGACCCGGTGATCTGCCCCTGCTCCACGATGTACCGCATCCACCCCGGCTACCTCGCCTGGGTCCTGGAGGAACTCGTCGAAGGCCGCATCGTCAACCGCATCAGCGTGGACGGTTCCGTCCAGGACAACGCCAAAACCGCGCTCGAGCGTATGCTCGCGGCGCGTCCGCTGTAGCCCGCAGCTGCAGTCCCGCCCCCAGTGACCCTGGAAACCGAAACGAGCCCCACATGAGCGCAGAGAGCCCAGCCGGTGGTCCGGCACCCCGGCGGCTGATCGTCGTCGGGAGCGGCATTGCGGGACTGTACGCCGCGTTGCTTGCTGCCGATGCCGGCGCCGAAGTGGTGCTGCTGACCAAAGGCGCGCTCGCGGACAGCAACACCTACTACGCCCAAGGCGGCATCTCCGCCGTGCTCGACGAGCCCGCGCCCGGAGACACTGTGGCCGCGCACATCGCAGACACGCTGAAGGCCGGGGCCGGGCATTGCGACGAAGAGGCCGTCCGCGTGCTCTGCACGGAGGCCCGCCTGGATATCGCCGGCTTGGAACGCTTCGGCGTGCGTTTTGATATGGACGACGACGGCGACCCCTCGCTGGGTCTCGAAGCCGCCCACTCCGCGCCCCGGATCCTGCACGCCGGCGGCGACGCAACCGGTGCCGGCGTAGCCCGGGCACTCATCAAGACGGTTCTGGATGCGCAGGCAGCTGGCCGGATCCAGGTCATCGGGCACGCCCAGGTCACGTCCCTGTCGCAGAGCGACGGACACGTGGCAGGCGTGAACTTCCTGCACGACGGGCGGGAACTCGGCGTCCACGGTGATGCCGTGCTCCTGGCCACCGGGGGAGCGGGCCAGCTGTTTGCCCAGACCACCAATCCTGCCGTGGCAACCGCGGACGGGCTGGCGCTAGCCTGGCGGGCCGGAGCCGCTGTGGCGGACCTGGAGTTCTTCCAGTTCCACCCCACCTGCATGGTGCTCCCGGCCGATGCCCTCGAGGCAGCCGGCAACGGAGCTGAACCGCTCCTGATTTCCGAAGCCGTCCGCGGCGAAGGCGCCATCCTGCTGGACGCCCACGGCGAACGCTTTATGCCCGCCTATCACGCCGACGCGGAACTTGCCCCGCGCGACGTTGTCTCCCGCAGCATCGCCCTGCACCTGGCCACCCTGGGGGATCCCAACGGGCACGTGTTCCTCGACGCCATGGCGGTCGAGGCCCTGCACGGCAAGGGCTACCTCGAAAAGCGCTTCCCCACCATCAGCGCCCGCACCCGCCAAGCCGGCGTCGACTGGACCCGGGAACTCGTCCCCGTGGCTCCGGCCGCGCACTACTGGATGGGCGGCGTCCTTACCGACCTCTACGGACGGACATCGGTACCCGGATTGCTGGCAGCCGGCGAGGTTGCTTGCACCGGCGTCCAGGGGGCTAACCGGCTTGCCAGCAACTCCCTTCTTGAAGGGCTTGTCTTTGGGCGGCGGGCCGTTGAGGGTTTCCTGGCTGGCAGTTCCGCAAGTCCCTCGGCCTGGGGTGGGGTGTCGCCCGACGCTGTTCCTCCGCTCGCTGTCTCGGCCGCTAACGGCCTCCCCTTGACGCTCGCTTCCGGAACACCCTCGGACGACGACGGAACGGTCGCCTTGGGAGCCGATGACACGCCCGATTGGTCGTTCCAGCTTGATCCGGAGCCGGCAGCTGTAGAGGCCCCGGCCGCTGGGCCGTTTTCCAGGGCGGCTTTGCGGCGGTTGATGACTGCTAACGCGGGGGTGCTTCGCAATGGCGGCTTGCTGCGGGAGACTGCGGTGGAGTTGGCTGCGTGGGCGGCCGATGTTTTTCCCATCAACGTGCCTGATTCCCCGGACCCTCGGGAGCATGAGGATGCCAATCTTTTGTTGGCTGCGCAGCTGCTGGTTCATTCCGCGCGGGAGCGGCGGGAATCCTTGGGGGCGCATTACCGCAGCGACAGTGTGCCCGCAGATGCCGCCGTCGAACATTTTGACAAGCGATACACCATGAGCCGGAAAGCGAGCCTCGTAAATGACTAGCCTGACCCTCCCCGCAGCACCCGTCCGGGACATCCTGGAGCGGGCTTTTGCCGAGGACGCGCCCAACGGGGACATCACCTCGCAGCTGCTGATCCCGGCCGACGCCCGCGCCACCGCGGTGCTGAACGCGCGCGTGCCGGGGGTGTTCAGTGGTGGAACGGTGTTCCGCGACGCCATGAAGGTCGTGGACCCGGACACTGACGTGGAACTGCTGCTCGGCGAGGGCACAGCGTTCGACGCCGGCACGCACCTCGCGCGTGTCACCGGCAACGCACGTTCGGTTCTGCTTGCCGAACGCGTCGGGCTGAACCTCGTGCAGCGGATGAGTGCCATCGCCACCAAAACCGCGGAATTTGTCCGGCTCGTCGAAGGCACCAAAGCGCGCATCACGGACACCCGCAAGACCACGCCCGGCCTCCGCGTCCTGGAGCGCTACGCCGTCCGCTGCGGCGGGGGAGCCAACCACCGCTACAGCCTGTCCGACGCCGTGCTGGCCAAGGACAACCACCTGGCCGTGATGACCGGGGGAGACCCCGCCAAGCTCACCGCCCTGCTCGCCGCGGCAAAGGCACAGCTGGGGCACACCACGCACTTCGAAGTGGAGGTGGACAGCTCCGAGCAGATCGAACCCGTCCTGGCCGCCGGCGTGGACACCATCATGCTGGACAACTTCAGCCTCGACGGGCTCCGTGCCGGCGTCAAACAGGTGGACGGGCGCGCCATCGTGGAAGCCAGCGGCAACGTCAACCTGCGCACCGTCGCGGATATCGCCGCGGCGGGCGTGGACGTCATTTCGATCGGCGGTCTCACCCACAGCGTGGCTGCCCTGGACCTCGGCCTGGACGTCGAACTGAGCGTCGGCTGAAGCAGCCATGATCTTCCTCGACGCCGCCGCCACCACACCCGTCCGCCGCGAAGTCCTCGAGGCCATGTGGCCCTACCTGAGCGGTGAGTTCGGCAACCCATCCAGCCACCACACGCTTGGCGAGGCCGCGGCGTCCGCGCTCGCAGGCGCCCGCGCGGCCGTGGCCAAGGTGCTCGGCTGCCGCCCGGGCGAGGTCACCTTCACCTCGGGAGGGACGGAGGCGGACAACCTCGCGGTCAAGGGCATTGCCCTGGCCCGGCAGGCTGCGGACCCGGCGCTCAACCGCGTGGTGATCAGCGCCGTCGAACATCCCGCCGTAGGGGAGTCTGCGCGCTACCTGGAGCGGTTCCACGGGTTCGCCGTGGACGTGGTTCCCGTGGACGGAACCGGCCGGGTGACGCCGGAGGCGCTCGCCGCCATGCTCCGGCCGGAAACCGCCATGGTCAGCGTGATGTACGCGAACAATGAAGTGGGCACCATCCAGCGCATCGCCGAACTGGCGGCGCTGGCCCGGGCGCAAGGCATCCCGTTCCACACCGACGCCGTCCAGGCCGCAGGATGGCTGCCCCTGGACATCAAGGCGCTGGGCGTGGACGCCCTGAGCATTTCCGGCCACAAGCTCGGTGCACCCAAGGGGTGCGGCGTGCTGTACGTCCGAGGCCGGACCCGCGTGGAGCCCCTGGTGCATGGCGGCGGCCAGGAACGCGGCCGGCGGTCCGGGACCGAAAACGTGTCCGGTGCCGTGGCGCTGGCCACCGCCCTGACGCTCGCCCACGCCGAGCGGCCGGAACTCGCCGCCCGGGTGGCAGGGCTCCGCGAACGCTTTACCGCCACCATCCTGGACACCGTTCCAGGCGCCCTGCTCACCGGGCACCGGACGGAACGGCTGCCGTCAGTGGCCTCGTTCTGCTTCCCCGGCACCAGCGGCGAATCCGTGCTGCTCGAGCTGGAGCGGCAGGGTGTGGTGTGCTCGAGCGGTTCGGCCTGCGCCGCCGGCTCGGATGCGCCGTCGCCGGTGCTGACCGCGCTGGGCTACGACGCCGAAGTGGCGCAGACGGCTGTGCGGTTCAGCTTCACTTCGGCCGTGACCGCGGACGAACTGGAACAGGCGGCGGCAGCCGTGGGCACCGCCGTCGGAAGCGTCAGGACCCTCGGCCGCTAGATATGGCGGGCGCGGCGGAAGATCCAGTGCCGCAGCATAGTGAACCGCACGGCGGTGGCCACGAAGCCCGACAGCGTGGTGGTCCACAGTTCGTCGGACACGGTGGCATCCGGGTGCAGCCAATGGAGCACACCCAGGCTGCCGCCGGTGATAACCAGTGCGACGGCGATGACGATCATGCCGTTGAGGTGGTCGCGGGCCATCCGGCGCTGCCCGGAGATCTTGAAAGTCAGCCTGCGGTTCAGCGCCGTGTTCATCAACGACGTCAACACCAGGGCCGCCGCGTTGGCCAGCTGCGGTCCCAGCCAGGGGCGCAGCAACGCATACAACGCCAGGGACGTGGCGGTGCAGATGATGCCGACGCCGGAGAAGCGGAGGAGCTGCCGCACCAGTGGAAACCTGAAGATTCCACGGTAGTGCTTGGTGGCAGGCGCGCTACGGGTGGGCTGCTGCGTCAGCTGGGCGCTGGGCGCAGCAGAGGATTCCATGGCTTAAGCCTGACATATCAGGCGGGACTTTCCTCCCAGGACGCAGCTTTGACCGGGTTGCTGAGCTCGCCAATGCTCTCCACGCGGCACACGACTGTGTCACCTGGCTGGATGCGGGCACACTCCGCCGGGAATCCGGTAAGGACCAGATCGCCGGCGTGCAGGGTCATAAACGAGCTGAGGTACACGAGGATTTCGTCCACCTTCCAGCCGAGATCGGCGCTGCTGGCGGCTTTCAGTTCGGCGCCGTTGTGGACGATGCTGATGGCCAAGTCAGAGTCGTCGAGGTCCGTCACAATCCAGGGACCCACGGGAGTGAAAGTGTCCTGGCTCTTGGCGCTGATCCACAGTTCGTCCGATTTCTGCAGATCGCGGGCCGAGACATCGTTGCCGATGGTGAAGCCAAGGATGGCGCTCCGGGCAGTCTCAAGAGTCAGGCCACGGACGGTGCGGCCGACGACGACGGTCAGCTCCGCTTCCGGGTCCACGTAGCCCACCGTTGAGCTCAGTTCAATCGTGTCGCCGGGGCCGATCACGCTGGATGCGGCCTTGTGGAAGGCCTGCGGCGGGAGGTCCCGGCCGGCCAGGCCGGTGTTATGCGCCATGCCGAAGACGTTGGCGGGGACGGAGGGTGCCAGGAAAGTGAATGAGTCCTGCTCTACAACGGCGCCGGTCTCCCAGCCCGGTCGGGCGGGGTGGTTGGCGTTTGGGCGGGACGCCTCGAAGGGGGAATCGACTACTGTCCAGGACCGGCCGGCGGCGGAGCCGAAATCCGGGGCGTCATTGGCCACGAAGAAATGCTCGTCGGCAACAGCCGGGGACAGGGGGCGGACACGGGCAAGGCGGCGGGGAGCGCTGGCAGTCATGATGACATCCTACGTCCTCGGGCAAGCCGCAACCGGATTGCCACGGGCCCGATCACTGGGCGGCAGGCTCAGTACAGCTCGCCCACCGGGATCTCCACGGCCAGCCGGTTTGACGGGCCGGGCAGCGGGCAGGCCCAGGCCTCGTTGTACGCGCAGGACGGGTTGTAGGCAAAGTTGAAGTCCAGGACAAATTCGGCGCCCGCCCCGGAACCGTGGACTCCGTGGAATGCGCCCTTGATGGTGTCCAGGAGGTACCTGCCGGCGCCGTACGTTCCGCCGGGCTGGCCAGCTGTGGCATCCCGGAACGGAACGAAAATCCCGCCGCCGTAACCGTGCAGCTTCCACACACCAAGCTGGCCCAGTTCCGGTAGATCGAACGTGCCCAGCCGGACGAAACGGACCACGCCGTCCGTGGCGGTTTCCACGGTCATTTCCCGGCCGGCCCCCTCCAGGGTCAGCGGCACGTAGAAGCGGTAGATCGGATCGTAGTCGGCCGTCTTCAGGCCGGAGAACTGCGACTTGTCCTTGGCGCTGAGGGCTGAGGCCGGATGCGTTGCGAACATGCGGTCGCGTTCATGCCGCCACAGGGAATGTGCCTCTGCCGGATCTTCAGCGGCTACTTTCCGCACCGTGTCATACAGGGCAAACGTCCGCAGCCGCCAGTCCGCAATGTCGATGGCAGAGATGTCCGCCAGGCTCTCAAGGTCCGTGCCATACTGCTCTTCCGCCATAGGCACCAGCCTAGTCCCTTGCGTGCGGGGAATGTCCGACGGCGACACGGGGCTCCGGCTCCTGGCCGCCGTGGTCCGCCGATAGGCTGGCTGGATGACACACAAGGCGACAATGTGGGGAGCGCGAACGGCGGCGCTGCTGATGGCCGGTGCCCTGGCGGCCGGCTGCAGCGCGCCTGGTAACAGTGATTCGGGGTGGACGGCGCAGCCGGACACATCGGCCGGTCCTGGCGCCAGTACGAGCCCTACCGCTGGCGCCAGCGGGTCCGCGTCGTCGGATCCGTCTGCCACAGCGGGCGCCTCGACGTCCGCAACGCCTGGCCCGGCCGCAACGGCAACTGCCTGGAAGTCCTTTACCGACCCGGCGAAGACCGTCAGCTTCGACCTGCCGGAGGAATGGATCGCCCAGTCCGTCACTCCCGAGGACGGTACGCTGCCGGGTGCCCTGAAGATCGAGGTGAAAAAGCAGGACGGCGCGGTGGTGGCTGCCCTGCGGACAGGGCTGCCGCCGGCGTCGTCCGAGTGCCCCGAAGCGGCCCGGAAACCCTATGTGGTGATCAGCAGCGTGCCGCTGGATATTCCCGGCCTGACGGGGGAAGGCACCATTGCGCCGCACGCGGTGTTCCGCGTGATCCAGGGCTACCGCTACTTCGGCTCCTACGGCATCACCAATATTGTGGGCGGGGCAGACGGCCAAGCATGCGAACTGCGCAACGTGGTCCGTGGCCCGGCCGGGAAAGGGGACTACTCGTTCGGCGACCTCGGCGTCCTGAAGGCCTTCGCCGCGGATGAGAAGGTGGCCCCGGCCAAGGCGTTCGACACCCTGGGCCAGGCCGAAAAGTACGTGGACGAGAGCTCGGAATTCGCGAACGTCCAGCGGATGCTAATGTCTCTGGAGATCAAAAACTAGTCCCGCCGCCGGCCCCTTCATCCCCGGGCCAGAGCGGGAAGTACTGCCACTACCTCACACCCGGAGATACATGGAACGCACCGTTTCAGCACGTATGGTTTTCAGGACCATCGCCGACACGAAGGCAGCCCTGGCCATCGCTGTGGCCAGGAACCCCGGCTACACCTCGTTTGATGAATTCCTCACGGTCACGGCCCGCGGCCGGCCGGTTCCTTTGCAGGAACTCGAGGATCATCATGGCGGCCGCCTGCACTATATGGAATTCGCTGAACCCGCAGAGGTCACTGTCGAGTACTCGGCGACGGTGGCAGGGCATGCTGTCCCGGAAGAGGCCACCCTGGCTGAGCGCATCCGCTACGTGCGGCCAAGCCGCTACGCGGAGTCGGACCGGCTCCTGCCCACGGCCTATGCCGAATTTGGCGGCCTGCACGGTACTGAACTGCTCCAGGCCGTGCGGAGTTGGGTCTTCGGGGAATTGCGGTACATCAGCGGTTCCTCCAGGGGAACTGACGGGGCCGTGGAAACCCTCCTGCACCGCAGGGGAGTGTGCCGGGACTTCGCGCACCTGGCCATCGCCCTGCTGCGTTCCAAGGACGTCCCGGCCCGGCTCGCGGCCGTTTACGCACCGGGGCTGAGCCCCATGGATTTCCACGCGGTAGCCGAGGCGCATGTCGATGGCGCCTGGCACGTCATCGACCCCACGGGGCTAGCCCCACGGGAGTCGATGCTGCGGATCACAGCCGGCCGGGACTCGTCCGACACCGCATTCCTGTCCACCGTGGGCGGGAGCCTGACGCTGAACGAGCTTCGCGTCGGCGCTGTTGTCAACGGCCAGCTGCCGATGGAAGATCCGGCCAGGCTGGTTATGCTGGGCTAAGTTCCCGTACGGTCCGGTTACTGCCGGGCAGTTACTTCCCCGGCCGCGCTCCCACCGAATGCCGGAGTTTCTCCGTCAGCCGCTGAAGTTCCCTCTGCTCGGCAGCCGTCAGGGCCGGCCCTACCAGGCTGGAGATGTCCCGGACGTGCTCCCGGCCGATTTCCTTCTGGAGGGCAGACCCCTCCTCGGTGAGCTTCAGCAGCACGCCGCGGCCGTCGTCGGGGGCCGCCATCCGGACCACGAGCCCGCGCTTCTCCAGCCTCTCAACCAGCCTGCTGAGGCTCGACTGGCTCAGCAGGACATGGTCATTGAGTTCGTTGAGCCGGAGCCAGCCGGATGGACACCGGGAGAGCGTGAACAGCACGTCGTATTCGTTCAGGGCCACTTTCCGGAAGGCGGGCCCGGCCTGCAGCCTGCGCATCACGGCGACCTGCGCCCGGAACAGGGATTCCCAAGTTTCCGCTGCCAAACGGATGGGTGATTCGTTGCCGCTGGCAGCCATCAGGCCTCCGAAGGGGCAGTGTCAGACGCCTGCGCAGCCATCAGCGCGGCCACCCGGCCGGCGTGGGTGGGCGGGTCCGGGACGTGCGCTGGCTTGAGGGCCGCGTATTCCTTGCGGAGGACCGGGAGGACTTCCTCGCCGAACAGGTCAAGCTGCTCCAGCACCGTCTTCAAGGGCAGGCCCGCGTGGTCGATCAGGAACAGCTGGCGCTGGTAGTCGCCGAAGTACTCACGGAACGTCAGGGTCTTCTCAATCACTTCCTGCGGGCTTCCCACAGTAAGCGGCGTCTGCGAGGTGAAGTCCTCCAGCGACGGGCCGTGGCCGTAGACGGGCGCATTGTCGAAGTAGGGCCGGAACTCCTTCACGGCGTCCTGGGAGTTCTTGCGCATAAAGAACTGGCCGCCGAGGCCTACGATGGCCTGGTCCGCCTTGCCGTGGCCGTAGTGCTCGTAGCGCTCACGGTAGAGGCTGATCAGCTGCTGGTAGTGCTCCTTGGGCCAGAAGATGTTGTTCGCGAAGAAACCGTCGCCGTAGTAGGCGGCCACTTCGGCGATCTGCGGCGTGCGGATGGAGCCGTGCCACACAAAGGGGGCCACACCGTCGAGCGGGCGGGGGGTGGAGGTGAAGTTCTGCAGCGGGGTGCGGAACTTGCCGGACCAGTTCACCGTGTCCTCATCCCACAGCCGGCGCAGCAGGCTGTAGTTCTCGATGGCCAGTTCCACGCCGTCCTGGATGTTCTTGCCGAACCACGGGTACACCGGAGCCGTGTTGCCACGGCCCAGGACCAGATCCACGCGGCCGTCGGCCAGGTGTTGCAGCATGGCGAAGTCTTCGGCGATCTTCACCGGATCGTTGGTGGTGATCAGCGTGGTGGCAGTGGAGAGGGTGATCCGCTCGGTCTGCGCGGCAATGAAGGCGAGGGTGGTGGTGGGCGAGGAGGAGAAGAACGGGCGGTTGTGGTGCTCGCCAAGGGCGAAGACGTCCATGCCGATTTCCTCGACCTTTTTGGCGATCGCCACAGCCGCTTTGATGCGTTCGTTCTCCGTGGGCGTCCGGCCGGTGGTGGGGTCAGTAGTGATGTCACTAACGCTGAATACGCCGATCTGCATGGTGTGCCTTCCGTTTCCTGGACTTCTCTGGGCTTGCTTCCACTATACCCAATTTTCATGCGTTTGCATGTATCGACGGATATAACGCATCCACGGCGAGAATATTCCAGACGTTACTGGGGGTCGCCCGCGGCGGCCCGGCGGCCGCTGACGCGGGGCACCGTGCCGGTGGTCCAGTCGCTGAACTCGGCGTCGACGTCGTCCGCTGCCGCAAACTCCGGGCGCTCGTGCATGGCGCGCCGCAGGGCTTTTGTTTCGCGCCGGCCCTCCACAAGCCGGTACAGCACGGGGACCAGCACCAGGGTGAGGGCGGTGGAAGACACCAGTCCGCCGATCACCACCACTGCCAGCGGCTGGGAGATGAAGCCGCCGCCGCCGGTCAGGCCGAGCGCCATGGGCGTCAGGGCGAAAACGGTGGCCAGCGCGGTCATCAGGATGGGGCGGAGGCGCTGCCGGGCGCCATGGGTGATGGCGTCAGCCACGCTCATCCCGCCGCGACCGTCCCGTGGCTGCCGGTACTGGTTGATGAGGTCGATAAGCACAATGGCGTTAGTGACCACAATGCCTACCAGCATCAGCATGCCGATCAGCGACGGCAGGCCCAGGGGAACACCCGTGGCCAGCAGCAGGGCCACAGCGCCGGTGGCGGCAAATGGAACGGAAACCAGCAGGATCAGGGGCTGGATCAGCGACTTGAAGGTGGCCACCATGATGACGTAGACGATCGCGATCGCCGCGAGGAGCGCCAGGCCCAGCTGCTGGAAGGACTCAGCCTGCTGGGTGGTGGCGCCGCCGAGTTCGGCGGTGACCCCCGCTGGGAGACTGACCTCAGTGAGTCGCTTCTGCACCTCCGCATTCACGGCGCCAAGGTTGGAGCCCGACGGCGTGACTGACACTTTGGCGGTCCGCTGGCCGTTGCTGGCGGTAATGGAGACCGGCACATCCACCTGTTCCACGGACGCGATGCTGCCTAGGGTCACCGGCGCGCCAGCGGCGGGCAGTGCGATGTTGCGCACGGCATCGATGCTGGCGAACCTGGTGCCCTTGCCGATCTGGACCGGAAAATCGTTGGTGTCGATCCGGACCGTCCCGGCGGGGATGGGGCTGATGGTGGCAGCCAGGACGCCGGCCACCTGGTCCTCGTTCAGTCCGGCCGCCGCGGTCTTGGCCCGGTCAACCTTGACCTGGACCACCGGCTGGCTGGCCGCGAGGTTGGTTGCCACCTCGCTGGTTTCCGGCACGCCGGTCATGGCTTCCACCATGGCCTCGCTGGCCCTACGGAGATCCTCGGACGTTGCAGCCTTGATAGTGATGTCCACCGTGGAGGACGTCCCGAAGCCACCCTGCTGGGAGCCGACCGTAATCTTTCCTGAACCCGCGACTTTACCAACCTCAGCCCGGACGGTTTCCTGGAGCTTTGCCTGGTTCGCCTTCTCATCCGTCACCACGGTGAACGAGGAGTTGGCCGAGCCGGAGGATGTCAGGGCGGCAAAACCCGCCTGCGCGTTGCCGGAGGTAACCTGGACATTCTTCACACCCTCGATGCCCCGGAGTACTTCCTCGACCTTAACGGCGGCAGTGCTGGTGGCGGCCAGGCTGGTGCCCGCCGGCATAACCTGTCGGACGGTCATGCTGTTTTGGCCGGAATTGCCGAGGAGGTTGGTGGAAAGCAACGGCGTCATGGCTGCTGTGGCGCCGAGGACCAGGACGGCGGCGACCAGGGTTACCACGGGATGCTTTTGGGTCTTGCTGAGGACGGGCAGGTAGGCGCGCTGCAGCCGGCTCTTCTGTTCGGCCTCCTGGGCCTGGGCACGGGCGGCACCGGCAGCGCGGGCAGCAGCTTCGCGGCCAGCAGGCGAACCTGTTGCGGAACCGGCGGGGGTCTTGAGGAACCAGTAGGCAAGTACCGGCACGATGGTCAGCGATACCAGCAGGGATGCCAGCAGCGCCATAGTGACTGTCAGGGCGAAGGGCCGGAAGAGTTCGCCGGCGAGCTCACCCACAAAGGCAATGGGCAGGAAGACCGCCACCGTGGTCAAGGTGGAGGCGGTGATGGCGCCGGCCACCTCACGGATAGCGGTGAGGATCGCCGAGACTTTCTCCTCGCCGTAGCTGAGGTGGCGTTTGATGTTTTCGATCACCACAATCGAGTCATCCACCACCCGGCCGATCGCGATGGTGAGCGCGCCCAACGTCAGGATGTTCAGTGAATAGCCGGTGGCGGACAGGCCAATAAACGTGATCAGCAGCGAGAGCGGAATGGACACCGCGGTAACAAGGGTGGAGCGGGCCGACATCAGGAAAACAAGGATCACGGCGACGGCGAAGCCCAGCCCGAGCAGGCCCTCGGTGGTGAGGTCCTTGATGGACTTCTCGATGAACGGGGCCTGGTCGAACACGGCCGTGAATTTTGCGTTGGACCCCAGTTCGGCCTCAAGGGCGGCCAGCGAGTCGTTCACGGCGTGGGAGATTCCCACGGTGTCGCCCTCGGGCTTCTTGGTCACGGACACCGCCAGCGTTTCCTGGCCGTTGGTCCGGGTGATGGAGGTCCGTTCGTTGTCCTGCAGGCTGACGTCGGCCACCGTGCCGATCGTCGCGGCATCCTTGGCTCCGCCCAGGGGCAATGCCTTGATGGCGTCCAGGGAATCCACCGGGCTGCCGATCTGGAGGGAAAGCGTCTTGCCCTGCTCCTGGATGGTCCCCGCCGGGATCAGCGCGCCGTTGTTGGAGAGGGCGCTCCGGATGGACTCGATCGTGGCGCCCTTGGCGGCCATCACCTCGGGCCGGGGGAGGATCTCGATGTGCTGGGTGGCGCCGCCGGTCACGTCGGCCCCGCGGACGCCGTCGATCTTCTGGAGCCGGGGAACGGTCAGGCGTGCCAGGTCGGCGTTCAGTTCGCTCAGCGGCTTGTCCGAAGACACTGCCAGGAACACGATGGGGAAGTCGCTGATGCTGCCCGCGATGGCCTGCGGCTGCACGTCCTCCGGCAGGGAGCGCTTCGCGTTGGAGATGGCCCGGTCGATCTGGTTCCGGGCGCGGTCGAGGTTTGTCCCGTAGGTGAACACCATGGAGATCTGCGAGACGCCGTTGCGCGACGTCGAGGACGTGGATTCCAGGCCTTCGACGCCGTTCAAGGCAGTTTCGAGAGGTGCGCTGACCTGCTTGTCCACGACTTCGGGTGACGCGCCGGGCATGGCGGAGAGGACGGTGATCTGCGGGAACTCAATGGAGGGGATGAGTTCCTGTTTCAGCGATGACATGGTGATCACGCCGAACACCGTCGCGAAGACGGTGATAAGCGCGATCAGCGCCCGGTTTGCCAATGAAAGTTGTGCCAGCCGGAACATCGCGGGTCTCTCCTGTGGGGTTGACGGACTCCTGAGGACCAGACGGTCCAGCAGGGTCTTCACGCCCGCCGGACAGCCTGAGTCAGTGGTTGGCGGAAACGCTTTCCAGCTGCAATGCCTTGGCCGTTGCCACCTCGAGCTCTGCGGCCAGATCCGGATTCTCATCCAGCTTCACGCCGTAGCCCGGCATCATGTCCTTGAGCTTGCCCTGCCAGCCCTTGAAGTTCTTGGGGAAGGACTTCTGCAACAGCTCAATCATGATGGGCACCGCTGTGGACGCGCCGGGCGACGCACCCAGCAGCGCGCCGATGGTGCCGTCGCGGCCGGCGATGACCTCGGTACCGAACTGCAGCACGCCGCCCCGCTTCGGGTCCTTCTTGATGATCTGTACACGCTGGCCTGCGGTAATCAGCTCCCAGTCGCCGTCCTTGGCCTCGGGGTAGTACTCGCGCAGTGCCTCGACCTTGTCGCCGTGGCGCTTGGCCACCTCCTTGACGAGGTAGGCGGTGAGATCCATGTTGTCCTTGGCCACGGCAAGCATCGGGATGATGTTGCTGGGCCGGATGGACAGCGGCAGGTCAAGGTACGAGCCGTTTTTCAGGAAGTTCGTGGAGAAGCCGGCGTACGGGCCGAACAGCAGTGAACGCTTCCCGTCCACGTAGCGGGTGTCCAGGTGCGGGACTGACATGGGCGGGGCACCCACCGACGCCTGGCCATAGACCTTGGCGCTGTGCTGGGCGGCGAGTTTCTCGTCGGTGCAGCGGAAGAACTGGCCGGACACGGGGAAACCGCCGAAGCCCTTGCTCTCCGGTATGCCGGAGGCCTGGAGGAGGTGCAGTGCGCCGCCGCCGGCGCCCACGAACACAAACTTGGCGTGGATCTTGCCGTGTTCCCCGGAAGCCGGGTGCTTGATCGAAAGGTCCCAGCCGCCGTCGGCCGCCTTGGAAATGCCACTGACGTCATGGCCGTAATTGATTTCGACGCCGTTGTTCCCGAGGTACGTGGTGAGTTCGCGGGTCAGTGCCCCGAAGTCGACGTCGGTCCCCTCGGTTGCGCGCGTGGCGGCGATGTTCTGTTTAGGGTCCCGGCCCTTGACGATCAGCGGCGCCCATTTGGCGATCTGAGCGTGGTCCTCGGAGTACTCCATGCTGCGGAACAGCGTGTGGGGCTTGAGCGCCTCGTAGCGGGTCTTGAGGAACTTGGTGTTGTTCTCGCCGATCACAAAGCTCATGTGCGGGACAGTGTTAATGAAGCCCTTGGGCGAGCCGATCAGGGATTCGTCCACAAGATGGGACCAGAACTGGCGGGACAGCTGGAACTGTTCGTTGATGAGCAGTGCCTTGGCAGGGTCCACCGAGCCGTCTTTGGCTGCGGGGGAGTAGTTGAGCTCGCACAGGGCGGCGTGGCCGGTTCCGGCGTTGTTCCAGGGGTCGGAGCTTTCCAGCCCGGGCTGATCCAGGCGTTCGAACAGGGAAATGGTCCAGTTCGGTTCAAGCTGCTTGATGAACGCCCCGAGCGTGGCGCTCATGATGCCGCCGCCAATCAGTACGACGTCGGCATGTTGGGTCTTGGATATGAAGGTCACAATCAGTCTCCGATAGCAGCGGCTCTGGCTGTCAAAGAATATCCCCGGGCAGCCCGCATACTGAAATTGGGCCGGACCGTCAAGGCTTTAGCTGTACCTTTGTGAAAACTTCATTCAGGACCGGGGACGCCGGGTAGCTGCTGACGCGGTCCGAGAGTGCCAGGGCCGAGATGGGGAAGGCGATGGGAACGGCCGGCACCGTGGCCGCGATCTGGGCGTTGATGGTGTGGTACTGCTCGTCGCGTTCCTTGCCTGCGGGGAGGCCGCGGGCGCGGTTGATCTTGGAAAAGACCTGCGGGTCCTGGTAACCGAATTCGCCGTTCTTTTCGCCGAACAGCGGGCCCACAAAGTTGTCGGCATCGGCGTACGCGCCGTTCCAGCCCAGCAGGTGGAGCCCGTGGTCCCCTGGAGACTGCACTTTCTGGAGATAGCCCTCGGACCAGTCCACCGGGACAGGTTTGATGTTGAGCCCGACGGCGGTAAGTTGCCTGCTGATTTCGGCGTAGATTTTCTCCGGCGTGGGAAGATAGGGGCGGGTGGCATTGAGCGGGTAGTAGAACCTGATCTCTTCCCCGAGGTAGCCGGCCTCGGCAAGGTAGGCCTTGGCTTTGACCGGATCGTGGCCCAGCGCGGGAGCATCGTTATTGAAACCGCTGATCTTGGGCGGGACGAACTGTGAGGCCTTGGCCGTGTTGTCGATGAAGAACTTGCGGATCAGGGTTTCCTTGTCGATGGCCAGCTCAATGGCCTGCCGGATCTTTTCGTTCTGGAGTACCGGAATTTCCTGGTTGATGCCCAGGTACATCACCGAGAACGGATCCCGCTGGACGATCTGCATGCCCCGCTTGACCAGCTGGTCGAAATTGCCCACCGTGACGGCGTCGTAGCCGTCGATCTTGCCGTCCAGGAGTGCCTGGAGCCTCGTCTGGGGGTGGTCGTACGTGACGAAATTGATGGTGGAGATCTGCCCGCGGTCACCCCAGTAGTTTTTGTGGCTGTCCAGCCGGACACTCGTCTCTTCCCAGGCGGCCAGGCTGAACGGCCCGGTTCCGACAGGGTTGGTGGCGAACCGGGAGACCGGGTTTCCGCCGCGGGTCTGGTCCAGGACATCCGCCGTGCCCGCGGCCAGGGCGGCCGGGGACGCGATAGCGAACGCCGGCAGGGTGAGCGCCTGGAGAAACGCGGTGAAGCGCTGGGTCAGGTCGATCCGGACAGTTTCGGCGGAAAGGGCCGTGCAGCTCTTGAAGATGGAAAGCGCAGCATCGTCGGAGTGTGCCTTGAACACGCTCTTGAATGAGCTTCCCGGCGCTTGCCGCCGCAGTTCCGGGGAGAAAGCGAACCAGCGGTTGAAGTTGGCGCAGACGGCGTCGGCGTTGAACGGCGTGCCGTCCTGGAACGTGACGCCGCTGCGGAGTTTGAACGTGTAAGAGCGGCCTTCGTCTTCTTCGGACCATTCCGTTGCCAGCAGCGGCGTGGGTTTCCCGGTGGTCTGGTCCACGCCCACCAGGCCTTCGAGGATCTGCCGCGTGATCCGGTAGCTTTCCACATCGCTTGAGAGCGCAGGGTCCAGGCCCAGGGGCTGGGACGCCGTGCCGAACGTGAAGGTTTCGCTGGGCTCAACGCCGGCGGGTTCCCCCGAGGGTGACGTGGGTGTTGGTGACGGCGACGGGATGCCGGTACAGGATGTCAGGCTTAACGCCATAAGAACGGCGCCGGTCTTGATGACCGTCCGCCGCGAAGTACTGCTGGGCACTCGTCTATCACCTCTGGCTGCAACTGGGCGGCGCCGCCGACTGCGGGCCAAGGACACAGTCTAGTTGACAGACCTCCGTGCTCCCTGGGCACACGCCAGAGGCCTGTTCCGGTGGGAACAGGCCTCTGGGTTTGAGAAGGGACTACTTGGGCATCAGCACCGAGTCGATCAGGTAAACGGTGGCGTTCTTGGTCTGGACGCCGCCGCAGATCACGCTGGCGCCATCAACCATGAGGGCATCCTTGCTGCCGGTCACGGTAACGGATCCGCCCTGGACCGTGGCGTGGGTGCCGGCGATCTTGTCCGGGGTGATCTGGCCGGGGACCACGTGGTAGGTCAGGATCTTGCTCAGCAGGGCGTCGTCCGTCTTGAGCGTTTCGATGGTGGCGGCATCGATCTTGGCGAAGGCGTCATCCACCGGAGCGAAGACTGTGAACTCGCCGCCGTTAAGGGTGTCAACCAGGTCAACCTTCGGGTTCAGCTTGCCGGACACAGCTGCCGTGAGGGTGGTCAGGATGGGGTTGTTGGATGCCGCGACCGCTACCGGGTCAAGGGCCATCCCGGCAACCGAGCCTGCACCGGTGGGGACCTTCTCCGCGTAGCCGGCGCAGCCTGCGCCCACGAGGTTTGCGGCCGGATCCATGGCCTTGGCGCTGGCGCTGGCGGAGGGTGACGGGGCCATCTTCGTTGCTGACGGTGCGGCGGCCGGAGCCGAGGAGCTCGGGGCCGTCGTCGTGCTTCCACCGCAGGCGGTGAGGCTCAACAGGGCTGCAGCTGCAACGCCTGCGACGGTGAAGGATGTGCGCTTGAATGACTGCATTTCGGTTCTCCTTGTTATTTGGTTTCTGCCGTTTACTTGCCTGCTGCAGACGTTGTGCCTGCTGCGTGGCCTTTTCCGACTGTTGGGCACCTGCCCTTGGCTGGTGTCTCAATGGGTATTCGGCCGGTGTGCGGAAGCGGATGGGTGGATCGCCAAAAAGTTTTTTAGATTCCCCCCAACCAGGGAGTGTGCCGTAGCTGGCTGCAGTTAAATGACAGAGATCCCGGGCCTGCGGGCCCGGGATCTCTGTATAAGTGTGCGCAAGGGGGGACTTGAACCCCCACGCCCGAAGGCACAGGAACCTAAATCCTGCGTGTCTGCCAATTTCACCACTCGCGCTTGGCAGTTGCCGCCGTTGTCCTCAACCTTGGCCGGATGGCCTAGGAAAAAACGTACGACGGCGGATGCCAGTTTCCATTGTAGCCTCGGCCGGCGGGGTTCCGGTCAGCCGGTTCCTGCCGCACGTACCGGTGCCCCTTTACACCTAAGGCGTTATGCGTCCAGCTTGAGGTCGCGGCGCAGTTTTGCCACGTGGCCGGTGGCCCGGACGTTGTACTGCGCCAATGCCACCTTGCCGTCGGGATCGATCACCACGGTGCTGCGGATGAGTCCCTCATAGGTCCGTCCGTAGTTCTTCTTCTCGCCCCAGGCGCCATAGGCCTCGGCCACGGCGTGGTCCCCGTCCGAAAGCAACGGAAAGCTAAGGTCCTCATTGGCGGCAAAGGCGGCAAGTTTGTCCACAGAATCTGGAGAGACGCCCAGGACCCGGTAGCCGGCGGATGTGAAGGACGCCAGGCTGTCGCGGAAGTCGCAGGCCTGCTTGGTGCAGCCGGGGGTGGCTGCGGCCGGGTAGAAATAGACGATGGTGCTGCCGCCGTGACGCGAAGCCAGGCTGACGTCCTTACCCGACGAATCCTTCAGGGTGAAGCCGGGCGCCACGTCGCCGGTCAAGAGTCTGTCAGCCACTATTAATCTCCTCGTTGCAGGCGGAACACACCAGTTTAGTAAGCATCCAGGGCCGGTGCTAACCAGCCGTAGCTATACTTGCTGGTATGCCTGACATGGATCGCTGGCCCACTGGGCGCCTATTGTCCACTGCGGCACGCCTCGTTGAACACTCGTGGAACGAAAAGCTAAGCGCCATCGGACTGACGCACGCCGGCGTGATCGCTATCGAAGTCCTCTCAGCACAGGGGTCAATGACACAGGCCCAACTCGCCCAATATGTGCGCGTTCAGGCCCAGACAATGGGTAAGACGTTGAGTCGGTTGGAGTCCCACGGCCACATTGCCCGCGTCCGCAGCACCTCGGACCGCCGCAGCCAGGTGGTGTCCCTCACCGACAGCGGCCGGGAAGCCGCGGCGGCAGCGGTTGAGATGGAACGCTCGGTACTCGCCGCGGCGACGATTGACCCTGACGCCCTGCGGCAGGAGCTCCAGGCAGTGGTCCGGGAGTTGGCCAGCCAGTTCGCCTCGCCGTCAACGCGCGCCCTGGTGGACGGGTCCCCGCTCGGCTAGCAATCCCCGGAATCCGGAAAAGACCCCGCTGGTATCGCCGCTGCGAGGTTTTGCAGTGAGAGCGCCGCCGCGACCGAATCCGAGTTCGCAGGAGGCGACGGCCTGCACGGCCGGACGCGCATGAACATCTGAGGGGCGGCATCGTGTGGTGCCGCCTCTTTGCGTGTCCTCTCTCGGCGGGTGCGATTAACGGTTATGTCGTCACCGACACTGTGTCTTAGGTCCGTTTCGACGTACGATAAGCCCGTCTCAACACACCAAACTATTGGGGGAAACCTTGAGCTATCCGCAATACTCACAATCACCGGCGCAGCAGCAAAACTTCCAGGGCGGTGAACCGCCGCTCTGGGCACCGTATTACGGCGCCCCTTTGCCGGTCGCCGTGAAGCGATTCTTCAAGAAGTACGCTGCGTTCTCGGGCCGTGCAAGCCGGAGTGAATACTGGTGGTGGACGCTCGTCTCCGCCATCATCGGCATCGTCCTGAACATCATCATCGGAGCCGGCACGACCGCACCGACGTCCGCCGCCCTGGGTGCAACCCCGTCGTACGGGCCGGTCGCCATCGTCGGAATCATCCTCGGCGTCATCTGGGGGCTGGCCACCCTTGTGCCTTCCCTGGCAGTGTCGGTCCGCCGACTGCATGACGGGAACTTCAGCGGCTGGCTGCTCCTATTGCACCTGGTTCCCATTCTGGGCAGCATCGCCGTCCTGGTCATGATGATCCTCCCGTCCAACCCGGCAGGTCAGCGCTTCGATCAGCCCACCGGGCTCTAGACAGCCAGAACCGACCGCAGAAGACCCCGCCGTTGTCGACGGCGGGGTCTTCTCTGCTTCGCAGCGTTACTACGGGAATGGCCCGCATCGTGGCTGCACGGTCAGCGAGCCACTCGGACGGCCGGTTCGGACCGCCCAGTATCAGGTGCACCTTGGCTGAAGGACATAGCCCCTGTAGTGATTTCAGGGCAAAGCGAAACCCCGCCTTCAGGCTTGAGGCCTATGAAGACGGGGTTTCTGTTGTGCACCCCCCGGGACTTGAACCCGGAACCCATTGATTAAGAGTCAATTGCTCTGCCAATTGAGCTAGAGGTGCATCTCTTATGTGATGACCATCCGGGCTTTTTCTTTCCCGGTTGATCTCCGCAACGACATGAAACTCTACACGAACTTTCGGACCATGTGAAATCGAAGCCGCTGGGGCTGGCAGGCTCAGCCGGGAGGGGCAAGAACCAGCACAAAATCAGGGTTTTCGTTGTTGGTGAGCAGCCAGAAGCCGCCGTCGGGGGTCCGGATGACGTCACGGATCCTGCCGTATTCACGTGTGAAATAGGCCACAGGTGCCCCTGCCTCCGCGCCGGACAGGGCCACCGACCAGAGGCGTTGGCCGCGCAGGGCACCGAGGTACGCGGTCGACCCGACAATTTCCAGGCCGCTGGGTGAGGAGTCCGCCGTCGAAGGCCACACCACCTTCGCGTCGCGGTACTCCTCCCGCTGTGGCGCCCCCGTCACTGTTGGCCACCCGTAGTTGGCACCCGGCTCAATGAGGTTGAGCTCGTCGTTGACGTCCGGTCCGAACTCGCTGGCCCAGAGCCGGCCGGAACTGTCCCACGCCAAACCCTGGACGTTTCGGTGCCCCAGGCTGTAAACGGCATTGCCAAAAGGGTTACCCGGGGCGGAGTCCCCTTCCGGAGTCAGCCGCAGGATCTTCCCGCCCAGGGCGTTCGGGTCCTGCGGCTGTTCCCTCCGCTGGGAGTCTCCGGTTCCTACGTATAGGAACCCATCCGGGCCGAACCGGATCCGGCCGCCGTTGTGGGTGGACGCCTTCGGGATTCCGGAAAAGACCACCTCGGGATCGCCAAGATCCAAGGTTCCGTCAGGCTGTTCCGTCAGCTTCAACCGGGCGATGCGGTTGTCCTGCTCGGACGTGAAGTACAGGTAGAGGTAGCTGTCGGCCGGGAAATCGGGGGATAGGGCGAGGCCCAGCAGTCCCCCTTCACCGCCTGGGACAACGCCGGGGACCTGGCCGATGGTGGTGGCGTTGCCATCACGGACAGCTTTCAGCAGCGCAGAGTCACGCTCGGAGACGACGCCGGTTCCGTTCGGCAGGAATACCGCGGCCCAGGGAATGTCGAGCTGAAGATCGAGCCGCGCCACAATCTGCGGTGGCATGGTGATTCCAGTGCCCGTCACGATTTCGGTCCCGGGTCCTGTGATGTTGCCGGTGGGAGCATCGGCGGCGTCCCCGGTGCAGCCCGACAGGAGCAGGGCCAGGATCACTGCAAAGGCGCCCGCAGGAGCCTTGGCCGCCGCGAAGGTACGGAAGAGCTCCCCCGACTGGTCAGATGCGGGTGCGCCGGGGAGCCCGGAAACCGGCAGCTTCGGCGTGGGCCGCCGACTCAAACCAGACGTCGGCTGTCGTCTGCTCATAGTCAGGATGCCCCTCCTCGTAATAGACCATGGTTCCGGCGTCGGCCTTGACGTCGAAATCCGCCGGTCCGCTGCCGTCCGGGCCGGGCGACGACGAACCGGCACCGTAGGGCTGGTCCGCGGCCAGATGCCCTGTCGGTTCCGGCGCGGCGTCGGAATCCGCCGCCGTTGAGGGCTCCATGATGATCGCGGATTCGGCTTCAACGGCTTCGGCAGCGGCCGTTTCGGCGCCGGGCAGCGTGGGTGAGTGGGGCTCCGTGTACTCCGGGTGATGCACAGGTCCGGTGCCCTGGGCCGGTGGCGCTTCGGAGAGCGGGGTTTCTGCAATAGCGGTGGCTGCTTCGTCTGGTGGCCTGTGGCTGGCCGCGGGCTGGGTTGACGCACTTGCCTCTGACCACTGGGTTTCCCACTCAGCTTCGTCTGCCTGCCGGCTCACGCCCTCCTGGTTGCCGCCCTCCAGGTTGCCGGGGTCTTGGATTTCAGGTTCCTGCGTTGATACGTCCTCAGTGCGTGCCGGCTCTCCAGGAAGGGCCTGTCTCTCAGGGGAGGAAAACTCCGCAGAGCCGGCCGGCTCTTCAGGGGATGACAGTTCCTCGCCGGGCCGGCGTTCCGATTGGTCAGTTGTGGGGGTATATGCGGTACCAGGAGCATCTGGGGAACCGGCAGCGATGGGTTGAACGCCGGTGTCCTGCCCAACGCTGGTGTCCTTTTCAACGTGGACGTCTTCAAGGCCGGTTTGGGGCCCGGCGCCGGCATCCTGGTGTTCTGCCGTGCTGGACCGCTCGGGCGCGTCGTCGGCCGTCGTCGGTGGTGCCGGCTCAGCAGTGCCGAAGCCCGCAGCGCTGGGAATGCCCGTTGTGCCAGCGGCTTCCGCCGAGGCAGCCGCACTTCCGCCGGAGAGGCCCCCGTCCGTCCTAACGGGCGTGGAGTCGCCGGTGCCGGAGGAGTTGCTGCGGTTCAGCAGCCACCACACAACGCCCACGATCAGCACAATCAAGATAATCCAGAAGACAAAATCCATAGCAGGGCCCTTCAGTCCGAATGGCATGGTTGCCGTTCCCTGACGGTACGTCGGCGCGAACAGGGCTGTCTAGGTTCCGGCAGGCCCACCAGGGGCCGTCTCAGAATTTGAGACGAGCGTCCACTATTTGATCGAAATAATCCTGAAAATGGGCCAAAGGGGCCGTTCGAGTCGTTGGCGTCCCGATCGGAGTCATAGACTTTGACCCATGAGTGAGGACACCCAAACAGCAACCGAGAACAAGATCGACATCAAGCCCCGAAGCCGGGTCGTCACCGACGGGATTCATGCCGCCCCCGCACGCGGTATGTTCCGCGCAGTCGGCATGGGCGACGACGACTTCGCGAAGCCCCAGATCGGCGTTGCCAGTTCATGGAATGAAATCACTCCCTGCAACCTCTCCCTGAACCGGCTGGCGCAGGGCGCCAAGGAAGGCGTTCACGCAGGCGGCGGTTTCCCCATGCAGTTCGGCACCATCTCCGTCTCGGACGGTATCTCCATGGGCCACGAAGGCATGCACTTCTCGCTCGTTTCCCGTGAAGTCATTGCCGACTCCGTGGAAACAGTGATGCAGGCCGAGCGCATCGACGGTTCCGTCCTGCTCGCCGGTTGTGACAAGTCCCTGCCGGGCATGCTGATGGCTGCCGCCCGCCTGGACCTCGCCAGCGTCTTCCTGTATGCGGGCTCCATCATGCCGGGCTGGGTCAAGCTCGAGGACGGCTCCGAAAAAGAAGTCACCCTGATTGACGCGTTCGAAGCCGTCGGTGCCTGCGCCGCCGGCAAGATGAGCCTCGAAGACCTGACCCGCATCGAAAAGGCCATCTGCCCCGGCGAAGGCGCCTGCGGTGGTATGTATACCGCCAACACCATGGCCTGCATCGGCGAAGCACTCGGCATGTCCCTTCCCGGCTCCGCTGCCCCGCCCTCGGCAGACCGCCGTCGTGATGAATTTGCCCGCAAGTCCGGCGAAGCAGTGGTGAACCTGCTCCGCCTTGGCATCACCGCCCGGGACATCATGACCAAGAAGGCGTTCGAAAACGCCATCGCCGTCACCATGGCCTTCGGTGGCTCCACCAACGCCGTTCTGCACCTGCTGGCCATCGCCCGCGAAGCAGAGGTCGAGCTGAACCTGGAGGACTTCAACCGCATCGGCGACAAAATTCCGCACCTGGGTGACCTCAAGCCGTTCGGCCGCTACGTCATGACGGACGTTGACAAGATCGGCGGTGTGCCGGTCATCATGCGCGCACTGCTCGACGCCGGCCTGCTGCACGGCGACTGCCTCACCGTCACCGGCAAGACCGTGGCCGAGAACCTCGCCGCGATCAACCCGCCGGACCTGGACGGCAAGATCCTCCGTGCCATGGACAACCCGATCCACAAGACCGGCGGCATCACCATCCTGCACGGCACCATGGCGCCTGAAGGTGCCGTGGTGAAGAGCGCCGGCTTCGACGCCGACGTCTTCGAAGGCACCGCCCGTGTGTTCGAGCGTGAGCAGGGCGCCCTGGCCGCGCTGGACCAGGGCCTGATCAAGGCCGGCGACGTTGTGGTCATTCGTTACGAAGGCCCCAAGGGCGGCCCCGGCATGCGCGAAATGCTCGCCATCACCGGCGCCATCAAGGGCGCCGGCCTCGGCAAGGACGTCCTGCTCCTCACCGACGGCCGGTTCTCCGGTGGAACCACCGGCCTGTGCATCGGCCACGTGGCACCGGAAGCCGTCGACGGCGGCCCCATCGCCTTCGTCCAGGACGGGGACCGGATCCGCGTGGACATCGCCGCCCGCAGCTTCGACCTGCTGGTCGACGAGGCGGAGCTCGAATCCCGCAAGATTGGCTGGGCGCCCCTCCCGGCCAAGTTCACCAAGGGTGTGCTCGCCAAGTACGCCAAGCTGGTGCACAGCGCGAGCACGGGTGCATACTGCGGGTGATACCTTCCGCCTCGGGTAGTCGGGTCACCGGCCAATACCCCAACTAGGTAGCAGTAAGTGTCGTTATAAGCGTTCATAACGACACTTACTGCGACCCAGTTGGGGGAACGTGGCCAACCAGTGGACAATGGGGTCCACATGGTGAGATGCGCACAGTCCTCGTTGACAGGCATCTCACGCAGAGGGAAAACTGAACGCATGATCGCATTCGTTACTGTCGGCACCGCTTTGGGTGTATCCGTCGTCCTTACCAAGCGCGTGGCTGACTAGCCCGACTGGTAACGAACCGTCACGCGCAACCCCTCGAAAAGCCACCAGGCTGAGGGGTTTTTTTATTTCCGCATTTTCCAAGTACACAGATGATCCACAAGGAAGAGTCCGATGAGCAAAGGATCGCCGATCAGCCCCTCGCTGATGGCTACTAAGTCCGCTGGAGCCCCCAAAGCTCCGGAACGCGCCGACCGAACGGCCGATCAGGCCGCCGTCGTCGCTGATCTTGCCGCTGTCTCTCCTGTCCTTGGGCCGAACAACGTTGTACCCCCAACGGTGATGACCGGCTCGCAAGCTATTGTCCGCTCGCTCGAAGAACTCGGCGTCGACGATATTTTTGGTTTGCCTGGTGGCGCGATCCTGCCTACCTATGACCCCTTGATGGCCTCCAGCATGAATCACGTACTGGTCCGTCACGAACAGGGAGCCGGCCACGCCGCGCAAGGCTACGCCATGGTTACCGGCCGGGTGGGCGTTTGTATCGCCACCTCCGGCCCCGGTGCCACCAACCTCGTTACCGCCATCATGGATGCCCACATGGATTCCGTGCCGATAGTAGCCATTACCGGCCAGGTATCCAGCGGTGTGATCGGCACCGACGCGTTCCAGGAAGCCGACATTGTTGGCATCACCATGCCGATCACCAAGCATTCGTTCCTGGTGACTGACCCCAACGACATCCCGCACGTTATGGCGGAGGCCTTCCACCTGGCTTCGTCCGGACGTCCCGGCCCGGTCCTCGTGGACGTCGCCAAGGACGCCCAGCAGGGTCAGATGACCTTTTCCTGGCCGCCGAAGATCGACCTCCCCGGTTACCGCCCGGTGACGCGCGGCCACAATAAGCAGGTCCGCGAAGCAGCCAAGCTGATCGCTGCGGCGACCAAGCCGGTGCTCTACGTGGGCGGCGGTGTGGTCAAGGCGCACGCCTCCGCGGAACTCCGTGAACTGGCTGAGCTGACCGGCGCGCCCGTTGTCACCACCTTGATGGCGCGCGGTGTGTTCCCAGATTCCCACCCGCAGCACGTGGGCATGCCGGGCATGCACGGCACCGTTTCCGCCGTCACCGCGTTGCAGCAGTCCGATCTGCTCATCACCCTCGGAGCCCGCTTCGATGACCGGGTGACGGGCATCCTGAAGTCCTTCGCGCCGAACGCCAAGGTGATCCACGCGGATATTGATCCCGCCGAAATCTCCAAGAACCGCACGGCTGACGTGCCAATCGTGGGATCCGTCAGGGAGATCATCCCCGAACTCATCGAGGCGGTCCGCTCACAGTTCGAATCCGTCGGCACGCCGGACCTCACCACCTGGTGGGCGTTCCTTAATAACCTTAAGGAAACGTACCCGCTGGGCTGGACCGAGCCGGAGGACGGGCTCAGTGCTCCGCAGCGGGTCATCGAACGCATCGGCGCGCTGACCGGCCCCGAAGGCATCTACGTCGCCGGCGTTGGCCAGCACCAGATGTGGGCGGCGCAGTTCATCAAGTACGAGCGCCCGCACGCCTGGCTGAACTCCGGCGGCGCCGGCACCATGGGCTATGCCGTACCGGCTGCCATGGGCGCCAAGGTGGGGGAGCCGGACCGTGTGGTCTGGGCCATCGACGGTGACGGTTGCTTCCAGATGACCAACCAGGAACTGGCCACCTGCGCCATTAATAAGATCCCCATCAAGGTTGCCATCATCAACAACTCCTCGCTGGGCATGGTCCGTCAGTGGCAGACCCTGTTCTACGAGGGCCGCTACTCCAACACGGACCTTAACACCGGCCACCAGACTGTCCGGATCCCGGACTTCGTCAAGCTGGGGGAGGCCTACGGCTGCGCTTCCTTCCGCTGCGAGCGGGACGAGGACATTGATGCCACCATCCAGAAAGCCCTCGAAATTAATGACCGCCCCGTAGTCATCGACTTCGTGGTGAGCCCCGACTCCATGGTGTGGCCAATGGTGCCCGCCGGCGTGAGCAACGACCAGATCCAGGTTGCCCGCAACATGACCCCGGAATGGGAAGAGGAGGACTGAACATGACCCGCCACACATTGTCCGTTCTGGTTGAAGACAAGCCCGGTGTACTGACCCGCGTCGCGAGCCTGTTCGCCCGACGCGCCTTTAACATCAACTCCCTGGCCGTCGGCCCGACGGAAGTTCCGGGCATGTCCCGGATGACCGTCGTCGTCGACGCCGACGGTGACCTCATTGAACAGGTCACCAAGCAGCTCAACAAGCTGGTCAACGTGATCAAGATTGTTGAGCTGACCTCCGAATCTTCCGTACAGCGAGACCACATCCTGGTCAAGGTACGTGCGGATGCCGCAACTCGTCTGCAGGTGACCCAGGCTGCAGACCTGTTCCGTGCTTCAGTGGTTGACGTCTCCACAGACTCCGTGGTCATTGAAGCAACAGGCCACCCCGAAAAGCTCACTGCGCTGCTCTCAGTGCTCGAGCCCTTCGGCATCCGCGAAATTGTGCAGTCCGGCACCCTGGCCGTTGGACGGGGATCCCGCTCCATGAGTGACAGGGCTTTGCGCAGCGCTTAGTAAGGCGGGGCCCGTCCCCACCTGCGGCGCATTGCCCGTGCAGTACCGCAACACCCCAGACTATTTACCCAGTGAAAACACTCAAGAGGAGTTACTCAAGTGACTGAAATGTTCTACGACGACGACGCCGACCTGTCGATCATCCAGGGTCGCAAGGTTGCCATTGTTGGCTATGGCTCCCAGGGCCACGCCCACGCGCTGAACCTGCGCGACTCCGGCGTCGAGGTTGTCATTGCCCTCAAGGAGGGCTCGAAGTCGATCGCCAAGGCCGAAGAAGCCGGCTTCAAGGCCCTGACCGTTTCCGACGCCGCCGAATGGGCCGACGTCATCATGATCCTGGCACCGGACCAGCACCAGCGCTCGATCTACAACGAGTCCATCAAGGACAAGCTGACCCCCGGCAAGGCACTGGCCTTCGCCCATGGCTTCAACATCCGCTTCGGCTACATCGAAGCGCCTGAGGGCGTTGACGTCATCCTGATCGCTCCGAAGGCCCCTGGCCACACCGTGCGCCGCGAATTCGAAGCCGGCCGTGGCATCCCGGACATCATCGCCGTGGAGCAGGACGCCTCCGGCGCAGCCTGGGACCTGGCCAAGTCCTACGCAAAAGCCATCGGCGGCACCCGCGCCGGTGTCATCAAGACCACCTTCACCGAAGAGACCGAAACCGACCTCTTCGGCGAGCAGGCTGTGCTGTGCGGCGGCGTGTCCCAGCTGGTCCAGTACGGCTTCGAGACCCTGACCGAGGCCGGCTACCAGCCGGAGATCGCCTACTTCGAGGTGCTCCACGAGCTCAAGCTCATCGTTGACCTCATGTGGGAAGGCGGCATCGCCAAGCAGCGCTGGAGCGTTTCCGACACCGCAGAGTACGGCGACTACGTCTCCGGCCCGCGCGTCATCACCCCCGCGGTGAAGGAAAACATGCAGGCTGTCCTCGGCGACATCCAGAGTGGTGCCTTCGCCAAGCGCTTCATTGACGACCAGGACAACGGCGGTGCCGAGTTCATGGCACTGCGTGCCAAGGCTGAGCAGCACCCGATCGAGGCCGTTGGCCGCGAGCTGCGTTCCCTGTTCGCCTGGCAGCAGACGGACGAGGACTACGTAGACGGCTCCGCAGCCCGCTAAGTCTGCCCTTCCGGCGCCATTCACCGTGCAACAGTGAGGCCGGGCTCACACTTAACAATGTGAGCCCGGCCTTTCTGTCAGCCTAGACTTGTTCCCATCCCCAGGACTGCAACGCAGAGGATCAGCCGTGTCAAAACCCGTAGTACTGCTCGCCGAAGAACTTTCGCCCGCCACCATCGAGGCCCTCGGCCCGGACTTCGAGATCCGCCACACCGATGGCGCCGACCGGACCCAGCTGCTCGCCGCCATCGCAGACGTGGACGCCATCCTGGTCCGCTCCGCCACGCAGGTGGATGCAGAAGCCATTGCCGCCGCGAAGAATCTCAAGATCATTGCCCGCGCCGGTGTTGGCCTGGACAACGTTGACATCAAAGCCGCCACACAGGCCGGCGTGATGGTGGTCAACGCCCCGACGTCGAACATCATTTCGGCAGCCGAACTGACGGTTGGCCACATCCTGAGCCTGGCACGCCACATCCCGCAGGCCAGCTCCGCGCTGAAAAACGGTGAATGGAAGCGCTCCAAGTACACCGGCATTGAACTCTTCGAGAAGAAGGTCGGCATCATCGGCCTTGGCCGCATCGGCGCCCTCGTTGCTGCCCGCCTCCAGGGCTTCGACACCGAAATCCTCGCCTACGATCCGTACATCACCTCGGCCCGTGCCGCGCAGCTCGGCGTCAGGCTCGTCACTTTGGATGAGCTCCTGAGCCAGTCGGACTTCGTCACCATCCACATGCCCAAGACGCCGGAAACCGTCGGCATGCTTGGCGCTGACGCGTTCACCAAGATGAAGTCCACCGCCTACGTGGTCAACGTGGCCCGTGGCGGCCTCGTGGACGAAGAGGCACTCTACGCAGCCCTGCAGGACCGCCAGATCGCCGGCGCGGCCGTTGACGTGTTCGTCAAGGAGCCCAGCACAGACCTGCCGTTCTTCGCCCTGGACAACGTGGTGGTCACCCCGCACCTGGGCGCATCCACCGACGAAGCCCAGGAGAAGGCAGGCGTCTCCGTTGCCAAGTCCGTGCGTTTGGCGCTGGCCGGCGAGCTCGTACCGGATGCCGTAAACGTGGCCGGCGGCGTGATCGCCCCCGACGTCCGCCCGGGCATCCCGCTGATCGAAAAGCTGGGCCGGATCTTCACTGCCCTGACCCACGCCTCGCTGACCCAGATTGACGTCGAGGTGGCCGGCGAGATCGCGGCCCTTGACGTCAAGGTCCTGGAACTTGCCGCGCTCAAGGGCATCTTCGCCGATGTGGTGACCGAACAGGTTTCCTACGTCAACGCCCCCGTCATCGCCGAACAGCGCGGCATCAACGTCCGCCTCATCACGACGGCCGAAGCAGAGGACTACCGCAACGTCCTGACTATCCGGGGTGCTTTGAGCGACGGCAGCCAGATCTCCGTGGCAGGTACGCTCACGGGCCCGAAGCAGGTGGAGAAGCTCGTCGGCGTCAACGGCTACGACGTGGAGATCCCCATCAGCGAGCACCTCGTGGTGGTGGCCTACGCAGACCGGCCCGGTGTGATCGGAACCATCGGACACATCCTGGGCATGAACAACATCAACATTGCCGGCATGCAGGTGGCACGGCAGGCCGAAGGCGGCCAGGTACTGGCATTGCTCACCATCGACAGCTCCGTTCCGCAGCAGGTGCTTGACGCCATCAAGGCAGGCATCGGCGCGGAGATGGTCCGCGAAGTGGACCTCGAGGACTAAGAACCGCACCGCCATCAACTACGCGTGACCGAAGCTTAACGTCGGCCACGTATGATTGGCCGGTCTGCATACAATGGCTGGGTCCCGTTTCGGGACCAGGCTGGCAGACCGGCCAATACTTTTTGCACACCAGGCAGGAAATCCTTCATATCCGCCGCCTGCGGATCTCGGTGTGCGCACGCAATCCAGGTTTCAGGGAGCCCAATGAACGCCGTCCAGCGATTCATCAGAAGCAAAGTGCTGCTGCTGACCGCGGCCATCTTGATCGCAGCCATGTGCTTGTCGGTCCTCGTCCAAGGCCAGTCTCAGGCCGCGCTAAACCGAACGGTGGATGAGAACTCGCGGGGTCTCTACGACGTCCTCGTCCAGGCCAAGGCGGGCTCCGGGGCGCTGATGCAGCCGGAGATCGCCAACGGCGGCGGCGGCATCAGCTTTGACCAGCTCGAGAACATCCGGAAGCTTTCCGGAACGTCCGTGGCGGCCCCCATCAGCCTGGTGTCCCGCGTGACACAGAACCTGGAGGCTCCGCGGCTGGACGCCATGGACTACCTTGGCTACAACTCCGGACTGGCTGGCACGGCCACCACAGACCAGGCCGCCGGCGCCACAGAGCCCAGCAAGTGGCCCGCCGCCGAGTCCGTGCTTGGCGACAAAGCCAAGAATTACCGCCTGACCGCCAGCGCAGTCAGCTCCGACGGCGTCTCTGAGCAGACCCTGTTCAAGTCCACCGCCGAGGGCAGCCTGGGCAAGGCCCGCCTGATCGAAGAGCAGACGGCCGGGGGCACAAGCATCCGGATCGCACCTCCCGCGGGCGAGACGGGCATCAAGTTCCCCGCTCCTTCCGGTGGCTCCGAACACAACCTGTTCAACCTTTCAGTGTCGCTGCCGCTGTCTCCCGAAGTGACCGAGTCCGTGGTCGCCGTGGACCCCGTTTCCGAGCGCGCACTCCTTGGCTCGGCCGGCGACTTCCTGGCCCCGCTGGAGAAGGCTCCGCCCGCTGACGCGCGGAACGCGGGTGCGATTGGCCGGCACTTCGAAAGCCTCTTCACCAACGGCATCAGCACGGAAGAGCTCAACGAGGGCCCCGACTTCCTCGGAGTCAAGCTCAAATATTGGGCACCGCTGATGACGCAGTACCAGCAGGCCAAGCGCAGCGGACAGCTGACCGCGGACTCGCAGGCCATTCCCCTGATTGTCCGTTCCGGCACCTCGCTCGACCTCAAGTACAACGTCAAGATCGAGGAGATCGACGCCGCGGGCAAGGTGGTCAAGGACCTCGGCACCGCCACGCGTTCCCTCGGCAAGGACTACCTGCCGTTTGTGTCCAAGGACCCGTTCGCTTTGTCCTGGCCTGGCTCCACCGACCACTCGGGCCTCCTCGGCGGTGGCGGCAACTTCAACCAGGGGCTCTACACCCCGGCCACCTGGAGCACTGACTTCGCTGCCGCGCCGAAATACACCGACGGCGAAGCCGCGGCCAATGGCGCAGTCCAGAAGACCGCCGTCCCCAGCGACTGGGTCACCGTGAACCGGCTGCCGGAGAAGGGTGCCAACGGCGCCCCGGTGGACCAGACGCAGCGCGAGCCCGTGGATGAACGTTCCTACCGGGAAGACCTGGCCACGGGGGAGAAGCTCGCGGCTCCGCTGGCCATGGTTTACGGGACCTTTGACCCCGCCGCCGTGGAGAAGGCTGCCGGCGACGTCAACCGCCTCCCGCTGGGTGGCTACGACCCCACCCCGTTTACCCTCACCAAGGACGCCGACGGTAAGACGGTCACCGACACCGGACTCAAGCCTTCACTCAGTGCCACCGGACTGGCAAGCCAGTCCGCCGGCGCCATCACCGACTTCTACGGCCTGGCCGCAGCCCGCGGCTACAAGGACAACGCCTCCGTGATCGATGCGGTGCGTGTCCGAGCCAAGGCCCCCGGCAGCTGGAAGGAAGCCCAGCCGGACGTCGAAAAGCTTGCCAGCGAGATCCGCGAGATGGGTCTTGAGGCTACTGTCGTGGCCGGCTCGGCCCGTGAAGACGCCAGCATTTTTGTCCCCGGATACTCAAAGGACGACGCCGGCAAGGAGTCAGCGCTGGGCACCGTCCAGCAGTCCTGGGTCCGGAAGAACGCTGCCGACGCCGTCTCCGGTTCGCTGACCGGGACAAACATCACGCTGCTCTTCCTCACCCTCTGCGGAGCCGCGCTGCTGACCGGCGCTTCCACCGTCAGCTACATCCGGAAACGCAAACGTGAAGCAGGAACCCTCCGCGCCATGGGCTGGACCCAGGTGCGCATCAGGAACTGGGTGCTCGAGGAATTCGGTGTCGGCGCTGCGCTGCTCGCGGTAGCCGGGATCGTCCTGAGCCTGGTGAGCTGGAGCGTGACCACAGCCATCGTCTCGGCCTCCGTCCTGGTCCTGTATGCGGCAGCAGCCTTCTTCGCCGCGCAACAGCTGCGTCACCGCGATGAGGTGGACCAGGAACCGCAGCACGACGAGCGGCTGATCCCGGTGGACTCTCCACTGACGTTTGCCAACCGGCAGCTCAGCACAAACAAGTTCAATACCCTGTCCTTGGCCGTCGCGGTGGGCGTTTTCGGAGCCGCAGTGGGCGGGCTGGTTGCCTTGCTTATAGACATCCCCCGTGCAGCGGGCGCGAGTGCGCTCAGCGGGCTGGCCGCAGCAAGCGTGGCGCTGCCCAGCATGCTCCTGGCCCTCGCCGGCGTCGCAGTGGGCCTCACCCTGACGTTGGTTACCGGCAGGTTTGAGCTGAACGCCAAACGCCAGTACCTGGGCATCCTTGAGGCCATGGGCTGGAACCCGGACATGCTGCGCCAGGTCCGTCTCTTCGAAAACGCGCTGGTGGGCACGGTGGCACTGCCGCTGGGCGTCCTGGGCGCGCTGGGCATCGGGCTGCTTCTTGCCCCGTATGCCGCGCTGTGGGCCGGAGTCGCCGGCCTGGTGGCTGTACTTTGCTGGATACCGATTGCAACGAAAGTGGTCCAATGACAAACGAGACGAATGTTCACCGGAGCCGGAGGTCCGGCCTGGCTGAGCCGCACCTGCAGACCCGAGCCAACACCATCGTCAAGGCCGCGGACCACGGGACCCCGCTGGAACTGAGCGGCATCACCATCCGCTACGGCGGCGGCAAGGGCGGTGCCGAAGCAGTCAGCGTTGTGGAGGGTTTCGACCTCACGCTGCACGCCGGCGAGATGCACTGCGTGGCCGGCCGAAGCGGATCGGGCAAGACCAGCATCCTGACCGTCGGCGCGGGCCTGACCCTGCCGACGTCGGGCCGCGTCTTCTGGGAAGGCGATTCCCTCGAAAGCATGGGCGACGACGAAATCGCCGACCGCCGTCGGGCCCTGATCGGCTACGTGGACCAGGGCGGTGCCCTGATCGACGGGATGAGCGCCCTCGAAAACGTCCTCCTGCCGGCCGTGCCCGACGGCGAGGTGGACCAGCGCCGCGACATGGCCAAGGACCTCCTGGACCTGGTAGGCCTGGGCCGGCGCATGCGGCACCGCCCGGCCCAGCTGTCCGGTGGTGAACGCCAGCGTGTGGCGATTGCCCGCGCCCTGATCCTGGGCACGCGTGTGCTGGTGGTCGATGAGCCCACGGCAAGCCTGGACCGGGCCTCCGCCAACCGCATCATCAGCATCCTTAAGGACACCACCTCGGACGGAATCGCAGTACTGGTCGCTTCACACGACCACGAGCTGGTCCGCCTGAGCGATACGCTGACTGAACTGATCTAGCCCTACCCCTTCGCACCAAAGGTAACGTCCGCACGTGAGCGCAACAGCCAAAACCCCGTTCTACATCACCACGGCCATCACCTACCCGAACGGTGTTCCGCACATCGGGCATGCCTATGAGTACATCGCCACCGACGCCATGGCGCGCTTCAAGCGGCTTGACGGTTTTGACGTGATGTTCCTGACGGGCACGGATGAGCACGGCATGAAGATTGCGCAGGCGGCCGAGAAGGAAGGCCTCACGCCCAAGGAGCTGGTGGACCGCAACGCGGAAGTCTACAAGTCTGCGCACGCCGCGCTGGGGATCACCTACGACCGCTTCATCCGGACCACGGACGCTGACCACTACGCTGCGTCGCAGGCTATCTGGAAGAAGATGGAAGCCAACGGCGATATCTACCTCTCCAAGTACGAGGGCTGGTACTCGGTCCGGGACGAGGCCTTCTACGTCGAGGACGACACCGTGGTCAAGGACGACGGCGCGCGGTACTCGAAGGAGACGGACACCGAGGTGACGTGGACGGCTGAGGAGAGCTACTTCTTCCGGCTGTCCTCCTACCAGGACCGCCTGCTGGCGCTGTACGAGGCCCAGCCGGAATTCGGTGCACCGCAGTCCCGCTTCAACGAGGTCATCAGCTTCGTCAAGCGCGGCCTCGAAGACCTGTCGATCAGCCGCACCACCTTCGACTGGGGCGTCCCCGTCCCCGGCAACGACAAGCACGTGATGTATGTCTGGGTTGACGCGCTCACCAACTACCTGACCGGCGTCGGCTACCCGGACGTCGAGTCGGAATCGTTCAAGAAGTTCTGGCCCGCCGACGTACACGTGATCGGCAAGGACATCTCACGGTTCCACGCCATCTACTGGCCGGCGTTCCTGATGAGCGCAGGCATTGAACTGCCCAAGCGCGTGATGATCCACGGCTTCCTGCACAACAACGGCGTGAAGATGTCCAAGTCCCTCGGCAACGTGGTGGCGCCGGCGGACTTCGTGGCGCAGTACGGCCTGGACCAGGTACGCTTCTTTTTCCTCCGCGAGGTCCCGTTCGGTGCCGACGGCAGCTACAACCATGAGGCCATCGTGGGCCGCATGAACTCGGACCTGGCCAACAACTTCGGCAACCTGGCGCAGCGTTCGCTGTCCATGGTGGCCAAGAACTGCGAGGGCCGGGTCCCGGTTCCGGGTTCCTTCACGGCTGAAGACACCGCGATCCTGCAGCAGGCCAACGGCCTCCTCGAAACGGCCCGCGCGGCCTTCGAAAAGCAGGAATTCAGCCGCGCGCTGGAGGCAATCTGGGGCGTCCTGGGGGACACCAACGCCTACTTCGCCGAACAGGCCCCCTGGGTGCTGCGGAAGACCGACGTCGAACGCATGAACACTGTCCTGTACGTGACGCTGGAAGTGCTGCGCATCGTCGCCATCCTGGCCCAGCCCGTGATGCCCGCCGCCACCGCCGCACTGTTGGACACCCTGGGACAGCCCGACGGCGGATCCCGCCAGTTCGCCGCGCTCACCACGCCGATTGCCGCGGGTACTCCGTTGCCCGCTCCGGCTCCCGTCTTCCCCAAGTACGAGGAGCCGGCCGAAGCCTAGGCCACTCTGGGTTGGCTACTTGTTTGTACGCGGTCTGAGTAGCGCTTCCGGGGCCCGTAAGCAGGGCCTGCCGTGACAGGCGGGTACTGAGTACGGTTCCGGGGCCGGCAGTAGGACCTGGCCCGGAAGGCGGGTAGTGAGTACTGGCGACTTGTTACTAGCCGCCTGTCTAGCCTTGTCCGGTTAGCAAAACTGATGATTCGCATCTGGGAGAACCGTCAACCCCCGATGCTGTGTGTTTGCCTTTTGTCCTCCGTATCGGGGATGGCGCCGTTCTCCCGTTTGTCGGATCTGTTTGGATCAGACAATGGATGGAGACGGAAATGAAACGGATCCTTGCCGCTTTTGGTGTCGCGGGTCTTGCGCTATTGGGTGCCACAGCGCCGGCCACCGCGTCGCCTTCCGAGGATGAGAAAAAGATCACCATCTGCCACGCCACAGGCTCGGCAACCAACCCCTACGTGTCGGTGACCATCAACCTCAACGGGCTCAACGGCCACGTGGGACACCAGTACGATGAGGACATCATTCCGGCTAACGACGGGAAAGTACTTCCCGAGGGCCAGAACGTTGACAAGCTAGATATCTGGAATGCCGGCTGCGCGGCACCAAACGAGCCGGACGGCAACGGCCATGGCGATCACAAGATCACCATCTGCCACGCCACTGGCTCGGCAACCAACCCCTACGTGTCCATCACGGTTGACGTGCATGCGGTGGAGGCCCACGCGGGGCACCAGAACGGCGAAGACATCATTCCTCCAAGTGACAGTTTGCCGGGCGGCCAGAACTGGGGCGAGGCAGGGCAAGAGATCTACAACAACGGTTGCGAGCCCTGCACCTGCTCCGGGGAGGTACCGCCGGTAGTCACCCCAGAAGAACCGCCGGTAGTCACCCCGGTTGTTCCCCCGGTAGTCACTCCGGAGACGCCGGTCGAAACTCCCAGAGGGGCAGTAGTCGGAACGCCGACGGGTGCAGGTGCCGTTGTTGCCAACAACCCTGGCTTCAATGTCCAGACTGCAGTGGCAGGTTCCGCTGATGTTGGCATCGCCCCCTGGGCCGCCGGCATCGTCGTAATGTTGCTCGCTGCAGCGGGAGTGGTTGCCCGCAAGTCCCTGGCAGCAAACGGTACCGTGGCCGGTCCCCGGAAGGAATGACGCCGGCTACTGGCGCCCGCAGGGGCGCTGTTTGAATCACCGGCAGCCGCCGTGGCCGCAAGGGCACGGCGCCTGCCGGCAAACCAGGTAAATCCGAATGAAATGCGGGGTCACCATGGACATCGAAGGAAGGCTCTTCACCGCCAAGAGTATCGTTTTTGTGGTGCTCTCTGGCGCTCTGGCCTACCTGGCGTTCGCATTTCTTCCGTTCCTGGCCGGGCCGACGCCATCGCCAGCGGAAACCGGGATTGCTGTGCAGCAGACGGCCCCGACTCAAGCATCATCCACACCTACACCCACACCCTCGGTGGCCACGAGCGCCCCGGTCCCGGTCGGTCCGGCAGCGTCGCCGCCCGAGAGACTGGTGTACCCGGCTGCAGACATCGATGTGGTGATCCATCCGCTCGAGCCCACCGGCGAGGACCAGGCCACCCAGACCATCGTGCCGCCGCCCACCATGGACGGCTACTGGCTCACGCCCTACGGTGTGCCCGGGGCCGGCTCGGTCAACACCACCTATATCGCCGGCCACAGCTGGACGGACAGGGACGCGCCCTTCAACCACCTGAGCGCCAAGGCGGCGCCAGGTGACAGGCTGACAGTGGCCACAGCCACGGGCGAAGTGGCCTACCTGGTGGATGCGGTAACCACGTACGTCAAGTCCGGCCTCAAGGACAGCCCCATCTGGCAAGTGGCACCGAACAGGCTGGTCCTCATTTCCTGTTACGCGGGTGATTTCTGGGGCACCAACGTAGTGGTGGTGGCCTCGCCGGAGGACCCAGCCCTTCGTCTCAACAAATGAGACTGATTGTCCGGCATGCGGATGATCTTAATATTCTTGGAGCATGAGCGCATCCACGATCAATCTCGCTGTCATTCCCGGTGACGGCATTGGCCCAGAGGTCATTGCCGAGGCACTGAAAGTCCTCGAAAAGGCTGTCGCCGCCCAAGGCGTTGTCCTCGAGCAGACCCACTACAAGCTAGGCGCCGAGCACTGGCTGGCCACCGGCGAGACCCTTCCGGATGAAGTCCTCGCCGACCTGCGCACGAGGGACGCGATCCTCTTCGGTGCGGTGGGTGCAGCCCCCGGCGACACCCGGATTCCGTCCGGCATCATCGAGCGGGAGATGCTGCTCAAGCTCCGCTTCAGCCTGGACCACTACGTGAACCTGCGGCCGTCGCGGCTGTACGGAACGGTGGGCAGCCCGCTGGCGAACCCCGGCGTTATCGATTTCATCGTCGTCCGCGAGGGGACCGAGGGCCCGTACGTGGGCAACGGCGGCTCCCTTCGCAGCGGCACACCGCACGAGGTGGCCACCGAGGTCTCACTGAACACGGCCTACGGCGTGGAGCGCGTAGTCCGCGACGCCTTCCGCCGCGCCAGCGCCCGCGAACGCAAGCATGTCACCCTGGTGCACAAGCACAACGTCCTGGTCTACGCCGGCCACCTGTGGAAGCGCACCGTCGAGGCGGTGGCCCCGGAATTCCCCGAGGTCACCCACGACTACCTGCACGTTGATGCGGCCACCATCTTTATGGTCACGGACCCCTCCCGCTTCGATGTCATTGTCACCGACAACCTCTTCGGCGACATCCTCACTGACCTCGCTGCAGCCATTACCGGCGGCATCGGGCTGGCGGCGTCCGGAAACATCAACATGGACCGCACCGCCCCGTCCATGTTTGAACCGGTCCACGGCTCGGCCCCGGATATCGCCGGCCAGCAGAAGGCCGATCCCACTGCGGCCATCCTGTCCGCAGTGCTCCTGCTGGACCACCTCGGTTACAACGCCGCGGCCCGCAGGATCGAAGCTGCGGTGATCGCCGACGTCGAAACCCGCGACGGCGGCGCCCGCAGTACCAGCGCCGTCGGGGACGCCATCGCAGCAGCGCTTTAGACCGTGCGCTCTTGAGACTCGGTTAACCGGCGTAAGCTAGTTTCGAATCACCAAATGCTGCCCTGCGGTTCAGTGCTGAACCGCATTCTGAAGGCAGCCGATCGTGGAGGAACCATGACTCAGACCGCCCATGGCGTCGAATTTAACCATCAGCTCTCGGCAACCCCGAAGTCAGCTGAGGAGCGTGCAGCCATCCTGGCGAACCCGGGATTTGGCAACTACTTCACCGACCACACCGCGGTCGTTGACTACAGCGTCGACGAGCAAGGCGAAGGCGGCTGGCATAACGCGCGCGTTGAGGCCTACGGACCCATTTCCCTGGACCCGTCCGCCGCAGTGCTGCACTACGGCCAGGAGATCTTCGAAGGCCTCAAGGCATACCGCCACGCTGACGGCTCCATTTGGACCTTCCGTCCGGAAGCCAACGCGGCCCGCCTGAACAAGTCGGCGCGACGCCTTGCACTTCCGGAACTGCCCGAGGAATACTTCCTGGGCGCGATCCGGGAACTGGTGCAAGCGGACAAGGAATGGGTTCCCGCCGGTGACGGCGAGGCCCTGTACCTGCGCCCGTTCATGATCGCCACGGAGGCGTTCCTGGGTGTCCGCGCAGCGCGTGAGGTGTCCTTCCGGGTGATCGCATCGCCCGCCGGCAACTACTTCGGCGGCGAGCTCAAGCCCGTGTCCATCTGGATCTCCCGCGAGTACGCCCGCGCAGGCCGCGGCGGCACCGGTGCCGCCAAGTGCGGCGGCAACTACGCCGCCTCCCTCATCGCCCAGCAGGAGGCTGAAGCCAACGGCTGCAAGCAGGTCCTCTTCCTGGACCAGTTCAACGACAACGCCGTAGAAGAGCTCGGCGGCATGAACGTTTTCTTCGTGATGAAGGACGGCTCGCTGGTCACTCCAGCGCTGAGCGGGACCATCCTGGAAGGCGTGACCCGCATGTCCGTCATGCAGGTGGCCAAGGACATGGGCCGTGAAGTGACTGAGCGCAAGATCACCCTTGATGAATGGCGCGACGGCGTTACCTCCGGCGAGATCACGGAGGTCTTCGCCTGCGGCACAGCAGCCGTGATCACCCCGATCGGAGTCCTGAAGGACACTACCGAATTCATCGGCTCCGAGGACGCGAAAGCGGGGGAGACCACCATGGCCATCCGTGCACAGCTTCTGGGCATCCAGACCGGAACCGTACCGGATACCCACGGCTGGCTGACCCGGCTCGCGTAAGCACCACAGTCGCACCCGACCACCACAACGCGGGGTCACTTAGCGCCCATTAACCGCATCGGGATGGGCGCTAAGTGACCCCGCGTTGTTCTTTAGCGGCGGGCGGCCTTCCGGGATGCGTTCTTCAGGGCCTTGCGGGAGACCGGCTTCAGGGCTTTGCGCGCCGTTTCGTCGGCGAGGGCACGGGTGCGGCGGGCGTCGATGACGTCGTTCCAGAGTGCGGTGGCGAAGGCCCCGCCATCCTGCGCGTAAACGTCATAGGGATAGTCGGCAAAGATGGCCGGTTTGGTGCCGCCGGTGGGCAGAGCCGTCCCTGCTGCCTTCGCGACGGCATCGGCCACAGCCCAGGTCCGGGTCAGATGGTGCGTGAGATTCTCCTGGACAAAAATGTTTGCGTCGCTGGAGGCAGCAGCGCGCTCCAGAAGTATGGCCAGGTCTTCAGCCAGAAAGGTGGCCGCCCATTCTTCGACGGACCCTGAACCCGACCGGAGATCCTCGGCGACACCGTCCACCGCCTCGCTCCAGTCCGTGGTCTCACGGAACTTCTGCCACGTTGGGAACCAAACAATGGTGCCCGTCGCGTGGTTGTGGATGTGCTGCAGACCGCTGTTCTTCTCGGTCAGTGCGTGATCATGTCCGGCGGCGTCGGCGCCGGACAGCAGGTCGGATAACGAGATGGTGGGTGTAGTGCTCATGCGTGTGCCTGGATGCTCTCTCTTAGCGTTGGGTTCACCAGCCATAACCTGCGCCGGGGGTGCGGTTATTCCGTGCCGGCCTGATGCGAAGATGGTGCAGTGAACTCCACCTTGAGCGGCAATCCACTGGATGCCACCCCACTGACGGCTTTCTTCCTGGCACCCAACCCCGGGCCCATGAGCCTGGACGGCACCAATTCGTACGTCATCTCCGCCCCAGGAGGCGCCTCATCGGTGGTGGTGGATCCGGGCCCCGCGGACGACGGCCACCTCCGCCGAGTCGCGGACACAGGCCCTGTGGAACTCATCCTCGTGACGCACCGGCACGCCGACCACACTGCGGGCTCCCTGCGGCTCCATGAGCTCACCGGAGCCCCGGTCCGTGCCGCCGATCCCCGGCACTGCCACGGCGGCGGCGAACCCCTGCAGGACGGCGAATCCATCCAAGCGGCCGGAGTGAGGGTCCAGGTCCTGGCCACGCCGGGCCACACTTCCGATTCCGTCTGCTTCCACCTTCCCGACGACGGCCCGCACGGTTCCGTACTGACCGGCGACACGATCCTGGGCCGCGGCACCACGATGCTGGACTACCCGGACGGCAGGCTGGGGGACTACCTCGAGTCCCTGGACCGGCTCGAAGCCCTTGGTCAGGCCACCGTCCTGCCGGCACACGGTCCGGTCCTGCCCTCCCTGGCGGCCATCATCCGCGCCTACCGCGAGCACCGGCACGAGCGGCTGGCGCAGATCCGCGCGGCGCTGGTCCGGCTCGGCGGGGACGCCACGGTGGCGGACGTGGCAGACGACGTGTACGCCGACGTCGACCCTTCCGTTCGGCGGGCAGCCGAAATGTCGGTTGCCGCGCAGCTCGACTACCTCCGTGGACTGCCCGGCGCCTGACCTGAGGACATGACGCAAGGCAGGGGCGCCCGCTCAAGACGGTAGGCTAGCAACCATGCGTATTGCCAGGTTTGTAGTCGATTCTGATCCCCTCTACGGCGTTGTTGAAGGCGAGCCCGGCAGTGAGGAAATCACTGTCATCAACGGCGACCCCTTCTTCAACGGGGTGGAGCGTACCCACGTCAAGCACAAGCTCGAAGACGTCCGGCTCCTGGCGCCGATCATTCCCCGCAGCAAGGTAATCGGCGTGGGCCGCAACTTCGCCGAGCACGCCGCCGAACTGGGCAATGAAGTCCCGCAGCAGCCGCTGCTGTTCCTGAAGCCGAACACTTCCGTTATCGGACCCGGTGACCCCATTGTGCTGCCGGATTTCTCCGATGAAGTTTCGTTCGAGGCCGAGCTGTGTGTGGTCATTGGCCGGATCTGCAAGGACGTCCCGGAGGATCGCGTCGATGACGTCATCTTCGGCTACACCTGCGGCAACGACCTCACGGCCCGCGACGTCCAGAAAACGGATCTTCAGTGGGCCCGGGCCAAGGGCTTCGACACGTCCGCACCCCTCGGACCCTGGATCGAGACCGAGCTGGACACCGAGGACCTGGCCATCAAAGGCTGGCTCAACGGCGAACTGCGCCAAGACGGCAGCACCAGCCAGATGATCCGCGGCGTCCGGGAAATCGTCTCCATCGTGTCTCAGGCCTTCACCTTGCTCCCGGGCGATGTCATCATGACCGGCACTCCGGCCGGCGTCGACCTCGTCACAGCAGGGGACCGCTACGACGTGGAGATCGAGGGCATCGGTCGCCTGTCCAACCCGGTGGTCCGCCGCTGACGGGTAAAGTTGGAACCACTATGACTACTGCCTCCGCGCTGAACCCTGCCGCCATCCCTTCCGTCACTGCCGATACTCCGGTCCGCGTGCGTTTCTGCCCGTCACCCACTGGAACCCCGCACGTTGGCCTGATCCGGACGGCGCTGTTCAACTGGGCCTATGCCCGGCATACCAAGGGAACCTTGGTCTTCCGCATCGAGGACACGGACTCGGCGCGGGATAGCGAGGAAAGCTACCACCAGCTGCTGGACGCGCTGAAGTGGCTGGGCATCAGCTGGGACGAGGGAGTCGAGGTGGGCGGCCCACACGAGCCCTATCGCCAGTCCCAGCGCAGCGACATCTACCAGGACGTCATCGCGCGGCTGAAGGCCGGCGGCCACATTTACGAGTCCTACTCCACACCGGCTGAAATCGAAGCCCGCCACCGTGCGGCGTCCCGCGACCCCAAGCTGGGGTATGACGGGTTTGACCGGCACATCACCGAGGAACAGCTGGCCCAGTACAAGGCAGAAGGCCGCCAGGCCGTGCTGCGCCTGCGGATGCCGGACGAGGACCTGACGTTCAAGGACCTGGTCCGCGGCGAAATCACGTTCAAGGCCGGCTCTGTGCCGGACTTCGCGGTGGTCCGTGCCAACGGTGCACCGTTGTACACGCTGGTGAACCCTGTGGACGATGCCCTGATGGGGATCACCCACGTGCTGCGCGGCGAAGATCTGCTTAGCTCCACGCCCCGCCAGATCGCCCTGTACCGTGCGCTCTACGCCATCGGCGTGGCCGAGTACATGCCGGAATTCGGCCACCTTCCCTATGTCATGGGCCAGGGCAACAAGAAGCTCTCCAAGCGCGACCCGGAATCCAGCCTGTTCCTGCACCGCGAACGCGGCTTCATTCCCGAGGGCCTGCTGAACTACCTGTCCCTGCTGGGCTGGTCGCTGAGCGCCGATGAGGACATCTTCACAGTCAAGCAGCTGGTGGAGCACTTCGATATCCACGATGTGCTGGCCAACCCGGCACGTTTTGACCTGAAGAAGGCAGAGGCCATCAACGGCACGCACGTCCGGCTGCTTGAGGCCGCCGATTTCCGTGCGCGCCTGGTGCCGTACCTTCGGGCCGCGGACCTGGTGGGGGAGATCCTCACGGACCGGGAGGAAGAGATCCTCACCGAGGCCGCACCCCTGGTCCAGGAGCGGATCACCCTGCTGGGGGAAGCCCCCGAGATGCTCGCCTTCCTGTTCAAGGCCGACGACGCGATCGACGTCGCGGACGATGCCCGCAAGGGCCTGCCCGCCAACCTGACCGAAGTACTGGACGCCGCACTGGCGGTGCTTGAGCCTGTTCAGGACTGGAACCCGGAGGAGATCCAGAGGGCCCTGAAGCAGGCACTGGTGGAGGACCTCGGGCTGAAGCCGCGGCTGGCCTTCGGTCCTGTGCGCACGGCCATCTCCGGGCGCCGGATCTCGCCGCCGCTCTTCGAATCCATGGTGATCCTGGGCAAAGACTCGTCCCTGAGCCGGCTCCGCACCTTCCGCGGCTGATGTCCGCCACCGGCACCACTTCTGGCGGAGTCCTGCAGTCGCGCTTCGGGACCATCCGGGGCGTCCTGTTCGACATCGACGACACCCTGGTGGACCTTGAATACGCCATGACCACAGCCCTGCGCGAGGTCAGCGAACACCTCCTGCCCGGTCTGGACCAGAGAGGGTGGGAGCGTTTCGGCAGGATCTTCACGCACGAGACCACGCACTACTACGACAGGTACATCGCGGGGGAGCTGACCTTCAACGACCAGCGCCTCCTGCGGGGTCGCGCCGCCCTGGGGCACTTCGGCGTGGATCTTGCCGACGGCGAAGAAGCGCACGGGTGGCTCTCGGCCTACAGCCGGCTGCAGCCCACGTATGTGCGCGCCTTTGAGGACGTGCTGCCGCTCCTGGACGTGCTGGACGCTGCCGGTATCCCCTACGGCGCCGTTAGCAACAACGTGCACGACTACCAGCGGGCCAAGCTGGATGGCGCTGGCCTGGACCGCGTCTTGCGACTGGTTGGCACGGACACCGTAGGGGTCGCCAAACCCGAGCCGGCCATTTACCTTGAAGGCGTCCGCCTGTTGGGGACTGTCCCGGAGGAGACTCTCTACGTGGGAGACAACAGGATGCTGGACGCTGAAGGTTCGACGGCGGCAGGGCTGATAGGCGTCTGGCTCAACAGGGTGGGGGAGCCGGCACCGGATTTCGCCGGCCACGAGGTCAGGTCGCTGGGGCAGCTGCTGGGTTAACAAAAAGAGAGGTCCGCCAGGTAATCCTGACGGACCCTCTCTTGTGTTGTGCAGTGGCAGCCAAGGCGTACGGCAGGCTGCCACTGTTCGAGCATTCTTCTCCCCAACAAAGTGCTGTCACTAGCGACGACGCCGGTCCAGCCTTCAGTTGTCAAAAATAACGTCTCAGTGTTGCCGTCAGGTAGTTTTGTAAAACAAAGTTTCTTCAAAATTGCCTGCGCATCAAAAGCGAATGGCCAAGCTTCCACGAGATTCAAGTTTCGTTTGTGCGCCCGGCTTTAGGCGGAGTGGGTTGTGGCACCAGGATTGAGTCTGATGACAGAGCATTTCCGAATGGCGTGGAGCCGCATCCTCTTTGCAATTCTGAGCATTATTATGATTTCCGCAGCTGCCCTTGCCTTTCAATCGGGAGGGCACTTTCGGTGTCTGGGCCAAACTTCTGGTGCTGCTATTGATTTCAGTCGGGTTCGCCATTCTCTTTATTCGGATTGCCGTGCTCCGAATTCGAAATACAGCGGAGCCTGCGCAGCGCCAGCAGTTGACCGTCGCGTTGGTGGCTGTAGTTGCCTACGCTCTCGCGCTGCTGACGCATTTCACGTCACCGGGGACCACGGGGCTGGTCGCCTTCATCTGTGGAGGTCTTGTCAGCATGGATCTCAAGGGTGCCCAAGCGTTAGCCCAGTCGGCCGGAGTGGCTTCCGCTGTCGTGGCCCTGACGATCACCGTTCCCGCCGCTGCAGCTGCGTGGCGGATGGCTGAGGGCGTGCGCGCCACCCGCGCCGGTGACATGGCAGGCGCCGAGGAGTCCTTCCAAGCTGCGCTCAGCCTCCGCCCGTGGGACAGCGACACCAGCCTTCTGGCAGCGCAGGCGTTCGCCGGACCGGCAACCAGCGGGGATTCGACGGCGGCATTCGGTGCCGTGAGATGGGGCGCCCGGGCACTGGACGGTACCCCGAAATCATTGGAAGCAGGCCTTGCAACGGCTATTCGTTCTTTGTATAGCGGGGATGTGTTAGCAGCCAAGGCCCGGCTGGATGAATTGGCTGTTCGGGCTCCGTACTCGGCTGGCGTGTTCGTTCAACGCGGAGTAGCAAACTTCGGGCTTGGATTAGTCGATGACAGCATCGAAGACCTTGAGAAGGCGACAACCCTGGACCCTTCCTCGGACACGCCTTGGCTTATCCTGGCGGGAATTTATGAGCGGCTAGGCGACGAACAGAAGGCCGGGGACGCTACCTTCCGGGCAAGCCAGCTGGCCGCGGAGTAGAGCGCGGGGGCCTCGCACTTCGGTTCATGCTGCCCGGGCATGGAACTGCCCCAGTTGGAGGTACTTGGCGGGGGAGCTGACCTTCAACGACCGCCGGCTCGTGCGGGGACGTGCCGCCCTGGGAACTCCGGCGTGAATCGCGCTGCCGCGGACGTGCTGTCGCTCCTGGACCTGTTGGACGCGGCCGGCATTTCCTAGAGTGCCGTCTGCAACTACGGTCTTGACTATCAGCGGGCAAAGCTCGAGGGCACCGGCCTGGAACGCACCGTACGTCCGGTCTGGCCCGGACACCGTGAGGGGGCCATGCCTGATGGGACCATCTATGTCGAAGGCGTCCGCCTTTTCGGGACCGCCTCTGAGGAGACTCCAACTGTGGCGACCGCAGGCTCGTGGGCGCTGAAGGTTCGACGTCGGCAGGACTGGTGGGCGGCTGGCTCAACAAGAGGGGTTGCCGGCACCGGATTTCGACGGTCCAAGGTCACCTCGGGTATCGCAGCGGCCGGCCACCCGGCCGCATTGTCTGACCGCCGGCCGCGCTACTCCTGCCTTCGGTGGCGCCTGTCTTGGAAAGGCGCCAGCGGGCCCGATAGTGGTGTCATCCTGGCCGTGGAATTAAGCGGCTGGCCGGACACGGCGACAGTACTCGAGCGTTGGAAACAGGTAGTCCCTATCAAATAGACACGTAGCCTCCACTGTGGTTCACAAAAAGCCTAGCAAATAGTTTTTGGGGACGAGGAAACACTAGTTTGAAAGGGCTGATTGCTGATGCTGAGAACAATCGTCGATGTGGCTCAGCCAGTCATAGTGAGGTGCAGCCGTGGCTAATAAGAGTGAAGATTGCGAACAGTCGGCGTCGCCCGCGCTCCACGCCGGCGTTCTGCGCCGTCGGCTGCTCACATCCGGAAGCTTGATAGCTGCCTTCACAGGCGTTTCCACGGTCTCGGGTATGGGAACTAACCGGGCCTATGCCGCAGGCGACAAGCCGCCCGCGTACGTTCCGGTCGCGGAAAAAGGCGTGGCGTCGGGTGTGGCCACACTGGACACCGACTCCAAAATCCCTACTGCCCAACTTCCCAATCTATCGGCCGCTTATGCCGGCAGGTCTAACAATGGTGCGAACGCCGTTGGACAGGGTGAGCAGCGGATCTGCGTCACCGACTACGGCGCCAAAGGTGACTGGGAATCCGGTACGGGGAAGGGAACTGATAATCTAGGTCCCTTCCAGGCTGCTTTCAACGCCGCCCTCGCCTTCGGCCGGTCACTTTACATCCCGGACGGCAAGTACCGGTTCAGTGACGAGTGGAATATCTGGCGAATCAACTCGGCCAGCAAACCGATCAGCATCATCGGTGAGTCTCGCGAGAACACCTGGCTGGTGTCGGATTTCTATGGCGCGGAGAAATCACTCATCAAAAACTATGACCCGGCGTATGCTGACCGGTCATCCCCGACTAGCTACGCGAATCTTCAGTTTCGGTCCGTGAGCCGGGACGGCGGCGTGAACCCGGTTTTCATGAACAATGGCGGCTGGTCCGAGTCGACCATGGAGCACGTCAAATTCGGTCCTTCCAACAACACCCATTTCCGGGGCAGCTCTTTGCAGAACATTCGCGCCGTGGATACGGTCTCCTATTATGGAGGCCGGAACTTCCTTTACAAATCCACCAATGGGCTGTCTTTCACCGTCGTCGCGGCCACAGGCATAATCACGGCTTCGGCGCCATTATTTGGCGCCAGCGACGTTGGGATGTTGTTCTTCCTGGCACCTTCGAACAGCGACATGCGGATCATGTATCGGATCGCCTCCACCATAGACAGCACCCATGCAGTGATTGACACGGTCGCGACGCCGGCGCTCGACGCCACAGGGGCGAAGGGCAACTTCGACGCCGCCCTGGCGACGATGACCGCCGGCAGCCAGACGCTGACGGCGAATGGACCTTGCTTCCGGGCTGACGACGTTGGGAGGGTGATCCACATTCGTAACGCCAAGCAAGGCCCGTTCGGCCCGGGGCTACTGCGGGCCACAATCACCGCCTATGGTAGCCCGACGCAGGTCACGCTCGACGTGACCGCAACCTTGGCCGTCACAAAGACCCCCTTCGCGATGGCGGTGATGGACGTCTACACCCCAGACCGTGCGGGGCGGCTCGGCGCGACCAACACCGACGTCAAATGGACCAACATTCACATCGAAGCGTACGCCGGACTTGGTGTCGCCGTCGTCGGTGGAATCCAGTTCCACATCAACGACCAGAAAACCCATGGCGAACACGACCCCGTCGACGCCCGGATGAGTACAGGTATGATTTGGGCCGACGACTTCGGTGGCGTAATCAGTGGCGAGTTCGACGGCGGATCTCATTCTGACGTTCGCTTGCATTTCTCGAACATGAACGACCTCGTAACTATCCCGTATCTGAACACACGGCGCGTCCGCAACGAACCGCTGTTTCAGATGGAGAACACGACCGAGCGGGGCGCATTCGTCGAGATCAAAGCCCTAGCGGTATACCAGGAAGATGCCCGTGGTCCAGAGGTTCTTATCATCGATAAGGCATTCTCGGCTGGCAACGGCTCGAAAATGATCTACAACGGCCCAATTGCGATGGTCGGCAGCACGAGTGTTGACGTGCGCAACTATGTCGGTCGAGGCGTCTATTACGCCCCGGACGGCCGACTCTTCCGCGACAACTCAGGTCTGACTCCAGGTTTTGATGTGATTTACGGGGGTACTACTGGAGCGCGGGTCGCGTTCGAAGACCTCGGCACACACAGATGGAGCCACGGCAACGTCGCCGGCGGCGGGCTGGGCTACACGGTCACCGACGAATCCGTCGGATTGGTCAGGCTGCTAATCAGCGGTTCCTCCGGCGCCGTCGTGCCAGGCGCGGACGGCACGCAGGCTCTCGGGCAGTCATCCGCCCGATGGTCCGATGTGGCGACCGAAAAGATCACGGTCGGCATCACTGGGATCACCTCGAGCACCGGAAAAGGGTCGCCGGAGGGCGTAGTCATCGCGCCTATCGGCTCCGAGTACGTCGACGTAACCGGCGTCGCTGGGAGAATTAAATGGTTCAAGCAATCAGGATCCAGCAACAAGGGCTGGGTTGCGAAGTGGTGACCGGCTACGTCGTCACCCAGGACGGCACACGGGACCTGGTTCGCGAGGATAAGCTTTTCTGGCGGGAGCATTCGGAGCGTCTGGCAAGCGATCCAACAAGCAGGGCCGCGTCAGGGGCAAGGAATGGCGGTCAAGTTCTTAATCTGGGGGCAGTCCAGCTTCATGCCACTGACTGGCGCGTCGTGATCGATCGAAGGCTTGGTTACTCGCGGGTAATTTAGTGGGAGTAGACTCATTCTGGGTGATCTGGCCAGGCCTCGTATCCGGGCCACCGGCGCCGATTTGTGCCAGCCCAAAGTCTCGGGTAAAGTAATTTCTCGTGCTGAGGCGCACGGAGCGCGGCTTGAAGCCCGAAACTCCGGCCCGAAAGTATCATTGGGATATGGTGTAATTGGCAACACTACGGTTTCTGGTACCGTCATTCTAGGTTCGAGTCCTGGTATCCCAGCTCTGTTTGGTCGCAGGCTAACCGCGGCAAATCAGTGGTTTTGATTCGGTTCGCCGATTTGAAACAAGCGCTGAGTGTATGAAATACTCACTTAGCAAACCGGCCTGGCGCCGGATGGAAGTGAAAACTTCCTGGAAGTACGCGGCCCCATCGTATAGCGGCCTAGTACGCTGCCCTCTCACGGCGGTAACGCGGGTTCGAATCCCGCTGGGGTCACCATGAAACGGTCCCGGGCATCAGCCCGGGGCCGTTTTTTCGTTGTGGACTTCGCAGTGGCGGCAACAGGGCAAACCCGGCCCGGGTGAAAAAGCTGCCGCGACTGGCATGATGATGCTGTGACCTCCTCAGACGGGCTTCGTCCCACGCAGCCTCCACCGCCACTGCGCGCACCGAAAACGCAGCCTGGCCAGCCAGACGCTGAGTCGGAGCCGGCTGTGGCCTTGCTTGAGGCCGTGCGTGGAGACCTTTCCGCGGTGTCGTTGCAGCTTGCCCTTCCGGATGTCGAGCAGGCACGCCAGGACACCCGGAACGCCGTCGCCCAGCTGGACGATTACATCCTGCCGCGGTACCGGAGCCTGGACGCACCGCTGCTGGCCGTCGTCGGGGGTTCCACCGGTGCCGGCAAATCAACGCTGGTCAACGCCCTGGTGGGTCACCCGGTCACCCGCTCCGGCGCCATCAGGCCCACCACCCGGCAGCCCATTCTGCTGCACCACCCGGCTGATGCCGGGTGGTTCGAGGGCCACCGTGTGCTGCCCACCCTCAACCGGATCCGGGGTACCGTCTCCACGGAACCCGTCCCGGCCAGCCGGGCCGGCGCAGCACCCGATGCAGAGGCCATTTCTTCCCTCGTGCTGGTGGCGGACCACGCTGTTCCGCAGGGGATCGCGTTGCTGGACGCTCCCGACGTCGACTCCATTTCCGATGACAACCGCAGGCTCGCCGGTCAATTGCTGGCCGCCGCGGACCTCTGGGTTTTTGTGACCACTGCCAACCGCTACGCAGACGCGGTCCCCTGGAAGCTGCTCCTGGACGCGTCCTCGCGGGACATCATGGTGGCCGTGGTCCTGGATCGTGTACCGGCGGAGGCGGAAGCCGAAGTCAGCGCCGATCTCCGCACGTTGCTGCAGAAGGAAGGCCTCGGCGATGCCGGCCTGTTCATCGTGCCGGAGACTGACCTGGACAGTCTCGGCATGCTGCCATCGAGCGCCGTGGAGCCGTTGCGGCGGTGGCTGCAGGAACTTGCAGCCGACGCCGCGGGGCGGTCCGACATTGCCCGCCGGACCCTCAACGGGACGGTGAAGGCGCTGGCCGGGCGGGTCGGCACCGTGGCCCACGCAGTCCAGGGGCAGGAGCGGGCCGCAGCCACGCTCCGGGCAGCAGCTGAGGATGCCTATCGCGATGCCGGGACCCGGATCCTGGACGCAACAAAGGACGGCGCCCTCCTCCGCGGGGAAGTCCTGGCGCGCTGGCAGGACTTTGTCGGAACAGGGGAATTCTTCCGGGCGCTGGAACAGAACATCGGACGGCTGCGGGACCGCATGGGAGCGTTCTTCCGGGGCGAGCCGACACCAGCCGTACGGGTTGAGGACGCCATCGAAACGGGGTTGCAGGCTGTCATCCTGGACGAGGCCGCCAACGCCGGCGAAGAAACTGACCAGCGTTGGCGTTCGGACCCGGCCGGCCGCGAGCTCCTGGGGGCGGATGATCTGTCCGGCACCAGCCCCGGCTTTGCCGAGGTGGCCGCAGCGGAGATCAGGGCCTGGCAGGCCGGTCTGATGGAACTGATCCGCACGGAAGGGCAGGGCAAGCGGACTCAGGCCCGGTGGCTTTCCTTCGGGATTAACGGGTTGGGTGCCGCGCTGATGATCGTCGTGTTTTCCATGACCGCCGGCCTCACCGGGCTGGAGATCGGCGTGGCGGGCGGTACAGCGGTCGTGGGACAGCGACTTCTGGAGGCAGTGTTCGGCGAAGACGCTGTCCGCCGTCTCGCGCAGACGGCGCGAGATGACCTCCACGCCCGGTGCCAGCGGCTGCTGCAGGCAGAACAGGAGAAGTTCCTTCAACGCCTGCCGGAGGGCGGCGCGGACACCGTCCGGATCCTGACCCACCATGCCGCTGCCCTGGCCCGGCTGGCGGACAAGGCATGAACCGCCACAGCGTCGCCCGTGAAGCCTCGCAGCTGGACCGCAGGCTCCAAGCCCTCAACGATGCGCGCGAACTCGCCGAGGGCGTCTTGCCGGACGCCGCACTTGAGGGGGTGTTCCGGCTCCTGGAACGCGCGAGCTCCCGGCGGTCACTCTCGGCTGATCACACCGTTGTAGGGTTTTTCGGCGCCACCGGCAGCGGCAAATCGTCGTTGTTCAACGCGGTCAGCGGCGTTGAAATCGCGACGGCGGCCGCCCGCCGGCCCACAACGTCGGAACCCTTGGCAGGTGTCTGGGGAGCGGACGGCAGCGAGCCGCTGCTGGACTGGCTTGAGGTGCGCAACCGCCACCATGCCGAGCCCGTGGCAGGCTTCGCGGATGAGGGCACGGGGCTGATCCTGCTGGACCTGCCTGACTTCGATTCCACCAGGGCCGCGAACCGCGAGATCGTGGAGCGCATGGTTGGCCTGGTCGATGTCCTGGTCTGGGTCCTGGATCCGCAAAAGTACGCCGACGCGGCAGTCCACAACGATTTCCTGGCGCCCCTGTCCGCACATGGCGCCGTGACCTTGGTGGTCCTCAACCAGGTGGACCGGTTGCCCGAACGGGACGTGCAGCCTGTGCTGGAGTCCTTGAAAGGTATCCTCGCCCGCGACGGGCTGGGCAAGGTCCAGGTCCTGGGAGCCTCCGCCCTGAAAGGCACCGGCGTGGACAAGGTCCGGAGCGCCATCCGCACCGTGGCGGGGCAGCGCCAGGCACTTTCACAGCGGCTGGCCGCTGACGTTTCGCGGGCCTCCGGGCAGCTCCGGGAGGCCTCCGGCGCCGGGGAAGCCGCCGGTGTCAGGCCGGCGTCTAAATCCCGGCTCACCGATGAGCTGGCAACGGCCTCCAACGTGCCCATCGTGGTGGAGGCCGTCGCCCGGTCCTACCGTATCGAGTCGACGCGCCGCACGGGATGGCCGGTGACGCGGTGGCTGGTGCGATTCCGGCCGGATCCGCTCCGCCGGCTCAATCTGAGAAGCTCTTCACCGTCCCAAATTAACCGGACCTCGCTCCCGGCCGCGGGCGCCCCGGAACGCGCGAGGACGGATGCTGCCGTCCGTGAGTTTGCGGACGCGGCGAGTGCGGGAGCACCCGGACCGTGGCGTGCGGCCATCCGGGGTTCCGCCCGTGAAGGGCGGGAGGCGTTGCCGGATGCCCTGGACCAGGCCATCGCGGGAACAGACCTGATGGCGTCCCGGAAGTCATGGTGGTGGGGAATTTTCAACGTGGTCCAGTGGCTCGCCCTGCTGACGGTCCTGGCCGGTCTGGGCTGGCTTGGCGTGCTGGCGGGGATCGGCTATCTCCAAATGCCCCTCCCCGAGGTTCCCAAAGTGGAAGGCTGGCCAGTGCCAACACTCATGATGGCCGTCGGCGTGGTGCTGGGGATTTTCCTGGCGCTTACCGGAAAGTTCATTGGGGCAGGAGCCGCGACGGCGCGGGCAGCCAGGGCCAGGAAACGGCTACGGGCAGCCGTGGGCGAGGTTGCCCGTGACTTAGTCGTGGAGCCGGTGGAAGTTGAGGTCACCAGGCTCGCGTCCTTCAACGCGGCGCTGAAGGCGGCTGGAGGCTAAGGCCGTTAGGCAAGGGCGGTTGCGGCGTCACTGACCTTGATCAGCGTCCGCAGGTTGCGGGTGGTAGTGGTTGCCTTGAACTTAGCCTTGGACGAGATCTTGCTGAAGGGGCTGTCCAGCGTCCCGCCAGCCGGAGCCAGCCAGGCCAGAGCCTCCGGGCCGAGGCGTTTCAGCTCAGTCCCGTCAAGGGCTGCGCCAGCCGCGTCCAGCTCATCGAGCATGGCGGTGTCCGAGGCCAGTGTGACATAGGTGTGCGTTGCCTTATCGTCCGCCGGGTACGGGCAGGCAGCCACTAGTTCGGAGACCCGTTGGGCCGTCAAAACCACCACCCAGGCGTCGTAGCCGAACGCCTCACGCAGGCACTTCTCAAAGGTCCGCTTGACCGTGGCAGGATCCTCGTCGCTGGCAAACACCACGTTGCCGCTGGCCAGCAGTGTCTTGACGTCGGCGAACCCCTGCGATGCAAGGGCGTTCTTGAGGTCAGCCATCTTGATGTTGATCCCGCCAACGTTGATGCCGCGGAGGAAAACTGCGTAGCTGTTCATGCGGACAGCCTAGCTGTGGGCAGCCAGGTCCGGACGGACGCGAGGCCTCAATCGTTGCTCTTGCGCAGGGCCTCGGTGAGGAGCCGCGCGGCGTTACAGACCACCTCGGCGTGGAGGCGGCCCGGCTGGCGGGTGAGCCGCTCGATAGGGCCGGAGATCGAGACGGCAGCGATGACGCGTCCGGACGGTCCCCGGACGGGCGCCGAGACCGAGGCGACCCCGGGCTCGCGTTCGCCGAGGCTCTGGCCCCAGCCCCGCCGTCGTACGCCTGCCAGCACGGTAGGCGTGAAACGCGCGGCCTGCAGGCCCTCAAGGAGCCGGTCATGATCTTCCCAGGCGAGCAGCACCTGGGCGGCGGAGCCTGCCTTCATGGAGAGTTTCGTGCCCACGGGGATGGTGTCACGCAGGCCGATGGGCCGTTCTGCGGAGGCCACGCAAATGCGCCATTCGCCTTGGCGGCGGAAGATCTGGGAGCTTTCGCCGGTGGCGTCGCGCAATTGCATCAGGACCGGCCCGGCGGAAGCGATGAGGCGGTCCTCGCCAGCGGCGGAGGCAAGCTCCACCAGGCGGCTGCCGAGGACAAACCGGCCCTGGATGTCGCGGCTCACGAGCCGGTGGTGGATCAGGGCCAGGGCGAGCCTGTGCACGGTGGGCCGGGCCAGGCCCGTGGCGGCCACCAGCTGTGCCAGCGTGGTAGGTCCGGCCTCCAATGCATCAAGCACATGGGCCGCTTTATCAATGACGCCGACTCCACTAGAATTGTCCATGTAATGATATTGCCGTCTCATTATCTGAGATGCAAATCTTTGGGCTGGCACATATTGCGGCCCTGCTGGTTCAGTGGAACCAAACAGTCAAACAGCAGTGAAGGGAGATGGCCGTGGCAAAGACACTGGCCGAGAAAGTCTGGGACGCACATGTGGTGCGCAAAGGCGACGGTGAAGGAGCCAACGCCCAGCCCGACCTCCTCTTCATTGACCTTCATCTTGTGCATGAGGTGACGTCGCCGCAGGCATTCGAGGGCCTGCGCCTGGCCGGGCGCCAGCTGCGCCGCCCGGACCTCACCATCGCCACGGAGGACCACAACACTCCCACGCTGGACATCCACAAACCCATCGCTGACCTCACTAGCCGCACGCAGATCCAGACGCTGCGCAACAACTGCGCGGAGTTCGGAGTCCGCCTGCACTCGCTCGGCGACGCTGAACAAGGCATCGTGCACGTTGTTGGCCCGCAGCTGGGCCTCACCCAGCCTGGCATGACCGTTGTATGCGGCGACTCCCACACGTCCACCCATGGCGCGTTCGGCGCCCTGGCCATGGGCATCGGCACGTCCGAAGTGGAGCACGTCATGGCCACCCAGACGCTGTCCCTGAAGCCGTTCAAGACCATGGCCATCAACGTTGAAGGCACCCTGCGCCCCGGCGTCACCGCCAAGGACATCATCCTGGCCGTGATTGCCAAGATCGGCACCGGCGGAGGCCAGGGCTACGTCCTGGAATACCGCGGTTCCGCCATTCGCGCGCTGTCCATGGATGCGCGGATGACCATCTGCAACATGTCCATCGAAGCCGGTGCCCGCGCCGGCCTGGTGGCCCCGGACCAGATCACGTACGACTACATGGACGGCCGCCCGCACGCGCCGCAGGGCGCGGACTGGGATGCAGCCGTTGAGTACTGGAACACGCTGAGGACCGATGACGACGCGACGTTCGACGTCGAGGTGGACCTGGATGCCAACACACTGGAGCCATTTGTCACCTGGGGCACGAACCCAGGCCAGGGCGTTTCGCTCTCCGCCCAGGTGCCGTCCCCGGAGGACTTCGGCGACGAAAACGCCAAGGCGGCCGCCGAACGCGCCCTGCAGTACATGGGACTCGAGGCCGGGACGCCGATGAAGGACATTCGGGTGGACACGGTCTTCCTGGGCTCCTGCACCAACTCACGCATGGAGGACCTCCGCGCCGCTGCGGACATCATACGCGGGCGCCAGAAGGACCCCAATATCCGGATGCTGGTGGTACCCGGTTCGGCCCGCGTACGGCTGGAAGCGGAGGCTGAAGGCCTGGACAAGGTCTTCAAGGACTTCGGCGCCGAATGGCGCTTCGCCGGTTGCTCGATGTGCCTGGGCATGAACCCGGACCAACTCGAGGTGGAAGAGCGTTGTGCCTCGACCTCCAACCGTAACTTCGAAGGGCGTCAGGGCAAGGGCGGCCGTACGCACCTGGTTTCGCCGGTGGTGGCAGCGGCCACAGCTATCCGTGGCACCTTGAGTTCGCCGTCGGACCTCGATCCGGCTCCTGAATCCGCCGCCATCCGCACCGACGCAGCCTAGGAGGCCGCCATGGAAAAGTTCACCACCCACACCGGCATCGGCGTCCCGCTCCGCCAGAGCAACGTTGACACGGACCAGATCATCCCCGCGGTCTACCTCAAGCGGATCACCCGCACCGGCTTCGAAGACGCCCTGTTCTCCGCCTGGCGCAAGGATCCTGCCTTCATCCTGAACCAGGCGCCGTTCAACGCCGGCTCCGTCCTGGTGGCGGGCCCGGATTTCGGTACCGGTTCGTCCCGTGAACACGCCGTCTGGGCTCTGAAGGACTACGGCTTCAAGACGGTACTGTCGTCACGTTTCGCCGATATTTTCCGTGGCAACTCCGGCAAGCAGGGGCTCCTGGCCGCCGAGCTCGCCCAGGACGATATCGAGCTGATCTGGAAAGAACTGGAAAATGCCCCGGGCACCGAAGTCACCGTTGACCTGCCGTCGAAGACCGTCAGCTGCGGAAGCATCGTGGCGCCTTTTGAAATCGACGATTACACACGCTGGCGCCTCCTGGAAGGCCTGGATGATATTGGCCTGACACTCCAGCACGAAGAGGACATCACCGTTTTTGAGGCCACACGTCCGGCCTTTATGCCCAAGACGCTCCCGGCCCGCCTTTCCTGAGAAGGATTAACGTACCGGGACGACTTTCTTGGCTGGGAATCTATCCCCTTTTCGCGCCGACAACTGATTCACATATCGGTTCCATTGGTCCTTATGAGTCATATACTCAGGCTGCCATGGTTTCGCCGCGCCAGCCCAGTGGATGATCTTGGGATCCACCACGACTTCTTGTTGCGGTAAAGCATTCCATGTCGGATCCAAGCGCAACCGCTCAGGGCCAGCGTAGCAATTGAGGATCTCCTGATCGTTCATGCCGAACTCTGCTGCGAACGGAATGTAACGCTGGCAAAAATTGTCGTCGCGCATTCGCTTCAGATCAAGAAGCATGATGCCGGCGTTGAATGCCAGGAAGTCATGCGTGAGCACCTTGTGCATCCTGCGACGAAGTTCAAAGGCCGCTGAGTGTTCTAGCCTGTTGGCAGCACGGTATACGTTGCTGAAGCCGCTTTCGGCCCAAGCCGCCCGCGCGGACCGGGCCCCGAGCGGGTGGCCTTGGAGATCATGATCGAAAAGCACGCCGATATCTGTGCAGGTTACTGCATCGATGTCGTGGTAAATCACTCGATCCACTTTTTCCAATAGAAGCGGAAGCAGCAGCCGATCCATGGTTGACACCGTTATATGTTTCAACATTCCCGTGATTTCACCGTAATCGATATTGTCGCAAGCTAGGAATGTAAAGCCGGCTTGTGGAAATGTTTTCGCCAGCTCGTCGTAGTCGGACTGGCCATGGCCACGCGAGACGAACCAGAAGTGCAGAGGGCGCGTCGTGTTGCTCACGATACTTTCGATTACCACCGGAACTTCCTGACGCAGGTTCTGGTCGGCGGCGAGTGCTATGTTCACAACGTCCGCTCTGCCCTCGATAGCGTCGAGGTTCCGAAGAACTTGGGCATCAGTGACGGCTTTACAAGCTGCCCTCTCGTCAAAGCTGGGCTTCGAATCGACTACGGGGCGCGCCAACTTCTCCTTGGCTGCAGCTACATCGTCCGCAACCAGAGATCGCCAGCCTTTGTAAACGTCTTCAGGGGAGGTACCAGACAGGATTGACGCGTAGACGGAGCGGAGCTTGCTCCGTAGCCCATCCTGGGTGTTGCGCAGAAGGCTGTTCCCAGGCTTCATCCCCAGCAGCCCGTCGAATCTGACATCGGACAGGCGGCGGGGAGTAAACTCGACGTCACACCCGAGCGCCGTCGCAGGAAGGTAGCAGTGCAGTCGGGACGTAATTATGGTCTGGTATGTGCGATATTCCTCCAGGAGTCGGACCGCGCTGAGTATATTTTCCTTTATGCTGGCCCGGCATATGTCCTCACCGGCCTGCGTGATCTTGTCGACGCCAGATTGCCCGACCAGCGTGTCAGGTACAGGGGTGTCGACTAAGGCTGTACGAGAAATAGCGAACGCAGTCGTTGACAGTGTCGGGATGTGCGGGAAGAAGGCATCAACAGTCGTTGTCAGGCACCCAGAGAAGAATGCATCAACGCCCACGTTCAGTAGCAGATAAGTTGTTGTCCAATCGCGACAACCTACCGGCCCATGTGCTTTCAAGTAGTCAATAGCTTCCGGCGTCAACATTTTGCGATGTTGGATATGGAACGAAATAAAGATTGGATTTATGTTTTCATTAAAGGGGAAGTCGAATTTGCCACGAAAAGTGCTGTGCATATACCAGCCGAATGCGACCATCCACGTGTTGTTTGGGACCACATTATAGTGGCTCGCATCGCGGTCCACCCGCACCAGGTTGACGCCGGTGGATACCTTTGCGTCATTAACTAATTCCGGCCGGAGGCGTGGCTGGAGGTAATTGGCGGTCTCAACGAGCGAACTTTCGCCGGCGAACTGGGCGTTACCAAAACTCAGGAGGTGGCCCAATGATCCCAAGGTCTGCACATAGTCTCCAAGATTGGAGGACTGTCTCAGGAAGTCCGGCTGCTTGTAGTCAAGAACACCGATATTGATCCCCCCTGGAATCAATGACCCGCTGCCCTGGGTCGTCTCGCCAGCTTGTTCTTCCCAAGCCACCAGCCAGTGATAGTCAGTCAGGTCCCGCCCGTTTAGCACCAATGGACTGCCGGATGCTGCGGCGATGCCCTTCAACACCTCCAGAAGACGTTGTCCAAGGTCACGGCGCTTTTCCCTGTAGGCGCAGCGGACCGTGGCCACGAGGAGTCCGTGATTGAGTGAAAAGGTTTTGATGTTCTCCATGACGAATTGGAAAGCCTCGTCGGGATTCATCGCGAACTGCAGGCTAATCCACTCGTTGGGAGCGTGGGCCAGACGAAAGCTGTCTGGAACAGCTGCGAAGTGGTGGTAGGCAAGGTCGTCGAGGTCTTGATGAGCAGCTACAAGAGCGACGCCCACGTGGCCCGCGTTTTCGGTCCCCGAATGGTCAAGCAATGCTTGAGACAACGAGCGTGCCCGCACATGGAGACGGCTTGCCAGCAGTTCCCGGATGGTCTCTATGGCCGAATGATCGAAATCAATCCCACGCTCAAGACTGCGGACAAGGGTTGCCTCCGCGGAAGACCGCTCCCTAAGCACCACTTTCTGCCGTTGGAGTCGCCCCACAGTGTCCCGGGAAGACGCTAGCTTTTCCCGCACTTTTACAACCCTGGCGTCGAGTAAGGCTTCTCGCTCACGTGATTTTTCTAGAGCTCTGCGCACGCTCGCCGCATTCTCGCGGACACGTGTCAGTTCAGAACGTACCTCGTCACGCTGTTCAGTCAGTTTCTCAGCCCGGCGCCGTAGGGCATCCCGCTGAGCACGGACAGAATCCAGCTGGGCTGATACAGCGGCCAGGCGGCTCGCCAATTGGTCCTGTGCCGCAGTAGTCAGGCCCTCTGTGGTTGGATTCTCGAGCTCAGGTGCGGGGTTCAACTGCAGTTGCTCTTTTCTACAATGGATGTTGCGGTCGGAGCGGCGGAACGGCTCACAACCGGCAAGCGGCAGACTTGCTAATTCATGGCCCGGGACCGACACGCCGGGCTGCACCGTAATGGATTCTAGCGGCCTTCAAACCCGCCCGTATTTCGGTTCGGTAACGCAACCTCCTATGCTTAGCTGGAGCCTTTGCAAGGATTTGGGGGCGAGTAATCGTAAGGAAACCGGTATATGAGTAGTGTTCTGACAATCCGCGGCGGCGTCCCGCTTACAGGCCGCGTCACCGTCCGGGGGGCCAAAAACCTGGTCCCCAAGGCCATGGTGGCAGCGTTGCTGGGCAACGAACCGTCCGTGTTGCGGAACGTGCCGGAAATCAAGGACGTGGAGGTTGTCACCTCGCTCCTGCAGCTGCACGGGGTGACGGTGGTCAAGGATCCCGTCAGCGGCGACCTCACCCTGGATCCGAAGACGGCCAAAACCGCCCCGAGCACTGCGATCGATGCCCACGCCGGTGATTCACGGATCCCCATCCTGCTCTGCGGACCCCTGATCCATGCCATCGGTGAGGCCTTCATTCCGGACCTTGGCGGCTGCAAGATCGGTGACCGGCCCATCGACTACCACCTCAACGTGCTCCGCCAGTTCGGCGCCGTGGTGGAAAAGCGCCCCGGCGGCATACACATCTCGGCCCCTAAGGGCCTGCACGGCGCCAAAATCAATCTGCCCTACCCCTCGGTGGGCGCCACGGAGCAGGTACTGCTCAGCGCCACCCGCGCCGAAGGGATCACCGAGCTTTCCGGCGCCGCCACTGAGCCTGAGATCATCGACCTCATTGCCGTGCTGCAGAAGATGGGCGCTATCATCAGCGTCCAGACGGACCGGACCATCCGCATCGAAGGTGTCCGGGACCTGGGCGGCTACAACCACCGCGCCCTCTCGGACCGCAACGAATCAGCGTCCTGGGCCTCCGCAGCGCTGGTGACCCGAGGCGACATCTTCGTCGAAGGCGCCTCGCAGCGGGACATGATGACGTTCCTGAACACCTACCGGAAGGTAGGCGGCGGCATGGACATCGGCGAGGACGGCATCCGCTTCTACCACCGCGGCGGCAAGCTCAACCCGCTGGTCCTGGAAACGGACGTGCACCCCGGCTTTATGACCGACTGGCAGCAGCCGCTCGTGGTGGCCCTGACCCAGGCGGAAGGCGTCTCGATCGTTCACGAGACCGTCTATGAAAACAGGTTCGGCTTCACCGATGCGCTCATCCGGATGGGCGCGAGCATCCAGGTGCACCGCGAGTGCCTAGGGAGTGTGCCGTGCCGCTTCGGCCAGCGCAACTTCCTCCACTCTGCCGTCATCTCCGGCCCCACCCAGCTGAAGGGCGCCGACATCGACGTACCGGACCTGCGCGGCGGCTTCAGCCACCTGATCGCGGCGCTGGCCGCTTCCGGCACGTCGCGCGTGACCGGGATCGACATCATCAACCGCGGCTACGAGCGTTTCACCGAAAAGCTGTCCGGCCTCGGCGCCGACTTCGACATCACCTCGACAAAGTAGCGGTGGGTACGTGAAGGAAACGGCCAAGAGCCAGGCCACATTCGTAGTGGTCGCAGCCATAGTGCGCACGGTGCTAAACGCCATGATGAACAAGAAGTGGGAAGGCCTCGAGAACCTCCCCGCCGGCGGGTTCATTGCCGTGCCCAACCACTGCACGGAAATCGATCCGCTGATCGTGGGGCATATTCTCTACAACCAGAAGCGCGCCCCGCACTTCCTGGCCAAGGCCGGGCTGTTCAAGGTGCCGGTCCTGGGCGCGGTCCTGCGTGCCACCCGGCAAATCCCGGTGGAACGCTCGACGGCGGGAGCGAACCGCTCACTGCAGCTCGCCCAGGAGATTGTGGCGGACGGCGGGGCCATCATCATTTACCCCGAAGGTACGCTTACGCGCGATCCCGCATTGTGGCCGATGAAGGGACACACGGGTGCTGCCCGCCTCGCCTTGGAAGGGGGCATTCCCGTGGTACCGATCGCGCACTGGGGCGCGCACGAGGTCTTCCCGCGTTACGCCAAGCGGTTCCACCTATTTCCGCGCAAGACGTCCCGCGTGATGGTGGGCAAGCCCGTGGACCTCAGCCAGTACGCCGGCCGGCCACTGGACAAGGCAACGCTGACCGCAGCCACCGCCACGATTATGGATGCCGTGACCGCCCTGCTGTCCGGCATCCGCGGGGAGGAGCCTCCTGCTGAACGCTGGGACCCTGCCAAGCACAATCAAGCCACGCACGGGCGCTTCGTTGAGCGCGGAAATCCTGACGACGCTGCGGATGCCACCTGATGGCCGACGGAAGCCGTCAGGGTTCCGCCCGCTCCGTCGCCGTCCTGGGCGCCGGTTCCTGGGGAACCACATTCGCCAAAATCCTGGTCGATGCAGCACGGGCAGCGGGGGAACAGCGGACCATCCGGATCTGGGGCCGCCGCAGCGAAGTGGTGGAACAGATCAACAGCTCCCACCGTAACGTCCAGTACCTGAAGGACACCGAGCTGCCGCCCAGCATCACGGCGTCCACGGACGTCAGCGATGTACTGGCGGGCGCAGACCTGGTGGTCCTCGCTGTTCCTGCCCAGTCACTGCGCCTGCAGCTCCGTGAATGGAAGCCTCTGATCGCTCCCGACGCCATGGTGGTGTCACTGATGAAGGGCCTGGAGCTCGGCACCGACGCCCGGATGAGCGAGGTTATCAGCGACGAACTGGGGATTCCCGCGGACCGCATCGCAGTGGTTTCCGGCCCCAACCTGGCCATGGAGATCGCCCGCGAGGAACCCACGGCCTCCGTGGTGGCCTGTACCGACGCGGCCGCCGCAGGCTGGATCGCGAGGAGCTGCACCGCACCGTACTTCCGTCCGTACACCACGGCGGACGTGGTTGGCGTGGAAATCGGCGGCATCGTCAAGAATGTTATCGCGCTGGCCGTCGGCATCTGTGAAGGTAAACAGATGGGGGACAACACCAAAGCCTCCGTGATCACCCGGGGCTTGGCCGAAACGTCAAGGCTCGCGCTTGCCCTTGGTGGCGAGGCCCGGACCATGGCGGGGCTGGCTGGCCTGGGGGACCTGGTGGCAACGTGTTCCTCGCCACTGTCGCGAAACCATACGGCCGGGCGGCTGCTGGGTGAGGGCCTCACCCTTGATGAGCTTGCCCTGAAGATGACGCAAACCGCCGAAGGCATCAAATCCGGCCAGGCCGTGCATGAACTTGCGGGGAAGCTGGGCGTCGAGATGCCCATTACTGCCGCCGTCGTAGCCGTCCTGGCCGGCAAACTGTCCGTTGACCAACTGGGGCCGCTGCTGCTGGCCCGGGACCTGAAACCCGAAGGCGATTACTGACGATGTCCAACGATAACCTGACCGCAGCGGACTCAGCCCCCCGGGCCAAACCCCGCGTCGCGGTGCTTTTTGGTGGCCGGTCCAGCGAGCATGCCGTGAGCTGCGTGACCGCCGCAGGCGTCCTGGGCGCCATCAACAAAGACAAATATGATGTCATCCCCATCGGCATCGCCAAATCGGGGCAGTGGGTGCTGGCTGCAGGGGATACCGCCCAGTGGTCGCTGTCCTCGTCGTTACTGCCGGAGGTCCCGCCGTCGTCGGAAACAGTGACGCTGGCCGAGATCGGCGGCGAGCACCAGCTGATCGTCGCCTCACCGAACCAGGTCCCGCAGGAACTCGGCACGGTGGACGTTGTGCTTCCGCTGCTTCACGGTCCTTTTGGCGAGGACGGCACCATTCAAGGACTCCTGGAACTGTCCGATACCCGCTACGTCGGCGCCGGCGTGCTCGCGTCGGCTGTGGGTATGGACAAGCACTACATGAAGGTGGTTTTCGAGTCCGCCGGGCTGCACGTGGGGCCGTATATTGCCGTTACGGATCGTCAGTGGGTCAAGGATGCGGAGGCTGTCCGCAAACAGGTGGATCAGCTCGGCTTTCCCGTGTTCGTCAAGCCGGCGCGGGCAGGCTCGTCCATGGGTATCTCCAAAGTTGACTCGCTTGAGGAGCTGGACGCAGCCGTCGAAGAAGCCCGACGCCACGACCTCAAACTGGTCATCGAGGCCGGCATCGTAGGGCGTGAAATTGAGTGTGCCGTCCTGGAAGGACGGGGGACCGATTCCCCCCGGACATCCATGCCCGGCGAAATTTCCGTCGCCGCCGGAACGCACGAATTCTACGATTTCAACGCCAAGTATGTTGAGGATGACGCGGCGGCACTGAGCTGCCCCGCCGACATTCCCGAGGAAGCCATTCTTCGTGTCCGTGAACTCGCGGCAGCCGCCTTTGACTCTGTAGGTGCAGAAGGCCTGAGCCGCGTGGACTTCTTCTACACGCCCGACGGCGAACTGATCATCAACGAGATCAACACCATGCCCGGGTTCACGCCCAAAAGCATGTACCCGCAGATGTGGGCAGCTTCAGGCCTGGGCTATGCGGACCTGATTGATGAGCTGATCTACCTAGCGTTGAACCGGAAGACCGGCCTGCGGTAATCGGTGATTGGGTCTGGCGAAACCTACTGACTGGACGGCAAGTTCTGTAGTTCTTCCTGGCCCACGCAGTTCCGGCTGGCCGGGATCTTGCTGGCGGAGGCGGAAAGATCAGCCAGTACTGTCGCGGAGCTGACCTTCTCAGGATCCATCAGTATTTCCGTAGCGGGTTCGCGGCCGAAAGTAGTCAGCGTCCACACCGGATCGCCCTCCTTGATGACCCAGTCGATACCGTTGACACTCACGCACCGGTCCGTCGTCGGGCCCGGAACGTTGACCCCGCAGCGCAGGACCACCTGCGACGGGTCCCCCCAGGCCGCGGTGGCCTGGCTGTTGGTTTTCCTCAGTGCGGAATCGCCGATGGCGTCGGGCAGTGCCACCATCATGGGGGCGCAGGCGGGGTTGGCGGCGTCCGTGGCCGCGGAAACGTCCACAACGGGCGAGCAGCCGGCCAGTCCAAGGCAAACGGCGCCGGCCGCCACCGAGGAGGTTGCACGAAGGAAGAGGGACCGGGCGGCGGGATGGGACTGCATAGTACAAGCCTAGCCGCGCCGAATGGGCTGGCATTTCAGCCCGTCGGGAGTCAATACACGGTGACACGAAAAACAACCGAATTTAGCCATCGGGTAGACTGTGGAACGTGCGTCGAATGTGCTCGCCACTCAGGGCGGCAAATTGAGCCGTTGACGTATTGACCTATTTCATATTCTGGGGGAGGAACCGCCGATGTTTGATTGCGGCTGGAAACAAAAGTCGGCCCACGTGCTCCTAGGTGCTTCAATCCTGACGGCACTGGCCGCCGGGCCCGTCAGCATGGCGGGGGCAACCACCCTCGACATAGATCCGTTAGTCACGGTTTCCGATACCGGCACGGATACGGAAACCTCACCCGCGCCAACCCCCAGCGACACTGCCTCTCCGACACCCAGCCAGTCTCCCGAGCCGACCACCCCTGACCCTGGACCGACCACGCCGGACGTCCCAGTCGAGACTCCCCCCGTGGTTCCCGTTGCCGAGGCCCCTGTTGTTCCTCCCGTCGTTCCGGTCGAGGTTCCGCCCGTGGTGGAGACCCCTCCCGTTGTTGTTCCGACCACAGAGCCAGAGCCGAGCGTCGCTGTGGAGCAAACCCGGGAAGCGGCGGTGGCGGAGGAGGTTACCGCCACGCCGGAACCCGCTGAAACCACCGCCGCAGCTGTTGCCGCTGCGCACGTTAAGCCCGCTGCGGCAATTGAATCCACAGTCCAAGCGGCCGTCGCCGTAGCTGCAGGCAGCCCAGTGTGGCTTCAGTCGCTTGTTGTGGCGTTGCTATTGGGACTTGGGTACGGTTACTTCCGCTTCCTTGGTTCGTCACGGGTTGCGGGTTCTCCCAGGACGGGCAAGTCCTGACGTATGGGCCCTGAGTCGCCTCCGAACGGTGGGGCACGCAAGTCTTTGCAGATAACCCTTATCACCCACTCGTACTGGCCGGAGCAGAGCCCACCCCAGCGCCGTTGGACGGCCATGATCAAGGAGTTCTCCCACTCCGGGTGGGGGGTTGACGTGGTCACCCCTGTGGCTCACTACCCCTTCGGCAGGCGCGAGCTGCCCCGGTGGATGGCCGGACGACCGTTCCGGCTTCGTAACGGCCAGTTCACTGAAAAGATCATGCATGTGCCCTACCTTCGGCATGGCACGTCGCGGCTCGCCCGGCTGCTGGACCAGTGCTATTCGGCCGCGCTGTCCGTCCCGGCCGGACTGATGGTGCGCAGGCCTGACGTAGTCATTGTTACGGCACCGGGATTGCCTTCGTTGGCAGCCGGGTTCCTGTTAGCAAAAATGCGCAGAGTGCCACTGATCGTGGAAATGCGGGATGCCTGGCCAGACTTAGCCCGTGACGCCCGCCTGGTGGAAGGGAGTGTCAAGAGCCTCATAGAGCACGTCGTGGACTTCGTTCAGCACCGCGCAGATCTAGTGGTCACAGTGACCGATGGTTTCGCCGCCACGCTCAGTGCGCGGGGCGTTAAGAACGTCGCGACAGTCAGCAATGGCGTCCACCTTGAGGCCATTCCGGTGATGGAACCGCCAGCCCTGGAACGCGAAACTTTCGAAGCCCTGTACTTGGGAAACCACGGTGAAAGCCAGCGGCTGGACGTCGCCATCCGCGCCAGCGCACTGGTGGGCGACTCCATGCACCTCCACCTCGTGGGCCACGGCACACAGCGGCCGGCCCTGGAAAAACTGGCCCGCGAGCTGAAGGCTCCGGTAACCTTCCATGCACCCCTCACCGGGGACGCCATGCTTGAGCGCTATGCGTCGGCGGACACGTGCCTTGTTTCCTTGCGGGATGACTGGAAATCCTTCGAAACCACTGTTCCCTCGAAAACCTACGAAGTCCTGGCCATCGGCCGGCACGTGACGGCTATTGTCCGCGGCGAGGCGGCGCGCATCATCGCCGACGCCGAGGCCGGCGACATCGTGGCCAGCGACCCTGAAGCTGTGGCCGCTTTGTGGCGTGAGCTCGCAGCAGACCGGGGCCGGCTGATCCGAAGCGACAACGGCAGGCAGTGGGTCAAGACCAACGCCGAGTACGATCTCCTGGCAGTCCAGTACATGGACATCGTCGCGGACCTCCTGTCCAACCCGGTTTCCCATAGATGAGGCAGTTGGTTCGAAACCTGCGGTTGATCGCCGGAACAGTGCGCCAGCACCTGGCCGACGACCCGGTGGTGCTGCTGCTGCAAACCTCCCGGCGGTTCCCCGCTGCCCTCCAGCCGGCCGCAAAGTCTCTGCTCAGGAGGGCGCCACACAACGCCCATTCTGCCGTCCTGCTGTTCGCCGCCTTGGCAGCCGGGGAAGATGCGGACCTCGCCCGCCGGCTGGAGGCCGCCGTTGCAGGCGGCGCCGCGGGGGAGCACGCCCGCAGGCTTGCCGACATCGCCATTGCGGCCGGACGCGTGGACCTGGCGGACCAGCTCCTTGCCAAGGCCGGATCGGCGAAACGCCTGAATTCCACCACCGCACGGCGCCTGTGGTTCGACGGTGCCCTCACCGAAGCCGTGCATGCCTTGGACGGTTCCATACGCAGTGAAACCCTTCAACGCAGGCGCCTCAGCGCTGAGGTGGCCATTCTGCACAATGCGTCGCCCAGGCTGGAAAGACAGCCATACAGTCCCCTGCCGGGACGCATCCTGCATCTGCTGACGAACTCGCTGCCGCACACCGCCAGCGGGTATGCCCAACGCTCCCACTCCACGCTCCTGGCCCAGCAGGAGGCGGGCCTGGAAATCCTCGCCGTGACGCGGATGGGCTACCCCGTCCAGGTGGGGAAGATGCTCGCCCGGGGAGAGGACGTTGTGGACGGCGTGACCTACCGCCGGCTCCTGCCGCCGAAAATGGCGGCCACCATGGATGCCCGCCTGCAGCAGCAAGCGGAAGAATTGCTGGCCGAGGCCCTGAAATTCCGGCCTGCTGTCCTGCAGACCACAACCCACTACGTCAACGGCCTGGTGGTCCGTGCCGTGGCCGAGGCCCTGGGAATACCGTGGGTCTACGAAGTCCGGGGCCAGCTCGCCGACACCTGGGCCTCAACCCGCGGACCGGCGGCGCTGTCCAGCGAGAAGTACAGGCTGTTCCGGGACCGCGAGGCCGAAGTCATGCGGGACGCCGACCTCGTGCTCACCCTTGGCCAGGCCATGAAGGACAACATCACAGCGTCCGGTGTGCCCGCGGAGAAAGTGCTTCTGGCACCGAATGCCATCGGCGGCGATTTCCTGTCCGTCCCTTCAAATGGGCCCGCTGCGCGGCGTGACTTGGGTCTCCCGGAGCGGCGTCGATGCGTCGGCACCGTCAGCAGCTTGGTACCCTATGAAGGCGTGGACGACCTCATCGGTGCGTTCGGGTTGCTGGCAAAAGACCTGCCGGACCTGCTGCTGGTAGTTGTAGGTGACGGCGTCGCGTTGCCCGCACTCAAGGTCCAGGCAGAGCACAGCGGCCACGCAGACCGCATTATCTTCACGGGCAGGGTCCCGCGGGACATGGCCGTCCGGTACCACCAGGCACTGGACGTTTTTGTTGTACCACGGAAGGACCTGGACGTAACGCGGTCCGTGACTCCGCTGAAGCCGGTGGAGGCCATGGCGTGTGCCAAACCGGTGGTTGCCAGCCGGCTGCCGGCGCTGGCCGAGATTGTGGAACATGAAGTAACAGGGCTGTTGACCACTCCCGAGAACAGGGAAGAGCTCGCTGATGCGCTCCGGAGGCTCCTTGACGATTCGCGCCTGGCCGATGAATTCGGGCAGAGTGGCAGGACACGGGTACTAAAGGAACGGACATGGTCAGCCAACGCGGCTGCCCTGATAGCAGAGCTTGAAAAGCTGGGAGTAAGTATTCGATGAGCATCGACGAACAGACAAAGGCGCCGGCGCTTTCCGTGCCGGTTAACCTTGTGCGTCTGACCAAGGTTGGCCAGCGGCCCGACTTCCTGGACTACCTGGTGCAGCTCTGGGACCGGCGGAGTTTTATCATCTTTGATGCCCGGGCAAGGGTTCAGAGCGGCAACGAGAAGAACTTCCTGGGCAGCGCCTGGCTGGTCCTGACTCCCGTCCTGTCAGGCCTGAGCTTCTACCTGATCTTCGGTCTGCTCCTCAACACCAGCCAGGGCATCGAAAACTTCATCGGCTACCTCATCATCGGTGTGTTCACCTTCCAGATGACTACTCGGTCCATCGTGGGCGGGGCAAAGTCGCTCACCGGCAACACATCCATGATCCGGGCCTTCCAGTTCCCGCGCGCGTCGTTGCCGATCGCCGTCAACGTCCGCGAACTTCTCTCCAATGTGCCCGTGACCATCGTTATGCTGCTCTTCGTCATCTTCACGGCTCCCGCCGAGGAAATCACGTGGCGGTGGCTGCTGATGATTCCGGCGATCCTCCTACAGTTCCTCTTCAACCTCGGCATCGGTATGTTGCTGGCTCCGCTGGTCCTGAAGATTCCCGATTTCGCCATGCTGCTGTCATTCATGATGCGGCTCTGGATGTACGCCTCCGCCGTCTTCTTCTCGGAACACCGCTGGGACAAATATCCCGTGGTCCGCACCATCATGGACTTCAACCCGGTCTTCCAAGTCATTAAGATCATCCGCGACACCGTGCTGTACGCGGCTACGCCGTCATGGCGGTCCTGGGCAGTGCTGGGTTTGTATGCCGCTGTGTCAATTACGGCGGGGCTCCTTGTGTTCTGGCGGGGAGAGGAAACCTATGGGCGCGTCTGAGATTTCTGTCAGTAGAATTACCGAGCCGACAGTTGTGGTCGATGATATTTCCGTTGTCTACCGGACCAAACAGCAGTCCGGCGGCCGGACCACGGCACGGAAGCCGGTCCTCGGCGCATTCCGCAAGCACCTCGCCGGCGACGGTCCCGTAAAGACCACTGCCCTCCGCAACGTCTCCTTCGTGGCCAACCAGGGGGACTCCATCGGCGTGATTGGCCGCAACGGTTCGGGCAAGAGCACCCTCATGAAGGTACTGGCCGGTCTGATCATCCCTGACAAGGGAACGGTCTATGCCGCCAGCAACCCCATCCTCCTGGGCGTCAACGCCGCCTTGATCTCCTCCATCTCCGGCGCCCAAAACATCCGGCTGGGTTGCCTGGCGATGGGCATGAGCCACAGCCAGATCGATGCGAAGTTCGACTCCATCGTGGAGATGTCGGGATTGGAAGAAGAGATCTACCATCCCATGAACTCCTACTCCTCCGGCATGGGGGCCAGGCTCCGGTTCGCCATCGCCGCTGCGGTGGACCCTGAGATCCTCCTGGTCGACGAGGCCCTCAATACCGGTGACGCGCAGTTCAAGGAACGGTCCAAAAGCCGGATGAAGCAGGTGACCAACCAGGCCGGCACCGTATTCGTCGTCAGCCACAGCCTGGAAACCATCACCTCCACCTGCAACAGGGCGCTGTGGATCGACAAGGGCGACTTTGTTATGGATGGCACGCCAAAAGCGGTTGTCAAGGAATACAAGAACTTCATCTGGCGGATCAACGAAGGCAACGCGGACTACGGCCGCAAGATCCGGGCCGAATTGATGGCGAGCCTTCCGGAAATGCGCACCACCCTCCTCCCTAACGGCTGGAAGCGGTCAAGGTAGGCATGGCGATTTTGAACAAGGCGGCTTACTGGCGCCGAGCTTTGTGGCATGCCCGCCAGGGCGGGATTCGCCAGGTCCGAAGCTACCTGCACAGGAGCTCCTCCGAACGGGACGAGTCAACCCTCGGCGGAGTACGCGGATCCGAAGGTGCCTGGCGCGGTTTCGGCCGGAATCGGCGCCTGACGTTCAGGCAGGCCGTCACGCCGGTCTCGGCGCCGCGGCACCCTGAGATGCGGGTTGGCATCATCATGGATGACTTTTCCGCCGCTGCGTTTGCTGCGGAATGGGCCGTTGTCGCCATCAGCCCACACGACTGGGAAGAGCAGCTGCACACGGAAGAGCTGTCGTTCGTCGTCGTCGAGTCTGCCTGGGCCGGCAACGGCGGCACCTGGCGGGGCAAGATCACGGGACCGACGGGACCGTCACAGGCCCTTCAGCAGTTCATTGCGCAGTGCACCGCCGCGGGGATTCCATCCGTCTTCTGGAACAAGGAAGATCCGCCGCACTACGAGGACTTCCTTCCGGCGGCAAAGCTTTTTGACTACGTGTTCACCACCGATGCGAACATGCTGCCCAGGTACCGCCAGGACCTGGGCCACAACCGCGTGTCCGTCCTGCCCTTTGCCGCGCAGCCGCGCATCCACAACCCGGTCCGCCCCCGCCACGGGTGGCACGCCCGGAACATCGCCTTTGCCGGAATGTACTTTGCCCATAAGTACGAAGACCGCCGCCGGCAGATGGACTACCTTCTCGGCGCCGCGGTGGACGCATCGGCCGGCAGCAAACCCGGCTTCGAAATATTTTCGCGGCAGCTGGGCAAACAGCGCCAATACCAGTTCCCGGGTGTGCTGAAGAAACACGTCGTTGGGTCGCTGTCCTACCAGCAGATGCTGACAGCCTACAAGGCGTACAAGATTTTCCTGAACGTGAATTCGGTGACCGACTCGCCGTCCATGTGCGCCCGGAGGATTTTCGAGATCACTGCCGCCGGTTCCTGTGTCGTCTCCACCCCCAGCGAAGCCATCGCCGAGTTTTTCCCCGACAGGGAGATCCCGACGGCGGCATCGCGGGAGGAAGCCACAACGCTGCTCAGGGCGCTGACCGCCAACCCGGACTACGCTGAGCGCTTGGTCCACAAGGCCCAGCGGCGGATCTGGGCCGACCATACCTTCAGCCACCGTGCGCGAACCGTCGCCGCGGCGGCCCGGCCGGAGATGGCTGTACCGGTCGTGCGCCCCCAGGTATCCGTGCTGGTCTCGAGCTTCCGCCCCGAGCAGCTGCAGCACGTGATCTCGGGGGTGGGCAGCCAGGTGGGCGTCGACGTCCAGCTGTTGTACCTTGCCCACGGTTTTGATGTAGACGGGGCCCTCTTCCGGCGGCTCTGTGGCGAAGCCGGAGTCCGCGAGGCCGTCCTGCTGGCGGAGCCGAAGGCCACATCGCTGGGGGAGTGCCTAAACGCCCTGGTTTCAAAGGCGGACGGAAAGCTCGCCACCAAATGGGATGACGACGACCATTACTCGCCGCTTTACCTGGGCGATCAGGTCAATGCCTTGATGTACTCGGACGCCGAGGTGGTGGGCAAAAGGGCCCACTACATGCACCTTGGCGGCCCTGCGGCCACCATCCTCCGTAACCCGCAGTTGGAACACCGGTTTGTCTCCGCCGTGGCAGGGCCCACGATCTTCGCGGCCACCGAAACGTTCCGGAGACTTCCGTTCAGCCGCGTGACCAGGGGGGAAGACTCAAGGTTCCTGGCCGACGTGATCGGGTCAGGCGGCAAAATCTATTCGGCCGACCGCTTCAACTACTGCCAAATGCGTGCGGCTGACAATGAGTCGCACACCTGGTCCATCACAAGCGACGAGCTGATGGCTTCATCCAAGATTCAGTTCTTCGGTTCGCCCGAAGAGCACATTTTAGTTTAGGGGAGACATGGACGAGACAGTATATGACGTAGCCGTAATCGGTCTGGGTTACATCGGTCTGCCGACGGCTGCCATCTTCGCGGCCAAGGGGCTGAGCGTCGCCGGCGTGGATGTAAAAGTGTCGACGGTTGAAGCCGTCAACCGCGGCGAAGTGCCCTTTGTCGAACCGGATATGGGTGTTGTGGTCTCCGGCGCCGTGAGCTTGGGGAACCTCGTGGCCATGACCACCGTGCCGCAGGCCGACGCGTTCATCATTGCCGTCCCAACGCCCCTTGCCGAGGGAAAGGGTGCAGACCTGTCCTACCTTCGCAACGCCCTGGAGGCGCTGGCCCCGAAACTGCGCGGCGGCGAACTGGTCATCCTTGAGTCGACATCCCCGCCCGGGACCACCGAACGCCTCGCGGCGCACCTCCTGGAACTCCGGCCGGATCTTTCGGCCGATGGCGCGCCGGGCCGCGGGCAGGTCCACGTGGTGCATTCGCCCGAGCGTGTCCTGCCGGGCCGCATCATGATCGAAATGGCCACTAACGACCGTGTCATTGGCGGCCTCACGGATGAGGGCGCGCAGCGCGCCAAAAAGCTGTACGAAATCATCTGCCAGGGCGAGATCCTCCTGACTGACGCCACCACCGCCGAGATGACCAAACTGGTGGAAAACACGTTCCGCGACGTCAACATCGCGTTCGCCAATGAGCTGTCGCTGATCTGCGACAAAATCGGCATTGACGTCTGGGAGCTGATCAAGCTGGCAAACCACCATCCCCGCGTCAACGTCCTGCGCCCCGGCCCCGGCGTGGGCGGCCACTGCATCGCCGTGGACCCGTGGTTCATCGTGGACGCCGCCCCCGAGGAAGCGAACCTGATCAAGCTGGCCCGTGAAGTCAACGACGGCAAGCCGTACCGCGTCGTTCAGCAGGTTGTCGAAGCCCTCCAGGAACGGGCGGGCAGCACCATCGCCGTGCTCGGCCTAGCTTTTAAGGCCAATATCGACGACGTCCGGGAGTCTCCCTCCATGACCATCGTCCAGGAACTGGCAAGGCACCTGCCCGACGCCGAGATCCTCCCCGTGGACCCGCACGTGCACCACCTGCCGCCGGCGCTGGCCGCCGTCGGAATTGCTGAACTGTACCCGATGGACATTGCTGTGGCTTCCGCCGACATCGTCATGCTGCTCGTTGACCATGACGAGTTCCTCAGCATTGATCCCGCGTCACTTGCCGGGAAAATTGTCATCGACACCAAGGGCATCTGGAACGACCAGGCTGCGGCCACCGTTCCGCCGCTGACCGTCGGTGCTGGATTTGTTGGGTAAGAACAGCGTGACACCGCCTCTCCAGGAAGACCTTGCGGCTGCCGGCATTGAGCTGAAACCGGTCCACCGTCCGCGCGCCGGAACGCCGCTGATCCGGATTGTTGTTCCCGCGGCCTCCGCCATAGACGTCGCGGTGGCAGCGACGGCGGCATCGCTGCTTTCCTCCGCATGCCAGGATTTCGTCGTTGACATCATCGGCCTGGCGGGCGCAGGAGCGTCACGCGTGGGGGAGTGGCTGTCGTCTGACGGGAGGTTCCGGCACTCGGCGTCCCTGCCAGGGAACGACTGGGCTTCGGAGTTTGTCCTTGTGCTTCCCGCCGGGACGAGGCTAGGCACGTTCTCGCTCGAAGCACTGGTCGATGCCCAGGTGGCCACCGGAGCGTCCCTCCTGCGTGCCCTGGTTGACGGCCAGCGGGGCGCCGTCGAATTGTGGGACACCAAGGTTCTGGCCGGGCTGTATCCGTCACAGGACCCGGAGCAGGCTGTCCGTTCCGCCGGTGATGAACGATGGATCTCCGGCAGTTCGGTGGGCCTGCATGACTATCGCCAGCCTGCGCCGAAGATGCACCTTCGCAAGGGCGCCGCCGGACGGCACGACCTCACCATCATCGTTCGCGACGCGACGGACCCCGCGACGCGGGCGGACTACGAACAGCGGCTCCGCGGGCTGGAAGCGAAACTGCTGAAGTCCGACGTCGAACGGCGGCGCCTGGAGGCGGGGATCGCCCCGAAGCGCGGGCTGGGCCGTGTGCGTGCCGCGGCCAAGCGCGGTCCCGGCTACCTGGTTGCCCGCGCCCGGACGGCCTTAAGCCGGGTGCGGGAGCCGTGATGCTGACGAGCGTTTCAGTGGGTTGCGGTCGGGAATCTGCCGCCGCGGTCACCGCTGCCCTGGGGCTGGACTTCGCGGCCACCCTCTGGGAGCACCGCGATGCCGACGACGCCCAGGCCTGGCAGCACGGGGCCGCCGTGGACGAGCGCTGGTGGGGGACCTACCTTGTGCACGCCAGGTCCCTGGCGGAAGCCCGGGCGCTGCTGCCCCTGCTCCGAAGCGAAGGCAAGGCCCAGCGCCTTGCGCTGGTCATCAGTGGCCATGTCTCGCCTGCGGCCGGTGAATCCTGGACCAGCCGCATCCTCAAGGCCAAGGCGCTGGCCGCTCCGTGCCTCATCCCGGGCATCGGGTTTGCCGTGGTGGTCGAAGGGAGCAAATGGGTGGGGGTCCACGCAGGAGCGTCGGCCGCCCTCGACTCCGCGTCCGCCACGGGCTCCTCCCTTGCACTGGGCGGCCTCCGGGCCGGAGTGCTGGAACCCGCGGACCGCGACTGGCTGGCAGGGGATCAGCTGGCAAGCCTCCTGACTCCGGAGCTCCGGCACCCGGAGACGGACGACATCTACGCGGTTGACGTCGTCGTCGGCAGGCAGATCACCCTCGCCGCAACCAGCGGGCGGGCCACACCCGCCGTGTGGACCCCCGGACCCCTTGACCTGCCCCCGGTTGACGTGGCGGCCATTAATCCTTCAGGCTTCCGTCCTTACCCCGATGCGGGCCCCGTGGCCCTGACCCGGGAGGACCTATCCACAACCGGCAACCTGGGCGAGCCCGAACTGCGGAACCTGCGTGGCAGGAGCTACGTGACTGTGGATGGGGCGGACTTCTACGGTCTCGAACGGCCGCTGGCCCACAGGCTCACGCAGCTCGCCGTCGCCGGCGTTCCGCTCCTGGCCTCCAACGTTCCGCCACGCGTTGAAGCTATGGTGGGCACGCCGCTCACCCATCTGATGGCGCGCTTTGAGGCCGGCGATCCGCCCATACTCCGCGAAGCCAAATCCATCGACCTGCGGCGGGCGGCGTTCGAGGAGTACGCTCCCATTCCGCGCTGGAACACAGTCCTCGGCAAGCTCGACCGGCTGCCCCGCCCGGACGCGTCGGTCACCATCCTGCTGGCCACTCGGCGACCCAACAAGGTCGCGGCGGCCCTTGCCCAGGCAGCCGCCCAGAGCTGGGGAACACTGGAAGTTGTCCTCGTGCTCCACGGCTTCGACCGGGACGTCCCGGCGGTCAAACATGCCATCGAGGCCTATTCCGGCCAGCTCAAAGTGGTGTCCGTGCCGGCGTCAACGATCTTCGGAGACGTCCTGAACGCGGGCACAGCATTGGCCGGCGGCGAGTATGTCACGAAGATGGATGACGATGATTGGTACGGCAGGAACCACATTAAGGACCTCGTGCAGGCAGCCTGCTACAGCGGTGCCGACCTCGTCGGATCCCAGGTGGAGTTCGTCTACCTGGAAAGCCTGGACATCACCACTAGGCGGCCTCCCGCCGGCGAGCAGTACTCGGACCACGTTGCGGGCGGGACCATGATGCTCAGGCGGGACGCCTTGAACCTTCTGGGCGGGTGGCGCCCTGTCCACCGCGCCGTGGACCGCTGCCTGCTGCAGGCCGTCCAGGCGGCGGGCGGCCTGATCTACCGCACGCACGGCCAGAACTACCTGATGCACCGGCACTCCGCAGCCGACACGCACGGCGGCCATACCTGGAACCCGGAGGACAGTATCTTCCTGCAAAGCGTTGCCGAGCAATGGGACGGTTTTGCTCCTCCACCGCAGATTGAAGGGGCGCGGGACGGCGGGCCCGCCAGCCGCGACCCCGGCCTGAAGAGCCTGTTTGCGCATGCACCGGAGCCCGTCCAGCGACCGACCGCCCCCAGCCACAACAATCCTGAGTAGGTTCATTGATGCAAATTTTGAGGATTGTTCGCCGGGCATCCCGTCTGTCCGCCAGGAAAAAAGCCGCGGCGGCTACTTTCTTCCTGCTGGCCCTGCTGGCTCTCTACGCAGCGTACGTGCAGAATCCTTGGCTCCTCGCCGCACTGCTTACCATCCTCGCGGCGGGCACGGTTGGGGCCCTGGTAAAAGTGGAGGCCCTCCTCCGCAAGGCCCGGCGGGCCGCCGTCGCCGCGCCAAAACCCCGCCAGATGGCACGCCAGAGGCCCGGAGCCCTGACCTCGTGGGGTGTCCGCTCCGGTGTCCCCGCAGCCCGGCTGGTCCAGCGACTGACCAAACTGCGGTCAGTGGACGGACGGGATGTCCTGGTCAGCGCAGCCACGTCAGGGCGATGGTCCTGGAACGACATGGCAAGCGCCCTTGAGATGTACAGGCTCGGCGGACGACTCCGAGGTCAGGTGTGGCCGGTGCTCGAGTCATCGCCGCGGTCTTCCCTGCTGCTCCTGGCAGACCTATGTTTTCGGCAGAACATCCTTGAGGACGATCTCCTGAACGCTGCGACCCTTTACCGGTACGCCTATCAGCGCCTTGGAGCTGCGCCCTTCAGGGAAAAGCGCCGCGGTGAGTTTTTCCTGGATGCTCTGTCCCGGACCGGACAGGGGACCGAAGCCATGCGGCTCCAGGGCCTATACGACGTGGAGAACAAGAACGCGAACGATCTGCACCTTTACCGGGCAAATGCCGACAACCCCTTCAAGGGCAGTGCCGCAGCAGCTGATATCGGTCCGTGGCTTGACGAAGTAAACGCAATCTACGAGCGCGCCGGCCTGGCCCGCCTGGTCCTGGAGGACGGAACGTCGAATGCATTCCTGCGGCTCACTGCCGAGGCGCCTGCAGCTGTTTCCGAGGGGCCGCTGGTCTCCATCATCATGCCTGTTTACAAGTCGGACGACTTCACGGAGCGTGCCATCGGGTCGGCACTGCAGCAGACCTACCGGAACATCGAAATCATCATTGTCGACGACGGTTCCCCCGATATGAGCCAGGAGCGGCTGCATAAGTGGGCCGAAGCGGATGAACGCGTAAAAGTCATTCTCAATGGCCCCAATTCGGGAGCCTACACCTCACGGAACATCGGATTCGCCGCTGCGGGTGGAGAATTCGTGACGATTTTCGACGGCGATGATTGGCAGCATCCGCAGAAGATCGAGCTTCTGGTGACGGCCGCCCTGAACGAGAACGCAGGAAGGCTCGTTTCCGCGCCCTGGACCCGCGCCGACGAAGACCTCTTCTTCCACTACAGGGGTTGGCGAGGAGCGTTTATCACTCCTGCTCACGTGTCCACAATGTTCCACACCGCTACGGTCCGCTCGAAGCTCGGCTTCTGGGACTCGGTACGGAAAGCAGCCGATACGGAGTTCATCCTCCGCTATCGGATGCTGGTTAACGAAGAGGAACCCCTTGAGGTTACCGATGCGCCGCTGACCATATCCTTGGTGGGCACGTCCAATCTTTCAATTGATGATTTCCGCCTGGGCTACAGGTCACCGGACCGCGTGGCCTACCGCGATTCCTACGAGCATTGGCACCGGCAGGTGGCCGGCGGGCAGCATTCCGGCTACCTTCCCTTCCCGCAGCCTGAGCGCGTCTTTCCCGCGCCCGCCAGGTTCCTGCCGCAGGGCGGTCAGGCCGGCCTCCAGCTGGACGCGCTCCTCGTTGGCGACTTCGGAGATGCGGCAGGCGCGTCAACGCTCGTGCGCGAACAGTTGGCGGCTGCTGTTGCCAATGGAAGCAGAATTGGCCTGATGCACTACCCATGTATGCTCCGGACAAAATCCATAGACGGCCGGTTCTCCGACGACTTTATGGACGCTTTCGCAGCTGGCACTTTCAACCGTGTGGAGCTGACCGACACCATCCACGCGGAGACTGTGCACATCTACGACCCCACAGCCTTCCAGTACACGCGGCACCTCAAGACCGGGCACAGCGCAGAAAGTATTCTTGTGTGGGCCCAGGAACCGCCGTTTGATGCTGAGCGGAAGGAACACCAGTATGAGATCGCAACCATTGAACGGAACCTCAAGGCAACCTTTGGCGGCGCCCTGCGCTGGATGCCGCAAAACGAACAAACACTCACAGCACTATCCGTCGGCGGCTGTTCCGCCACCGTCGACGCATCGGCAGTACCGTTGCCCTTTGAAGCGCCTGACGCCCTTGAGACTGCCCTGGAATCAGCCGCGGACCTGGACTCGGATTCCATGGCACCGCTGACCCGGGTAGGAGGGGCGCTGTGACCTCGCCGAACACCACCGAACGGGCCACCTGGGATGACCGTAATGAGGTTGCAATCCGTCACCTCGCCGGCCCTGGACAGATTGACCATCACCCAGGGGGGCCCTATGAATTCTGGACCCCGGGCACATCCGGAGGTTCCCTTGACATAGTGGGGCTGTACGAGCCGATGGATTCCACCACACTGATCGTCAGCTTCCACGGCTCGTTGCAGCGCTCGAAGTACCAGTTGCCCCGTTTCGAGTGGCGGCAGTCCCTGAATGTGATCAATGCGGCACGACTCTACATTGCCGATTCAAGCCTTTATCAGAGCAACGGGATACCACTGGCCTGGTACGTCGGCAGTTCAGCCCAAAACCTCACGGCCGACATCGCCGTCCTGATCCAGGTTGTGGCCGCCGGGGCAGGATACCGGAACATCCTCCTGACCGGATCCAGCGGCGGCGGGTTCGCTTCCCTCGCCGTGTCACGCCGCATTCCCGGATCCGTCGCGCTGTGCTTCTCACCCCAAACACGAATCGGTGACTACAACCCTGACGCCATCGGGACATTCCGGAGCGTCTGTTTCCCGGATTACAAAAACTATCCAGCTGTCGAAACCGAACACCGGTCCCGCGTCGATTTGCGGCATCTCTATGAGCAAAGCCCGGACCACAACTACGTCCGCTACGTCCAAAACACCAACGATCTCTCGCACTTCACCAAGCACTACACGCCGTTTGCCCGGTCACGCGGCGTTGACCCCGAAACGGGAGGCCTGGACTCCGCCGGCCGGATCGAATTTGTGCCCCAGGCGCTGCAGATGGGCCACGAACCCCCTTCGCGCGGCCGTTTCCGAAGCCACATCCTCGAAACGCACGAACGGTTCTTTGGCGAGAAACTCTCAAGGCTGGACGAGGAAGGGAACCAATGACAGACCCTGCTGCAACCCCTGACGGGAGCTGGCCTGATGCATTTTCACACGGCTACATCCTCACCAACGCGCCGGAGCCGGACCACTGCCGCGACTGGCGCGCGGAGCACCTCGGCGGAATCAACCTATTCCTCCACCACAAAACAGCCGCAGCCGTTTCCACGTCCAGGCACTCCGGACACACCGTGGTGCTCGTCGGGCAGCCCGTTGACGTTGACAGCGAAAGCATCAGCGGGGCCGGGATCGCTGCGGCCTGCCTGGAGATCCTCGATCGCGACGGTGCCGAAGCGGCCATCCGCTATGTCGCCTACCTGGGTGGAAGGTTTGTGGCCTTCCTCATCGTTGACGGCACCCTGACTGTGGTGCCGGACTGCCATGCCACGCAGTCGGCCTTCTGGGCAGTGGAGGACGGGTCCGTCTGCGTTGCCTCGCACAGCGCCTTGGTGGCGGAGGCCCTGGCCGTGGGACCGGACGAGGAAGCCCGCGCCTTGCTGGCACAACTCAAGCGGCTCAAACCCCAGGGCACCCGCTACTACCCCGGCGTGCGCACCGGCTTCCGGAATGTCCGGCCCGTTACGGCAAACTGCCTTCTTTCGGTCACCCTTGGCAGCGGGCAGGCCACCCATCTGCGGTTCTACCCGTTCAAGGAGATTCCGGCCGCCAGGACGGTGGAGGAGGCATTCACCACGTTCGAACGTTACCTCCTGACCCACGTCCGGCTGCTGACCGGCTTCGGGCAGACCGGCATCTCCCTGACCTCAGGAGGCGACAGCCTGGCCACCCTGCGTGCCGCTGTGGCCGGCGGAGCGCAGGATATGTTCGCCTTCACCTACTTTCTGGCCTCGAGCCCAACGCCAAACAATATTTCCGACGTTATGGGTGCCAACCAGCTGGCTTTCGAAGCAGGCATCAGGCATAAGGTACTCCGATGGGCGCCAGGGCAGCGCAGCGTGGAATTCGATGCCTTGTTCAATAGGACATGGCCGGATGGCGGCCAAGCCAAACCTGTGGCAAGGTGCATGTACGAGGAACTGCCCAGGAACTTCTACGAATTGCAATCCACCGTGGCCGAAACAGGCACGGTTTTTTATCCGGGACGTAAAACACCGGAGATTTCCCCCATCCGGCTCGCCTCGCTCTGGCAGGGCACCACGATCGGTAACATGGAGGAATTCCACCGGGAATTCACGGAATTCATTGAATACTCGCAATTCACGGCCGAAGACCTGCTGAACATCGATTACCACGATGCCTTCTATTGGGAGCACCGGAACACGTGCTGGGCGGCCAACCGCTACCACGAAGGTGATTTGGGCCACCGCGTGCTTCTGCCGTTCAACCACCGTGGCCTGATCGAAGCTATGCTCAGCATTCCCTTCGCGGACCGCAGGAAAGCGGTCCTCATCAAAATGTTTGCAGACAAATATTCACCAATAGTCACCCCCGTCGGCTGCCAGGCTGATTCCAACGATCTACAGGAGAAATCCGCATGAGCTTGACCGTCAGTGTTATTGGAACGGGCTATCTCGGAGCCACCCATGCCGCCGCCATGGCCGAGCTCGGATTTGATGTGATCGGCGTGGATACCGACGAGGCGAAAATCAAAAGCCTGGCAAACGGCGACCTGCCGTTTTACGAACCTGGGCTGCCTGACCTGCTGCGCAAGCACATCGCCAGCGGGCGCCTGACATTCAGCACTGCCCTGGAAGCCGCCGCGGACGCCGACGTGCATTTCATTGCCGTTGGAACTCCGCAGCGGCCTGGTGATCACAGCGCCGATCTCAGCTACGTTGACGCTGCCGTTGCCGGACTCGCCCGCGTTGTTCGGCGCGACACGCTGATCGTCGGCAAATCCACAGTTCCCGTGGGCACGGCAAGGCGCCTCAAGCAACTGATTCGGCACAACTCTGCGGCGGGCGTCACGGTGGACCTGGCCTGGAACCCCGAGTTCCTCCGCGAAGGCTTCGCCGTCCAGGACACCCTGCGTCCGGACCGCATCGTCTTCGGCGTGGACTCGCCGGGCGCTGAAGCAGTCCTGCGGGGTGTGTACTCGGATGCCATCAACCGCGGCACGCCTGTCATCAGCACGGACTTCGAAACGGCAGAGCTGGTCAAGACAGCAGCGAACGCTTTCCTCGCCAGCAAGATCTCATTCATCAATGCCATCTCCGAGATTACCGAGACGGTGGGCGGTTCCATTTCCACCCTGGCGGACGCCCTGGGGCACGACGTCCGGATCGGGCGGCAGTTCCTCAACGCCGGCGTCGGATTTGGTGGCGGCTGCCTGCCCAAGGACATCCGCGCGCTCCAGGCCCGCGTCAGTGAACTGGGGCTTGACCGGACCATGAGGTTCCTTTCCGAAATGGATGAGATCAACCTGCGTAGGCGCGAACGCGCCGTGTTCCTGGCCCAGGAGCTCCTCAACAACGACGTGGCCGGGAAACGGATCGCCGTCCTGGGCGCCGCATTCAAGCCTGAAAGCGATGACGTGCGGGACTCACCGGCCCTGGACATCGCGGCGACCCTTTACAGCCAGGGCGGCGACGTCGTCGTATTTGACCCCAAGGCGAATGCGAACGCCGCCAAGCGCTTTCCGCGCCTGGCCTACTCAGACACTGCGGTTGACGCGGCCACGGGCGCCGACCTGGTGCTGCTCCTCACCGAATGGGCGGAACTGAAGGCCCTCGCGCCCGAGGACCTTGCCGGCGTGGTCAAGGCACAAAAGATCATTGATGGACGCAACGTGCTTGATTGGGAAAAGTGGGAAGCAGCAGGCTGGGAGACACGGACCCTCGGGCGCAAGTCGGAGTCCCTGAACTGAATTTCGTCCCCGCATCGTGGAAGGTCCTCGGACGCGCCGGGAGATCGGAGGGCAAAACGCAATGGACATAATCGCGCTTGTTGGACAAGTGACAAAGGCGGAGACCTCGCTCCTGATCGGGGAGGATTTTTCCGGCTGGAAACTCCGGAAAGACGACCCCGGTACGCCCGGCAGCACAGTACGCGGCATGGAGGAACGCAAACGGGACAGTTTTGTCCTCGTGTGCGCCTCCCTGGCTGATTTGGAGCGGGCTGCCCAGCTTCTCGCCTTCGAGGGGCGGGCCCGCCGCATGGTGATCGTGGTCAAGGAAACCGCGCGGCCCGAGCTGATCCGGATTCCCGCCCACGCATTCCGGGCCGGATGGGACGTCGCCTTCAGGACGCACCGCCACGGCTTCGTCCTGTCCGTGACGTCGGCGGACCCTGGCGTCGACATCGGCCAGGTGGCGGCGGGAGTTGTCGCGCCGGACAGCCGGCTTCATTCGTCAACGCGGGTCGCTGTGCAGGATGTGTCCCTCGCGGGGCTTGTGCAGGCAAGCCGCATACCGGGTATTGGCATGGGCTCGGTATCCCGGGCGGCGGACTCCATTCCGCCCTTCGACGTGTTCCTGGTGGATGCACACCAGGACGGCGGTGGGCTCGCAGCCGATGACGTCGCCATCCTCACCGGCCTGGGCGTCCCGGTCCAGTCGATCCACCTGGCTGCCACCCCGGCAGTGGATGTGCGGTGGGCTTCCCCGGTGGGCTTCGACGCGGAACCCGGCAAGGAGGTTGTTTATCTCAAGCTGGAAAAGGTCAAGCACCGGCACCTGCTGACAACGGAGGGTGACGGCGCCTCGGCGACGACATTTGACGTGGGACGCGGCGTCGATGAGAACCTGATGAGCGTCCTCCGGCCCTACAGGGCGGCCCGGCTTGCGCTGGCTTCGCCGCTGGAACCGGCCGTTGTGTCACGCTTCCTTGCCAGCCTGGGCTGCGCCGGGGTTCCCGTGTCCGTGGAAGCGACGCCACCGGGTGACCTCCCCCGGGAAGCCTCCGAGCTCCTTGCCAGGTTCGAAACACTTTCCGGTGTGGATTTGAGTGACAACCTTGCAAGGCAACAATGGTCTGTAGGCCTTCGGCGCTGGGCATTGCAGAACTTTTCCCAACAGCGGGCCTGGTCCGCCGTCACCGAGGCCCGCGGGTTGCCGGCCAAACCCGACGCAGCAGTCACCGTGATGATCCCCTCCCGCCGGCCGGAGTTCGTTGCAGCGGCGGTCCGCCAGGCACTGGGCCAGTCCCACCCCAACCTGGAGATCGTGGTTGGCCTCCACGGCATCGACGCCGGCCAGGTCCTGGCGAGGGAACCATGGCTGAAGGGCCACGCATCGGTCCGCCTGTTCCAGTTCGACCCGGGCCTCAGCCTCGGCCAGGTCCTCAACCAGCTCACCGACAAGGCCGGGGGAGAGTTCGTCGCCAAGATGGACGATGACGACCTTTACACCGAACACCACATAGCCGATCTGGTTTCGGCCATCGAGTTCTCCGGCGCCGAGTTGGTGGGGTGCAAGGCCGAGTTCATCTACCTCGAAGGCTCCGACGTGACAGTGCAGCTGAGGCCCAACAGCGAGGTGCACGGAGGATCCGTCACCGGCGGGACGATTCTGCTGCCCCGCCACATCGTTGGCGACATCGGTGGTTGGAACCCTGTGGGCACTGCCGAAGACCGGCTGCTCATAGCGGGCGTTCGGAAAGCCGGCGGCCAAACGTACCGGACCCACGGCCTGAACTACCTGATGCGTCGTGGCGATGGAGACCGAACGCATACCTGGAATCCCCAGCCGGACGTGTTCGCCAAGCACGCCATCCGATCATGGCCCGGCCTTGGCTACCCGGGTTGGAGGACCAGCAGCGATGTCTGAGGAATCCCCGGCGCAGTTCCGGACCGGCGTTTTGGCGAGGCTCGAGTCTAGGGGTGCTTCCAGTGGCTCGCTGAAGATTGTGCTTGTCAGCTCGGCCGATCCGGCGGGAAAAGCGCAGATCGAGGGCATGCGCCGCGCCCTCCGCATGCTCGGGCACCAGGTTTTTGGCGTCTCGGCCACACGTCACCCCGGACTTGTTGTTAAGAACGGGGAGGCTGGCGGTCACGCAAAGGTCTTGAGCCTTCTTGGGATCCCCCGGATTGTGGAAAACTTCCGGCCGGATGTTGTCCTGGTTGCCAACAACCCTTTCCCGTTTGACGGGGCGAGCAGGGCCTGGGCGGCGGAAGCCGGCATCCTGCTGCTTCTGCTCGACACGCATCCCGGACGCCTGATCACCACCAGGACCCTCACGTCCTACGACTGTTACGCGGCTGACTGGCCTGGCCAGCTGCTGGGGCTTGTCAACCTACCGTTCCGGCTGGGCGGCGACGCGTCCCTGGCGATGAGCCTCTCCCTGACAAAGCGGCCGGAAGCCGTATCGTTTGGCTTACTGGACGGTCCACGGATGAAGGCGGAATACCCAGAGCTGTTCGCGAAGCTGTCCGGCGACCCTTCCGTCCGCGGGGCCGGGTCCGAACCCGCGGAAACAACTGCCATCGAACGCGCGCTGGTCCACATCCACGCGCCGGCCATTGATTCGCGGCGCCAGGCGGCGTGGCAGTGCGTTCAGTCGATCCTCTCAGGCGCGGCGGTGGTGGTCCCGCGCACCCTGAATTTGCCGCAGCACATTGCTGAACTCGAGTCGGTTTTTGAGTACGACGACGAGCCGCAGCTGGGGAGGCTGCTTGAACATTTGAAGGGCGAAGGCAGGTCGCTGCAGCGCAGTGCCCAGGCCGGCGCTGCGTCGCTGCGACGGACCAGCCTCCTGGAGGACCAGTTCCATGACCTGTTCGCCGGCATCGAAGCCGCGAGCAGCAGCCTGTATTTGCCTGTGCAACATAGGATTGCGCGCCGACGGGCAGCCGCTGCCTCGCCCAGGGGGCAGGTTGTGGCCGTTTCGGGCTGGTACGGCGAACGCAACCTTGGCGACGAGCTGATCCTGGATGCGCTGCTGCAGGGCCTGGAACGCGTGAATCCCCACGGCCAGGTGGTGGTGGCCGCACCGCGCCCCGCAACCGTGGAGAGGGACCACAGCGTCGCCGCAGTTCCCCGGCACGAGGTGAAGGCAGCGGCGCAGCTCGCCAATTACGCGGACTGCCTCATTGTTGGCGGCGGCGGAATCTGGAACGACAAATCCGTTGCCCGAAACGGCGGCCTGGCCGGCCTGTTCCAGAATCCCAAGCACTCGGTGGTGAATCTTGCCACGCTTCCTGTACTGTTCCATGCCTTAGGAAAACCAGTCGCCGGCATTGGCCTTGGCGTTGGCCCGTTGCTGGAAGAATCGGGGCGGTCCCTTGTGCGGCTGATGGCGTCCCTCAGCACTGTACTCAGCGTCCGCGATTCGAACTCGCAGGAACTGCTGGAAGGGATCGGCGGTCCAGGGGTCAAAGCAGGCGTCGACGGCGACCTTGCGTTCGCCTGGTTCAAGCCTGACCGGTCCCCGCGGGTCAGCAGCGGAGACGGGCGGGACCGCCCGCTCGTTGCTGTGAACGTCCGCATCCCTGACGACGTGGATCCGCTGGCCGAGCAGCACAGCTGGCCCGGGCTGGCCGCTGCCCTCACGGCGTTGTCCGGGAAGTTCAACTGCAGGTTTATCGGAATCCCCTTTCAGGCGGAGGACTCGGGCGAACTGGAACGTCTGTTCAGCGGCCTGGACAGTGCAGGCTGCCAGGTCCTGCCCTTCACCACTGACGCGGCGCAGGTGGCCGCGGACCTAGGTGCGTGTGACCTTGTGGTGGCGATGCGCCTCCATGCCTCCATCCTCAGCCACCGGATGGGCGTGATCTCGGTGGGTCTCAACTACGAGGACAAAATCGGGGACTACTTCCGCGAAGTCGGCGAGGAGCAGCGACTGGTAGCGAGGGAGGAGTCAGAGGGGAGGCTCACTGCGATAGTGACGGCTGCATTCGAGGGCAGAGAAAAGGCCCTCGAGCGGCTCGTTCCGTTGATGGCGGCACTCGAGCGCGAGGTGCGCGAAAAACTGGACGAGAACCTTCGTGCCCTCCTCGCCGCTGGAAAATCCAGTTCCGATGGGTTTTGGTCCCTTTAGTTTCTAAACCGCAGGGATAAGCGGCGCCTAAAACCTGACAGGCGGTGCCTGTGGATGCGATCGGCGACACGGTGACAAGTGCCCGCGAACTCCTGGACGACACGGGGCGGTGGGCCGAGGAAGCATTTGGACAGGCACGCGATTACGCCGCCGCGCTTTAGCCGCCGGCGGCACCGCCACATGGGCCGGTGCGCCAGGCGCTCTGGCCGGCGCTCCTTGGTTTGCTGGCGTTCCTGCTCTTCAACCAGGCGGTGGTGGCGTGGATCCGGTCCGAGCTGCTGCTGTCTCACCCGCCCAGTTGGCTCGCCGCCACACCCGTTGTCCTGATAGCCTTCCTGCCGCCGTATCTCACCGCTGGCGCGCGGCGCACATGGCTGCTTATCGTTCTACTCGCGGTCTGCGCATTGGCCGGAGTCCTCTTTGCGGTAGTGACCCCGACGGCCCAGGCTGACGCGTGGCTGGCGATCAGCCCTTGCCTTGGCTCATCGGCAGGTGTCATCATGGCGGCCCTGTCCATCAGGAGCACAATCCGATCCCGCCGCTCCGGCAGCTACGATAACATCACCCACCCGCTTGTCCACACAGCACGCAGCAACGGAACAGGCGCAAAAATCATCGTGCTGGCAACCAATTGGCTGTTCTCTGTGTGCGCCCTGGCTCTGCTTGGCCTTGCCCACGTACTTCGCTAGACAGGCGGTTTGTGGCTTAGAACCAGCCCTTCGTCATGGACTGCAGCGGGGAGGCATCAAGCCCCTTGCTGGCAGCAGCGGCGGCAAGGTTGTTAACAAGGTCAAACCAGGCGTTTTGGTAGGGCATCCGCAGCGCATGCCACGGCTTCGCCGGCCCCGCCCAGTGGACGATTTTGGGGCGGGCGCCGTACACGTGAGACGGGATGCAGTTCCAGCTGTGGTGTAGTTCCCTCCTGTTTCCGCCGGCGTAGCTGTACAGGACGTCCTGGTCGTTCATGTCGAAATAGCCGGGGTGCCCGAGGAAGCGCTCGCAAAAGTTATCCTCGCGCATCTGTTCTAGGTTCAGCACCATAACGCCGGCATTAAATGCCAGGAAGTCGCGGTGGTGGGTCCTGAGCATGTAATGCTTCAGTTCGGCCGCTCTTTTGGGTGCCAGCCGCTGGGAGACCGACAAAAGATGATTAAAACCGCTCTTGGACCAGTCCGCCGTCGCGGAGCACGCAGCCAGGGGAATGCGCTTCAGGCTGATATCGAAAAGTTGCCCCACGTCCGACAAAACCATGAGGTCAACGTCCAGGTAGACAATTTTTGAACGGGTTTCGAGAAGCGACGGAAGCAGCAGCCTGTCGATCGTGGACACCGTTATGTACCGGGACGTTTGCATCACGTTGCCGTAGTTCACGCCGTCACAGGGAATGAAGTCGAAGGCCACGTCAGGGAACAGGACAGCAAGGTAGTCGAAGTCCGCCGGGCGCAGGCCCCTGGCAAGCAGGTGAATATGGAGCCGCCTCCCGCTGGAACGCCGGATGCTCCCGATGGCTGCCGCCAATTGACCAAAAAGGTTGGAGTCGCATGCCATCGCCACCTGGACGGCTCCGGTCGATTCCTCCCAACCAGGTGGCCGGGCCCGAAGTGTCTGCTGCTGGAGTTCCTGGATGGCAGCCTGCACGTCAAAGCCAGGCTTAGGTAGCACCATGGTCCGCCCGAACCGCTTCTTCGCTTCCAGCACAAGAGCCGCGGTGGCATTCTTCCAATGCCTGTAGACAGATTGTTTGCCAGCCCCTGAACAGATCAGTTCCAAGGTGGATTCCAAGGGTGTGGAACTTTGGCCGGAGGGCGGGTCAATACGGCTGGACGTCCCGGCAGCCGGTTCGCCGGCGCCGCCGGAGCGGGGAGGCGTGTACACGACCTCGATGCCCAGGGCGGTACAGATGCCAAACGTCTCCAAATGCGGAGTGAGGACTTCCTTGGCACGGCGGAGCTGGTCGAAATACCCGGCAGCCGTGGCCACGTTGGCGCCGATGGAAGCGGACCTGACGTGGGCGGTCTTTTGTTGTGCCTTGATCACCTGCGGATTGCCGGCGGTTCGCGAGATCAACCCTGGAAGTTCGGAGTGTGGGGACTCCGCGGCCTCGCTGGCGGGCCCTCCGGAGCCTAGTGCCAGGCTCGCCACAGGTCCGGAATAGAAAGCATCGATGCCCCTGCCGAGCAACCAGTATGTGGTGGTCCAGTCCCTGCAACCAACCGGGCCCGCGGCCTTGAGGACGGAGAGCATGTGTGGATCGCCCACTGACATGTCTTCGACGTGAAAGCCCCAGAAGATCGGGCTGAGGGATTCAGCACTGGGGAACGGCTGCGGCGCACCGAATACCTTACCGGCAAAGGAGCCGTGATAAACGGTCCAAACGGGTCCGGAATACGCTGCCTTGTTGGGCATGTATCGCCACACTGGGACGATTTCAACTGTGGGGACGCCCTTTGCGCCACCGGCGCCGGACGGAATTCGCCCTTCCAGGACGGATGCGAGTTCCGTGTCGGCCGTTTCAAGGGCGGCGGATTCAGCGACGCGGTCCAGTATGACCAAGGTTTCAAGATAGAGTCCGAGGTCCGCGGAGGGTCCCGTGCTATCTGGCTGGCGTGCATCCCATATGCCGAACCTTACGGCCGCCAGCGGAGCCCCGGGCGACCGCTGGTCAGTTGCAGTCCGCGCATTGAAATAGTCCCTGGCGAACTGCATGCCGGCGACATCGGCCTTGGTACATCCGTCAATGGAGTTGCATTTTTCCAAGAACTGGTTGCATAAATCACGCATTTCTGTCCAGCGGCCACGGACAATCCCGTATCGGATCACACAGATCCACGTCGAACTGGGATAGGGCCTGGAAAGGTTTGCCTTGAAGTGCTCAAAGGCGGCCGACGCATCAGCTTCGAACTGGACCTTGTACCATTCGGTGGAAGCGTACTTAAGTGCCATATCTTCCGGGACCATCTCCAGGTAGACCTTGGCGAGGTCATTCAGGCGGTTTCCCGAGGCCACGATAGCAGCGCATATCCGTCCGGCATCCAGGGTGGTGCGGCTTCCGGTCAGGTGGAGGGAGAGGGATCTTGCTTCGACCGGATGTTTGCTTGCCACAAGTTCACGGACGGTTGCAACAACTGCGTCGGTGATGTCGCTTCGGTGGGCGAGCCGGAAGCCGAGTTGGGCCTCGGCTGCGCGCAGCTGGGCGAGGGCCAGGAGGACCTTGCCGTCCGGTTCCTTGCCCGCCGCCGGCCTGTCAGGCCCGATGGTGAGGGTCGATTCGAGGGTCGATACCAGGCTTGCAAGCCTGTCCAGCTCCGTCGATTGCGTTTTCAGCAACCGACGGAGCCGTCCCAATTTCTCGTCAAAGAAATCATGCGGCACATTTTCGCCGACAATGGTCCGTGTGCTCTCCGGACCACTTTCCCGTAGAAGGTCAATACCGGCGACCAATTCATCAAGAATTCGCTGGTCCTCATTGGGAATAGGCCGGGATGATGAATGTGCCAACATCTGCCTCCTACAATTGATTTACCGCGAGCCTACAGCACGGCGTTGTCCCGGCAGGTGAGGCAACCCTAAGGGGCGGCAATTACACCCGGGAAGGCGTCCAACAAAGCCTGCGCGTCGAAGTCGATCGCACAGTTCGGGTCGATGTGTTCGATCAGGGATTCGTCGAGAATGCTGAATTCGGAGAGATCAAGGGGCGTCTGGTCAGGCAGGCCAACGGACCGGAAGTAATCTAGGTATTTGGTCCCGTCACCTTGAATCTTGAGCGTTGAGCCGAATTCAGCCCACCGTGCAGGAATTCCGTATGCATTCGCAAGAATTATCCCGTGCAATGACGTTGAGACAACCATCTCGCATTCCAGGAGTTCATCGATAAACATCTCGATTTCCTCATAGCCAACACGCAGCAGGTTCAAATCGCGGACGCCCGGAGCCAACTGGCCCAGGCCGCGGTGGCGGACGTGGCGGATGACGCCGAGCTTGTACTTCTTTTCGATGGGAGGGTTATAGAAGCGCGGCATCAGCAACCCGGCGTCGCCATAAATCTCGGGGCATTCGCCGCCGGATTCCAGGACCAGTTGCCGCGTCAGGGGACCGCGAACCGCGTGGTACTTGGCCTTGGGGTTCAGCTCGTCGCTCATGCGCGGCGTCCCGGTGCCCCAGACATCGCAGTTGTCTCCCGCAAACTTGATGACGCTGCCGATCGCCAGCAGTCCTTTGCCGCGGGGTGCGAGGCGCGGGGGAATTCCCGTGATTTTCTCGATGATGTACGGGTTGAGGATGTCACCGAGGTTGCCGGGATACGGCTGCTTCATCCACCAGACCCTGGTGCGGTCCGTCAGTTCCACGCGCATGCGCTTAGCCTTGCGTTCCTGCCGGAGGTCAAACAGCAGCGATGTTGCGAGGCCCGACAGCTTGGGATCGTCCGCAGCTTCAACTTCACCAAAAAGGCGTTCGGCGGAAGTGAATTTCTCTTCCTTCATCAGCTGCTTGCCGTACGTGATCTTTGCGTCCAGATCGAACGGGTTGGACAGGTGGAACTGTTTGACCACCTCCCGGCCTTCGGCGGCCTTGCCCTGGTGGCGGAGGGACTCCGCTAGCCGGCGGGTGCGGTCTATGCTGTCAAAGCCGTACAGCGCTGCTGTGGTCAGCAGTTGCTCGGCCACCACAAACTCGCTGGCCTTCATCATGTCCTGGGCGATGAGGGTGAGGATGTAGCCACGGTTCTTGAGCGTACCGTGCTGCAGGACCTTGTCCTTGAAGTTCTGTACGTTGCCGCTGTCACCGTGCAGGATCCAGGTCTCGGGCGTTGCTGACTCAAGGCTCCGGGCCTGCACGGTTGGCGGAAGCAGGAGCAGGGTCATTTTTTCGTCAAAGGACGACCATGCTTCCTGGAAGACAAAGTCGTCGGTGATGGGGCCGGTGGCCGCGTCCTCGACCGCAACAAGGTGGTCCAGGAAGCGGCGGGTGATCGGCGTGTTGCCGAAGTAAAGGAGCTGCGGTGCCCAGGTTCGGGCGGAGACGTAGGGATCGAAGGCATCGATGTACCCCGTCCGCAGCATCGCCGAAAAGTCCGCGGACGATTCCCGCAGGGACTCAGGGCGTGAGAGCAGTTCGGTGTCCGCGTCGATCCAGAGAATCGGCGAATCGAGTTCGAAGAGTTTCTTACGGTAGAACTGGATTTTCAGGCGGCAGATTTGCGCCCAGTCCAGGTCGCCGGATATTTCAATGTGTTCAATGGAATGATTGAGACCGAGGGACTCGCATTGTGCTGCCAGTCTCCTGGCTCCCTCGTGATAATACTCGTCCCCAATTGCAAAGCTTACAATCGTTGGGTATTGGTCCGCGGAATGGCGATTCATATGTCCCCTTCGGCGCATTGCCCACGCCTTGTCAACTGTCCAGTGGCACTCAATCATAGCCGTTGGGCTTTCCAAACCAGCTGATCGGCCGGGCCATGTGGCGGAAGACACGGCGGCGCCGTGTCATCGGCGGGCGGGGCCGGGGGCCTACAGCGAGGCGTACAACCTGCCGGTGCTGGACAGGTCGCCGTTGGCGTAAAACAAGGCAGAAGTCCACATCACCGGGTCTCCGGATGGCCTGGTCTTCCACGCGAACCGCTCGACATAGGGCATGGCCCGCATGCCTGCAACGGTTTCGCGCATAAAATCCTCGGTCTGCTTGCGCGTATAGCGGTTGGCGCTGGCCGTGGTCGCGGACCAGTCAGCCACCGCGTACTCGGTGACCCAGACGGGCCTACCGTATTTTTCGTAAAGCATTGTGACTTTGTTCAGGAAATCGGTGGCGTTGGGCCAGCCGTAACAATGCATGCTCATGAAGTCCACCCGCAGGCCGTTCTTCTTTGCCAGCTCCATAAAGCTTTGGAGCCAGAGGCTGGATGGTTTGGCGGTGGCCGGTGATCCAAGTCGCAGTCCCGTTTGTTCGAGTTTCGGCCAGAGGCGGATGGCTTCTTCCACGGTCATGTTGGCTTGAAGCTTTACGTCGGGTTCGTTGAAACCCAGCAGATGCTTGGACTTGGTCTCGGCCAGCTGGCGACTCACGTGGCCCAGGGCGTCCTGCTCGAGCAGCGTTTTCGCGCTCTTGACCATTGGCACAAAGGCTGGCGACGTCGTCACGTAATACCGGGAGCCCCACGTGTAATACCAAGCCAGCTTAAGGCTCTTGATCTGTTGGAGCGCCATAGCATCCTGTCCGCTGTGACCGAAGCCCTTGAGAGCTTTGACGGGAGCGGTGACGGTCGGGAGCGCAAGTCTGGTGGACGCGCTTGCGGCGGTTTGTCCTGAAATTATCCCCGGCACAGCGGCGGTGGCCAATGCGGCCAGCGGTATGGACAGAAATTGGCGACGTTCCATGAGTCCCCCTCTTATGGATACATTTTTCCGCTGCCGATTGCGGAGTGGTGCAGTGGCATTATGGGATTCGCGATTTAGAAAAGCGAATTACTGAGACAAGGGTCAAAATACCACTTAGTCGCTCCGGGAGATAGGCCAGGGTGTCGGCGGGGCAGGAGCGGCGCGGACGCAGGGGCGGGCATCCTGCGGAGCCCCGGCAGCCGAGTTGCTGGGCCGGTCCGAGTCCGTAGACTATTTGAGAGTGGTGCATCAATCGCCACACGGCAACAGCGCCGCGTTTATTTTTAGGGGATCCGATTTGAGTACGACTTATCCTGACGGTTTCGATCGGCCCCGCACGGAGTCGCCCTTTCTGGACTTCGTGGCCCGCGAGTTTGGACGGCGGGGCACCGAACGTCGTGGCGAGTTGGCCCAGAAGGTCATTTCCCATCCTTTTGTCAGTGGACTGGGCATGAAGGTGCCCGGACGGATTGCCTTAATCGAGGACCTGACTGCCCTGGCCGACGCTGACCTGCCCCCGTTATTTGTCCTCAAGGTGGCCAATGGCTGGTCCTCACGCGGCGTGATGATCCTGGAACGCACCGGGCCGGACCAGTTTTTTGACCACATGAATTTGCAGGCCTTGAGCCTCGAGTCAATCCTTCGCATTCAAGTCGAAAAGGCTGAGTCGTTTGCCACCAAGAAAGCGGTTTGGATAGCCGAGGAACTCATCCACCACACGCTGGGTGTGGGTGCAATTCCCTTCGACTACAAGTTCTACTGCTTTAACGGCAAAGTGGGACTGGTTGTACAAATCGACCGCAATACCGGGCCCGTCAAAATGGCACTTTTCGACGGTGAATTCCGGCCGCTGAAGAAGAACACGGACTATTTGTTGTCGGGGTCCGCGAGATCGGGTGTGCCGATAATACCGCTTCATGCGCCCGAGATGCTGTGGTGGGCGCAGCGGCTCTCCCGCGAGGCTGATTCGCCCTTCGTCAGCGTGGACATGCTGGACAGTCCGGACGGGCCCGTCTTTGGTGAATTTACCTACTCGCCCGGTGGCACGCACCGCAAGCTCTTCGTCTTTTCACACGCCATGCTGGACCGCTTTGACGGCCTGATGGGTTCGGATGACGTCCCTGCCACCGCCCTGTCCGAGACCAGCCTCGAGTTGCGGCGGTCATTGACGAAGCCCGAGGCTCTTCCGTATCGTGCCTGGGCGGGCTACGCCTACGGCGGCGGACCCCGGGGAGCCGAGCGGCTCCACAGTTTCTACAAGGACCTCGCACGTGACTGCGGGCCGGACGATCCAAAGCACGACTGGTACCGCTGGTTCAGTGCGCGGTGGGCCGGCAACCGCGACCGGCTCCGCGGTGGCCGGGCCGCCAGCAAGTCAACGTCCGCGAAAGCGCCGGCCGCGGTCTGACTCAAAGGGACCGGTACAGCTCGCCCGTGGGTGAAAGTGACCCGTCCCTGCGAAACAGTGCAGACGCGCCCATCACGGGGTCGTCGTCGGGCCGGGTCTTCCAGGCAAACCGCTCCACAAACGGCATGGCCCGGAACCCGGCGGCCGTCTCGCTCATAAACGCCATGATCTCCCTTTCGGAGTACCGGCTCGGCGACGTGGCAGTGGCCTTCCAGTCGGCGACCGCGTATTCAGTGATCCAAATAGGCTTGCTGTACCGGTCATAGACTTCCTGGACGATGTTCAGGAATGACTCGGAGTGGGGCGAGGTGTAGGAGTGCATGGTGATGAAGTCCACCCGGCGGCTTTTCGCAGCCGCCTGGTCCATAAACGTCCTGAACCAGTCGCCCCTGATGTGGACCGGAGACGGGGACCCCAGCCGCAGGCCGGATGCCTCAAGTGCCGGCCAGTATTCGATGGCCGAGGCCACGGACATATCCGCCTGCTCGGGATGGTCGGGCTCGTTGAATCCGAGCAGTTCCGAAGCTTCCGTTGTGCCGAGGTCGTCAAGGACGTCATCCACGGCCTTCCGGCGTACAGCCTGCCCGCCCCAGATCATCGGAACGAAACCCGGAGCGGGGCGGACGGCAGGGTACTTTGCGCCCCAGGTGTAGAACCAATTGATGTCCAGTGCATCGAGGTGCTTGACCCCGTGATCCTTACCCAATGCCAGGCCAACGCCCTTGCGCGCGCCCTGCGGGATGGCCGGCCGGTTGGCGGGCGCCTGTCCGCTGTTTGAGGGTTCCGGCGTGCACGCGGCAACCGTTGCGCCGGCAGAGGCGGCCAACGAGAGTCGGAGAAAACGCCTGCGGTCCACCTTCACCTCCACAGTGACTTTTCCGGCTGTGGTGGGTGCTGTTGCGCCCCATCAGCGTGTTCATCCTTCCACGCTTTGGTAGCGGAATACGTTCCCCGGAGGGCGGTTTGCGGTGACCCGCAGCCGGAAGGTGGAATTTATGCGGCCCCGCGGAACTCCGTGGTCCGGTGGCCCACGCCAAGGAGCTCGGCAATGGCTGCGACGGTCCGCTCGGCGGCCTTCCCGTCCCCGTAAGGGTTGACGGCGTTGGCCATTGCTTCGTACTGGCCCGCGTGGTGGAGGAGCAGAGCGACTTCTTTGACGATCCGGTCCTCGTCTGTGCCGATCAGGAGAACGGTCCCGGCGGTGACGGCTTCCGGCCGTTCTGTGTTTTCCCGCATCACCAGCACCGGTTTGCCGAGACTCGGTGCTTCCTCCTGCACGCCGCCGGAATCGGTCAGGACAATGTGGGCAAGCGAAAGCAGCCGGGTGAACTCGCCGTACGCCAACGGCTCAGTGACGAGCACGTTCGCCTTGCCCGCCAAGGCGGGTAGGACGGCGTTGCGGACTACCGGATTCTTGTGCACAGGCAGGACAATCAGCAGGTCCGGCTCCGCGTCTGCGATTCTGGCCAGCGCGCGCCCCATGCCCCGCATCGCATCGCCCTGGTTCTCCCGCCGGTGCGTGGTGACCAGTAGGATCCTGTGGCCGCTCGCGGCGGCACCCTCCAGCTGCGGATCGGCGAAAGCCACCTGTTTCCCCACCGTGGCCAGGAGCGCGTCGATGACGGAGTTCCCCGTAATCACAATGTCACCTTCGGTAACGCCCTCGGCGAGGAGGTTGTCCTTACTGATGCTGGTGGGAGCAAGGTGCAGGCTGGCGATCTGGCTGGTGAGCTTGCGGTTTCCCTCCTCCGGGAAGGGGGAGAAGAGGTCGCCGCTGCGAAGTCCGGCCTCTACATGGACCACGGGTATGCTTTGGTAGAACGCCGCTATGGCCGCTGCCGTTGACGTTGTGGTGTCACCCTGCACCACCACCGCGTCCGGCCTGTTGGCTTGGAAGAGCTTGTCCAGTCCTTCCATGGTCCTGGTCATGATCCCTGACAGGCTCTGGCCGTGCTGGAGGATGTCTAGGTCATGGTCGGGTTCAATGCCGAACAGCACGTTGACCTGGTCGAGCATTTCCCGGTGCTGCCCCGTGACCGCAACCGAGCATTCCAGAATTGGTGACTCCTGCAGTGCTGTGACAATGGGTGCCATCTTGATGGCTTCCGGGCGTGTCCCGAAAATTGGCATAACTACAGGCATATGTGTCCCCTTGGATCTGGATTCGAAAGCTGTGCGGATACTGCTGCCGGGACGCCCACTCGGCCCTATTGCCACAGCAGCAACGCAATGATCAAGGCCGCCACCGTCAGAATGGTGACGACGAACAGCGCCAAGGCAATCCGGCGTTTGGCCCGGTGGCTGGTGCCGGGCGTATTTTTCGGCTGGTTTTTGGCATCGCTTTCGGCGGCCTGCCCGGTGGAAGGGCCAGCTTTGGGCCTGGGCTGTGCTGCAGCGGTGGAGAACCGTTGCCTGCGCAGGTGGCGTGGTGCGCCCTGAAGGGGCTCATTGGCCGGGTCCATTGTGCGCTCCTTCCTTACGGGCTGAATGTTGGGTTCGAGTCTAGTGTCGGCGGTCCTTTGGGCCCATTTGGCGGTTGTAGCCGTCAGCATTCGGGCTGGAGTGTTGAGTCAATGAGCCCGCCCGTTTCGACGACGAAGCGCCACAACCACTCGCCCGGGTTCATGGTTGCGCGTGCACCCACCATCTGGACTTCCGCCGTCGTGCATTGGCTGATCAGCTTGGCTGCCCGCGTCACGTGGTAATTGGAGGTGACGACGGTGACTGACTCCCAGTGATTCACGGCGATGAGCCGGGAAATGGCCAAAGCCTCGCCGCGGGTGTTCACCGGGTCGGGGGTGAAACACACCAGGTCGCTGCTGGGGAGCACGGTGTTGTCGCAGACTTCATCGGCAGCGACGTTACCCACCAACCCGGTCTTTGCCAGGACGAGGACCGGCCCTCCCCATTCCTCCTGTAGCTTCCGGGCAGCGGGAAGCCGGTCGTTGGAGGCGCCTCCCAGCATGATCACGGCGTCGGTCTTGTGTGCAGGCGACGAGCCAACGTTGACAAAGAGCTGGAACGCCACGATTAACCACAACAGGAAGGCAATGAGGGCGACGGCGAGGACACGTCGTGTAGCGGCCTTCACCGCGCGGTAGGGAAAGCGCACACCTCCGAGTCTTTCACGGGCTCCCCGGCTGGGAAAATTGCAGGACGGAAAGTCGTTGTCGGTGCCGCGCTGTAGCGTAGGGGCGTGCCCGAAAATGCCCTTCCTGAAAATGTCGAGACCGTCGCCGGATTGTCCGAATCCGAGCTGCTGTCCCGGATCTTCCCGCGCCTGAACCACAGCCCCAGCGTCCTGCTGGGTCCGGGGGATGACGCCGCGCTGGTGTCGGCCCCGGACGGCCGGACCCTGATCTCCATCGACACCCAGACCCAGGACCAGGACTTCCGCCTCGAGTGGAACAACGGTTACCGGACCACGGGGTATGACGTTGGCTGGAAATCCGCCGCGCAGAATCTCAGCGACATCAACGCCATGGGCGGCCGGGCCACGTCCCTGGTGGTCAGCCTGACCATGCCGCCGGGCACTCCCGTCGAATGGGTTGAACGCTTCGCCGAAGGGCTGACTGCCGGCATCATCGGGCTCGGCGCTGCTGACTGTTCCGTTGCCGGCGGGGATCTGGGGCGCGGCCGGGAGATAGCGGTGACCGTGGCCGTCGTCGGGACCCTGGACGGCCTCCCGCCGGTGCTGCGCTCGGGTGCCCGCCCCGGGGACACTCTCGCCCTGGCAGGAACTGTCGGTCGGGCCGCCGCAGGACTCGCCCTCCTCGAGAGCGCCGTTCCGGCGGACACGCTCAGCGCTGAACAGCGGCAGCTCATGGACAGCCAGAGCAGGCCCACGCCACCCCTCGCAGCCGGGCCCGCCGCAGCGCGGGCAGGCGCCACCGCCATGCTTGACATCTCGGACGGTCTGGTCCGCGACGGCGGCCGCCTCGCCGCCGCCAGCGGCGTGGTCCTTGACCTTGACCCCGCCGCACTGAAACCTTTCGCGGAAGCCCTGCGACCGGCGTCGGACCTTCTCAGGGCTGACCCCATGGCCTGGGTGCTGGGCGGGGGAGAGGACCACGGGCTGCTGGCCACATTCCCGGCCGGCGTTCAGCTGCCTGCCGGATTCACTGCGATAGGCTCAGTACAAGCCCTGGGCAGCACTAGACTTCCGGGCGTCACAATTGCGGGCCACGCCGCTGGCACCGGGGGATGGGATCACTTTGCAGACTAAGGTTGCCGCCAACGCGCAAGCGATGAAGCGGTGGTTGGACAAGGCTGAAACCGCCATTGCCAACCACAGCGACCGTCTGAACGCCATCAACATCTTCCCCGTGGCGGACGGTGACACCGGCACGAACCTTTACCAAACCGTGCGGGCAGCCGCCCGGGCCCTGCACAGTGACCCGGCAGGCCAGTACGCGGCAGCCGCCGCTGACGCCGGCCAGACTGACGTCGGAGCAGTGCTGGCGCGCGCCGGCCGGGCCGCGATGGAGCAGGCCCGCGGTAACTCCGGAACCCTCTTCGCGGTTTTCCTCTGCGCCGCGGCCGAGCCCCTGGCCGGTCATACCCGCCTAACGTCTACCCTCCTGGCCGCCGCATTGAACCGTGCCCAGATCCGTGCCTGGTCCGCGTTGAGCGATCCCGTACCGGGCACCATGCTTTCCGTCATGGAAGCCGCAGCCCGGGCCGCCGCGGCGGTGGACGCCGGCCACAACGGCGATGACAGCAACCTGGCCCTGGGAAAGGCCCTGGATGCTGCCGTCAACGGTGCGTTGAAAGCAGTAGTCAGCACCGAGAGCCAGCTGGCCGCCCTTGAAGCCGCGCATGTGGTCGATGCCGGGGGCGTCGGCATGCTGCTCATCCTCGACTGCCTCCGTTCCGCCGTCCTGGGCGAAGGATTGCAGGGCGAACTCCTCGACGGGCTGCACGGCTATGACGTCCAGGACCCCCATATCCACGCTGACATGCCGGTAGACGACGGAGTCGAGGTTATGTGCACCATCAGCCTTTCGCCGCTCAGCGCCGCCACGCTGCGCCAGCGGCTCGACGAAATCGGCGAGTCCGTCATCATGAGCCAGGTGGACAGCCTGGCCGATGCTGAGGGGAGCTACCGGTGGCGGGTCCACGTCCACGTCCCCGACGCCGCACCCGCGGTCGCGCTGATCCGTTCCCTCGGCGAACCCAGCGACATTTCGGTCAGCGAACTAGCCATGCCCCGGGATCCCGAACCAGCTCCGGTGAACTCCAGTGGGCATGAGCGCTGAACTCGACCTGGGCCTGGAACGCCTGATCGGAAAACGGTCAGCGTCGGCCATTGAGAAGCACCTGGGCATCGCCACAGTGGGCGGCCTGCTGAATTACTTCCCCCGCCGCTACCTGAACCGCGGCGAACTGACACCCATCAGCGAGCTTCCGGTGGACGAGGAGGTCACCCTCATTGCGCGGGTGCTCTCCAACAGCACCCGCAAGATGCATACCCGCCGCGGTTCCATCACCGACGTCGTGATTACTGACGACGCCGCCTCCCATGGCCGTCCGCGCCTTGCGGCCGTGGGCCCGGGCAGCGGGCACGGCACGCTCAAGATCACCTTCTTTAGCGGCTACCGGGCCCAAGCCCAGCTCCTGCCCGGCCGGCGCGTGATGTTCTCCGGGAAAGTGACCAGGTACGGCCCGTCATTGGGCCTGACCAACCCGGACTTCCACCTCCTTGACGAGGACCCGGACATGCCGGCCATGGACCCCGAAAAGCTCGCCGCCATGCCGATCCCGGTGTATCCGGCCACCGCAAAACTCACCAGCTGGTCGATTCAGAAAGTCATCTCCACGCTCCTGGAAACCGTGGATCTTGACGCCCTGCCGGATCCGTTACCGGAGTCGGTCGCCGTGCGGGAGAACTTCCTGCCGGTGGCCGAGGCCTACCGGCTCATACACATGCCCGAATCGCCCGCTGACTGGAAGAAGGCGCAGGAGCGGTTGCGCTACCAGGAGGCCCTTGTCCTGCAGGCGGCACTGGCACGGCGCCGTGCCCAGCTTGCCGCCGAGGAAGCCACGGCGCGGCGCCCGGCGGTCAACGGGCTGCTGACGGCCTTCGACAGCCAGCTACCCTTCACGCTCACCGCCGGCCAGGCCGCCGTCGGAAAAACGCTCGCCACTGAGCTGGCGCAGGACAGCCCCATGAACCGGCTGCTGCAGGGCGAGGTCGGCTCGGGCAAGACCATCGTGGCGCTGCGGGCCATGTTGCAGGTGGTGGATGCCGGCGGGCAGGCGGCGCTCCTTGCGCCCACCGAGGTCCTCGCCGCCCAGCACTTCGATTCCATCCGGCGGACCCTGGGCTCCCTGTCCCGCGACCCCATGCTGTCCCCGGACGGGCTGCTGGGCAGCCTGGCCGAAGGGGCCGTGCAGGTCACTCTCCTCACGGGTTCCATGCCCACCGCTGCCCGGAAACGGGCCATGCTGGACGCCGCATCCGGTGCGGCCGGGATCGTGATCGGCACGCACGCGCTGCTCAGCGACAATGTTGCGTTCTACGACCTTGGCCTGATCGTGGTGGACGAACAGCACCGGTTCGGCGTGGAGCAGCGGGACGTGCTCAGGTCGAAGGCCAACAAGCCGCCGCACCTGCTGGTCATGACGGCCACCCCCATTCCACGCACCGTGGCCATGACGGTCTTCGGCGACCTCGAGACCTCTGTCCTGGACGAACTCCCCGCCGGCCGGGCACCGATTTCCACTCATGTTGTGGGCCTCGCCGAGAACCCCGGTTGGGCAGACCGCATCTGGTCACGTTCCCGTGAGGAGATCGACGCCGGGCACCAGGTGTATGTGGTGTGCCCCAGGATCGGAACGGACGACGACGGCGACTTCAGTACGGGGGAAGCGGAACCTTCCGCGGCTGACCTGGCGGGTGACGGCGCCGCGCGGGAACTCGCGTCCGTGACCGCCGTCGTCGAACATCTCCAGCAGGAGCCGGCCCTTGCCGGCGTGCCGCTGGGGCCCATGCACGGCCGCCTGGACCCTGCCGCGAAGACCGCGGCGATGGCAGACTTCACTGCCAACCGAACCAAGCTGCTGGTGTCCACCACCGTCATCGAAGTCGGGGTCGACGTCCATAACGCAACGCTGATGGTGATCCTCGACGCCGACCGCTTCGGCATTTCCCAGCTGCACCAGCTGCGCGGCCGTGTAGGACGCGGTGGGCTTCCCGGAACGTGTCTGCTGGTCACCAGCCTGGAACGCGGACACCCGAGCCGGCGTCGGCTGGATGCCGTGGCGGCAACCACCGACGGCTTCGCACTGTCGCAGGAGGACTTGAAGCTGCGCCGCGAAGGCGACATCCTGGGCGCGTCCCAGTCTGGTGGCCGCTCCACCCTGAAACTGCTGCGCGTGCTGGAGCATGAGGACATCATTGCGCAGGCGCGCCAGGACGCCCAGGAAATTGTGGGCGGAGATCCGGCCCTGGCTCGACATCCGCGGCTGGCGGAGGCCATTGACGAGTATTTGAACCCCGAGAAGGAGGCGTTCCTTGAGCGCGGATAGGAGGCGGCCTTGAGCCGCATCATCGCGGGCGCCGCAGGCGGGACCACCTTGGTCAGCGTTCCCGGCTCCCTCACCAGGCCCACCACCGACCGTGTTAAGGAAGCGCTCTTCTCCCGGCTCGACGCCTTCGGGATCATTGCCGGGGCCCGGGTCCTGGACCTGTACGCAGGGTCCGGATCGTTGGGCGTGGAGAGCGGCAGCCGGGGCGCTGAGGCCGTTGACCTCGTGGAATTCGATGCCAAGGCCAGTTCCGTGTGCCAACGCAATGCGGACCTGATTAATGGCGTGCTGGGCCGCAAGGCAGTGACCGTCCACCGGTCCAAGGTGGAGTCCTTCCTTGAACGCACGGCGGAGACGGCCAGCTGGGACCTGGTGTTCCTGGACCCGCCGTATCCGCTGGATGACCCTGCCCTGTCGGCGGTGCTGGGCAAACTCGAAGCTCATCTGGCTCCGGCGGCCGTTATAGTGGTGGAGCGGTCCACGCGTTCACCGGAGCCGTTCTGGCCGGCCGGCCTGGAACGGTTCGCAGAGAAGAAGTACGGCGAAACGCGGCTCTGGTTCGCGGAGCCCTCGGTGCTTCCGGAGGACTGAGATTCAGCCGGCGAGGCCATCCAGGTCCACGCCGGCGAGAACCTTCGCAGGGTGCGGGCCACGTGCCGTCAGTTCGGCTGTCCAGGCTTCGGGCCACGGGGTCTTTGTTCCGGCGAGGATGATGTTGCCGGGGTAGCGGCCTGCGAACATCCCGGTTTCGGCGAACGCCGCCACGTCGGTCATGGCGCGGCGCATGGCGGCGGCCTGGCTACGCACCAGGGTCAGTCCAGGTTCATCGCCCACGTTGACGATCAGCAATCCGTCCTGGGCAAGGCGTGCACTGGCCTCCCGGTAGAACTCCTGGCAGGCGATGTGGGCGGGGGCTTCCGGTCCGGAGAAGATGTCCAGGATCACGACGTCGAACTGAAGTTCCGGGTCCAGGTCCGCCAGGGCGTCACGGGCATCCCCGATGACGGTATGAAGTTGGGTTCCGCCAGGCAGCGGGAGTTGCTGTAGGACAAAGTCGAGGAGCTCTCGTTCCAGCTCCACCGCATACTGGACGGATCCGGGCCTCGTCGCCTGCACATAACGGGCCAGGGTCAAAGCCCCGGCCCCAAGATGCAGGGCTGTGATCGGCTGGCCTTCGGGAGCGGCGAGGTCCACCAGATGGCCGATCCGCCGCAGGTACTCGTAGAAGATCTCCTCAGGATGCGCCAGATTAACGTGGGACTGCTCGGCCCCGCCAATGCTCAGCACGTAGCCGCCGTCGGTGAAAGCATCGGCCTCGATGGAGGCGTGCTGTCCAGTGGTCCGCAGGAACCGCGTGGACCGTGTGCCGCCGGGGTCCGCCATCAGAGCTTTCCGCTGAGGGTCGCCAGCCTGGCGGCGGCCTCCTCGAGGAGCTCCACTTTCTTGCAGAACGCGAACCGGAGCAGGCTCCGTGTCCGTTCCGCGCCCGCCGGGTGGCAGAAGACGGGGACGGGAATGGCAGCCACTCCCACCAGTCCGGGTAGCCTTCGGGCCAGGTCCACGGAGTCGCTGATGCCAAGGGGTGCGGTGTCCACGTTGACGAAATAGGTTCCCTGCGGCGTGTAAACATCGAATCCTGCGGCGCGGAGGCCTTCGCTGAGGATGTCCCGCTTCTTCTGGAGAGTGGCCGAAACGCCCTGGTAAAACTCGTCCGGCAGCGCGAGCCCTGTCGCAATGGCCGACTGGAACGGTGTACCGGAGCTGTAAGTCAGGAACTGCTTGACCGTGCGGACGGCCGCCACCAGGTGTTCCGGGCCGGTCAGCCAGCCGATCTTCCAGCCGGTGAAGGAGAAGGTCTTTCCGGCGGAGGAGATAGTGATGGTCCGCTCAGCTGCACCCGGCAGGGTGGCGACAGGAATGTGCCTGACACCGAAGGTGAGGTGCTCGTACACCTCATCGGTGATGATGAGGCAGTCATGCTCTGTGGCAAGTTCGACGACGCGCTGAAGGACATGCCGGGGGAAGACGGCGCCGGTGGGGTTGTGCGGATTATTTAACAACACCACCCTGGTGCGGTCGGTGAAGGCCGCTTCCAGGGCCGTCATGTCCGGGTAAAAGTCGGGAGCCAGCAGCGGGGCCGTGACGTGGGTGGCGCCGGACAGGCCGATGACGGCGCCGTACGAGTCATAAAAGGGTTCGAACGTCAGCACCTCATCACCGGGGCCGACGAACGCCAGCAACGTTGCGGCGATCCCTTCGGTGGCACCGGTGCTGATGATGACCTCCGTTTGAGGGTCCGGAGTCAGCCCGTAGAAACGCTCCTGGTGCGCAGCCACGGCCTCACGCAGTTCGAAGATGCCCTTGCCGGGTGCATACTGGTTGGCCCCGGCCTCGATGGCGGCCATCGCGGCCGCCTTGATTTCCAGCGGTCCGTCCTCGTCAGGAAAGCCCTGCCCGAGGTTGATGGCGCCGGTCTGCGACGCCAGCGTGGTCATCTCTTCGAAGATCGTGACGCCGAGTTGGCCGGCAGGTCCCAGCAGATTGGCGCCTGCTGCGGTGCGCTGCCACGGGGCAGGCGCAGTGGGCATGGAAACGTCCCGTGGTGGATGCATCCAGTCATGGTATCCCGGCCGTCCCATGCGGTAGGTTCGGTGCATGAGACGCGCTGTCTGCCCTGGATCCTTTGACCCCATTCACAACGGCCATCTCGAGGTCATCGCCCGTGCCGCCGGCCTCTTCGACGAGGTGATCGTGGCGGTTTCGACCAATTATGCGAAGAAGTACATGTTCAGCCTGGGGGACCGCCTGGACATGGCGCGCGAAACGCTGGCGTCCCTCAAAGGCATTGTGGTGGAACCCGTGGGCGACGGTCTGTTGGCCGAGTACTGCCGCCAGCGCGGGGTGTCCGCGATCGTCAAAGGTCTCCGCTCATCCTCGGACTTCGATTACGAACTTCCGATGGCCACAATGAACCGCCAGCTCAGCGGCGTCGAAACGGTGTTCCTGCCGGCCGAGGCGCACTACCTGCATTTGTCATCCACCCTGATCAAAGAAGTGGCCGGTCTGGGCGGCAGTGTGTCCGACTATGTGCCCCGGTCGGTACATAAAAGGTTGCTCGCGGGCGGGTCTGCGCCCGATCAGCCGCCAAGAGGGTAGGCTAGTCCGGTACTTCGACGTCCGCTGCCTTGCGGTTCGCAGGCCTGGTTTGAGTCTCTGCGGTTCTTCAGGCTAAGATGGTACGTCGGTCATATGTTCAACAGGAGTTCTCATTAAACGAGATGCTAGTTCGCCCTTGGCGTTCGACGTCAAGGATATCGGGCGCAGCCCGGGAAGCATGCGGACACTGAAAGAACATGTACCCGCACCAAGTGATCTTGGTGTGGCACTCATTGGCGTTCAGGAAGGCTCGGATATCGAGCTGGATCTGAGGCTTGAGGCCGTACACGAAGGAATTCTGGTATCAGGAACCGCGGTCGCCGAAGTTAAAGGCGAATGCGGCCGATGCCTGGATCCCCTTGCGTATGACCTTGAGGTCAATGTGCAAGAACTTTTCTTCTACGAGGGCGCTACGTTCTCCGACGGAGAAGACGAAGAAGAGCAATATCGAATCGAGTACGATCTAATCGATCTTGAGCCGGTGTTGCGGGACGCAGTTGTAACCATGCTGCCGTTCCAGCCGGTGTGCCGGGAAGACTGCCAGGGCCTTTGCTCCGAATGCGGAGTACGCCTGGAAGACGAGCCGGGGCACCACCACGAGGTCGTAGATCCTCGCTGGGCTGCCCTAGCTGACTTGGCTAAGCCTGACCGGCAAAACTGATTTGTAAGTGTTTTTCTAGAGAGAAATGAGTTAGCCGTGGCTGTCCCGAAGCGGAAAATGTCTCGCTCGAATACCCGCGCCCGCCGCTCCCAGTGGAAGGCAACTGCCCCCCACCTGGTGAAGACCGTAGAGAACGGCCAGGTTACTTACAGCCTGCCGCACCAGGCGAAGGTCGTCACCGACTCGGCTGGCACTGCGTTGTTCCTTGAGTACAAGGGCCGCAAGGTCGCAGACGTCTAATCGGCCGCTTGGGCTGACATGATGTCTTCAACTGAAGAGCTTCTGAAGCGTCTCGGTGTCTCCATTGACGCCGGGACGCTTCGTCTTGCTCTCACACACCGTTCCTACGCCTACGAAAACGGCGGCATCCCCACCAATGAGCGGCTCGAATTCCTGGGCGACTCAATTCTGGGCTTCTCCGTGACCGATGCCCTGTACCGGGACAACCCCACCCTGCCAGAAGGCGACCTCGCCAAACGCCGCTCTGCGGTGGTCAGCACACGCGCCCTCGCCGGCATCGGCCGAAGCCTCGGCATCGGAGACTACATCTACCTGGGGCAGGGCGAAAAGCTCACCGAGGGCAAGAACAAGGCCTCCATCCTGGCGGACACCATGGAAGCACTCATTGGTGCCACCTACGTGTCCAACGACATCGAGACTGCCCGTCAGCTGGTGATGCGCCTCATTGGCCCGCTCCTGAAGGATGCTGCCGCCCTCGGCGCCGGCACCGACTGGAAAACCAGCATCCAGGAACTGGCAGCCAGCAGGCAGATGGGCACTATCTACTACGCCGTTGAGGGTGCCGGGCCGGATCACGCCCGAACCTTCACAGCTGTCCTGAACATTGGTGGCAAACCGTACGGCAACGGATCAGGCCACTCGAAGAAGGAAGCGGAACAGGAAGCTGCCGCGGACGCCTGGCGTCAGCTCTCCGGAACCGCGGGCGCGGTCGCTGCCCCTGCAGCGGAGGGCGCGCCTCCAGAGTCTTCCCGCAGCGTCTAGGCTGAGCCGTGCCGGAACTGCCTGAAGTTGAAGTGGTCCGCCGCGGACTGGTGAGTTGGGTCCGCGGCCGAACCATCACTGCGGTAGACGTGCTGGACCCGCGCTCCGTCCGCCGGCATGCCATGGGCACTGAGGACTTCAGGGGCAACCTCCAAGGCACCACGGTTGTGGACGTTGTGCGCCGGGGAAAATTCCTGTGGATGCCGCTGAGCGAGGCTGCGGAGTCCGCCGGCGCACCGCCTGTTGCACTGATGGCCCACCTCGGGATGAGCGGCCAGCTCCTGATGCAGGACGGCGAGGTGCCGGACGAGAAACACCTCAAGGTCAGGCTGCGCCTGAGTCCCGTGGCCGGAATGCCTGAACAGCTTCGGTTTGTTGACCAGCGGATTTTCGGCGGTTTGTTCGTCACTGGCATGGTTCCCACGGATGACGGCGGACCTGGTGGCCAAGCGGAATCTCCCGTGGCGCTGATCGCCGAGGAAGCGTCCCACATCGCCCGGGACCCGCTTGACCCGGCATTTTCCTTTGACCTTTTTTACAGCAGGCTGCGGAAGCGCAAGACGGGCCTCAAGCGTGCGCTGTTGGACCAGGGACTGGTCTCAGGAATTGGCAACATCTATGCCGATGAGGCCCTGTGGCGGGCGAAGCTGCACTACGCCAGGCCCACCGATACGTTGCGGCGCGGCGACGCGGAACGGCTCATCGCCAGCGCGCGCGAGGTCATGCTGGACGCTCTGGCGGCAGGTGGCACCAGCTTCGATGCGTTGTACGTCAACGTCAACGGGGCCTCTGGTTACTTCGACCGCTCCTTGAGCGCCTACGGGCGGGAAGGCAAACCCTGCAGCCGTTGTGCCGCCGTCGGAATTAACTCCACGATCCGCCGTGAGCAGTTCATGAACCGATCCTCATACTCCTGCCCGGTCTGTCAGCCGCGACCGCGCAACGGCCGCTGGTAGCCCAAAGGGAAAGTGTGCGGATTCTGCGGTTCCGCAATGTGGATTCCGTTGGCAGACTGAGGCCATAATACGGTTCGGCGCCTGCGGGCGGCTCTCCGTGCCCCGTCCCTGAGTAGGAACCAGGCAAGCCTTTGTACCTTTCGATGTCGGACCGCACCGGCGGCCAGAAGGACCCGCAGTCAGTCACGCCCGCTGTTGCCGCTACGGCGTTCCGGCTGTCCCCGGTGATCATCTGGCTCGGCATCGTCAGCATGATGACGGACATTTCCTCCGAGTCCGTGGCTGCCATACTTCCGCTTTACGTCACGGGCTTCCTGGGCCTGTCCACCATCGCTTTCGGAATCATAGACGGCATCAACCAGGGAGCCAGTGCGGTGGTGCGGATCGCCGCAGGCTGGGTCTCGGACCGCACAGGACAGCCCAAGCGCATTGCCGTGGCCGGTTACGGTCTTTCCGCGGCCGCCCGGATTGGATTCCTGTTTGCAGGAGGGTTCTGGGCAATCGCCGGCGTCGTCACCGGGGACAGAATCGGAAAGGGCATCCGGACGGCGCCCCGTGACGCTTTGATCTCCGGCGCCGCGCAGCCGGACTACCTTGCACGCTCATTCGGCGTTCACCGCATGCTGGACAGCATCGGTGCCGCCACCGGGCCGCTGCTCGCCTTCCTGGTGCTGGTGTTGATCCCGAACGGTTTCAGCACCGTATTTATGGTGTCACTGGCTTTCTCGGTACTCGGCGTGGCCGTGCTGGTGCTGATGGTCCCGGGCCGCGGGCGGAGCCCCGGTGCGCCGCCGCGTGAGAGCCGTCCGGGTTTTCGGTGGTCGCAGCTGCGATGGGCCACCGTGAAGAAGCACGGACTGGCACGGCTCCTGGTGACCGCTGGCCTGCTTGGCATCCTTACCATCGGAGACGGTTTTGTCTACCTGATCCTTCAGGACAAGGGTTCCTTCGCCGTGCAGTGGTTTCCGCTGCTATACGTGGGAACGAACGTAGTCTTCCTCCTGTTCGCCATCCCGCTGGGGAAACTGGCTGACCGGTGGGGACGCATTCCGGTTTTCCTGAGCGGACACCTGGCGCTGCTGGCCTGCTACGTCCTTGCCGCCCTGCCCTTCGGCGGCCTCGGCGCCACCCTCGGGTGCCTGCTCCTGCTGGGAATTTTCTACGCCGCCACCGATGGGGTCCTCTCCGCAATCGTCAGCCAGCTGTCACCGGCATCAAACGTGGCAACGGCGCTTGGTACCGCGCAGACTGTAGTTGCCCTGACGCGAATGCTTGCTGCCGCCGGATTCGGCGTGCTGTGGTTCCTGCTCGGACCGGTGACAGCCATGATCTGCGTGGCTGGGCTTCTGGCCGCAGCACTCGTCACTGGCACGGTCCTGATGGGCGGAGTCCGCCGGTGGACAAGGACAGCGTGAGCCGCGGCTGGGCACGGTGGCTTGTCCTGCTCGCCGTGGCGGTTCTGGTTGCGGCGGGGACGGCAGCCTACGCCGTCTCGGCGTTCCAGTCGGCCAGAAGCAGCCAGGCGGCGCCGTCGTCCGTTGAAACCGTCGCCGCCCAATCCCTTCCCTCTGCACCCTTTGTGATGTTCAGGAATACGGCGCCGGGCCAGGGCTTCGGGGAGGCCGCCACAGTCCTGCTGTCTGACCCCGCCGGCCAGCGGGCCCTCAGCGGACACGCGTGTGACCGCGTCTACGCGGTGCGTGGCCTGGTCAGCTGCCTGCGCACCAGGAATGAGATCCCCACGAATTTTGAGGCGACCACGTACGACGACTCCCTGGACGCGGTCGAATCGTGGCCGCTGGCAGGAATTCCCAGCCGCACCCGCATCAGCGCCGACGGGTCACTGCTGGCAAGCACCGTGTTCGTTTCCGGGCACTCATACGCCAGCGCAGGGTTTTCCACGGAGACAGTGGTCCGTGGGCGGGACGGCACCATCCACGGCAACCTCGAAGAATTCGCACTCATTTCGGGCGGAACGCAGATCAAGGCATCGGACCGCAACGTCTGGGGTGTAACCTTCGTTCCCGGCCAGCCCGATGCGTTTTACGCCACGGCCTCCTCCCAGGGGAAAATATGGCTTGTACGGGGGAGCCTGAAGGACCGGACCCTGACAGTGACCGCAACGGGCATCGAGTGTCCCTCGGTCTCACCGGACGGAACCCGGATCGCCTACAAAAAGAGTGTCACCGGAACGCTCGTGGGACACCGCAACATCGCAGTGCTGGACATTGCCGCGGGAACGGAAACTGTCCTTGCGGAACAACGCGACATCGACGACCAGCTTGAGTGGCTCGACGCCAGTACAGTTGTCTACGGCCTTCCGCGGGAGGATTCCGGCCAGGACAGCGATATTTGGTCACTGTCCATAGATCCGGCGGCGCAGCCCTCGCTCTTCATCGAGCATGCCTGGTCTCCGGCGGTGGTCCGGCAGTAGCTGTCACAGCAGATGGGCCGCAAATCCGCGGATTTCCGCCATGACGCAGTAGATTTGGGGCAGCAAAGCCGCAGCTTCAGCCACTCAGGAGAACAGAAACACCTTGCACCTCAAAAGCCTTACCGTCCGTGGGTTCAAGTCGTTTGCATCGGCCACAACCTTCGATTTTGAGCCGGGCGTAACGGCGGTGGTGGGGCCGAACGGTTCGGGCAAGTCCAACGTGGTGGACGCCCTCTCCTGGGTGATGGGGGAGCAGGGAGCCAAAACGCTCCGCGGTGGCAAAATGGAGGACGTCATTTTTGCGGGGACGTCCGGCCGGCCACCGCTGGGCCGGGCCCATGTCTCCCTGACCATCGACAACACCGACGGCGCTCTCCCCATCGAGTACAGCGAGGTCACCATCTCGCGGACTCTCTTCCGCACCGGGGGCTCTGAATACGCTATTAACGGTGCCAGCTGCCGCCTCCTCGACATCCAGGAACTGCTCTCTGATTCCGGCATGGGGCGGGAAATGCATGTCATCGTGGGCCAGGGTCAGCTGGACAAGGTCCTGCATGCCACGCCGGAGGACCGCCGCGGCTTCATCGAGGAGGCGGGCGGGATCCTCAAGCACCGCCGCCGCAAGGAAAAGACCGTCCGCAAGCTTGAAGCCATGCAGGCGAACCTGCAGCGGCTGAGCGACCTGACCGGGGAGATCAGGCGCCAGCTCACGCCACTCGGCAAACAGGCCGATGTGGCGCGCCGCGCCCAATGGGTCCAATTCGACGTGCGCGATGCACGCGCCCGGCTGTTGGCCGACGACCTCGTCGAGCAACAGAATTCACTCGAGCAGGATGTGGCCGATGAAACGGCACTGAAGGCCCGCCGCGCGGTAGTGGAGCAGCAGCTGGAGGCGGGGCGCCGGCAACAGGCAGCCGTGGAACAGCTCGCAGCCGAGGCCACACCAAAGCTCAACGCCGCGCGCGATAACTGGTACCGGCTCTCCGCTTCCAGGGAACGGCTTCGTTCCCTGGGGTCGCTGGCCCAGGAACGCGGCCGGCTGCTGGGTGCCGCTGATGCAGAACCGTACTCGGGCAGGGATCCTGAACAGCTGGAACGGCAGGCTGTGCGGGTCCGGGATGAGCTGACGGAGCTGGAGCGCCACATTATGGACCGGCGCAGCGCGCTGGACTCAGCAACGGCGGCGAAGAACGGGGCCGAACTCGAGGCGTCCGCGGAGGAGAAAAGGCTCACCGCCGTCCTCCGGGCCGCCGCCGACCGCCGCGAGGGTCTGGCGAAGCTGGCCGGACAGGTGGGTGCGGCAAGATCACGGGTTGAATCCGCGCAGGCCGAGCTGGGCCGGCTGCGGGAGTCACTCGCCGCCGGACAGGAACGCCGCCGCCGGACGCAGTCCGAGTTCACCGCCCTTGAAACCCAGGTGGCGGGGGTGGAAGAAGGGGAGGAAAGCCTCGACGCCGACTACGAGGACGCCAGCGCACAGCTCGACGCCGTCGTCCACGAGATTGCCGAGCTGACTTCCGTGGGGGGAGAGGCTGTCCGCGAACGTGACGCCCTTGTGGCCCGTCGGGATGCGCTGCAGCTCGGCCTTAACCGCAAGGACGGCGCGGCGCATGCCCTCAACTCCGGGCTGGATGGCATTGTGGGAACGCTTGCCTCGAGCCTCACTATTCAGCCGGGTTATGAGGCTGCGGTTGCCGCGGCACTGGGCGGGGCCGCCGAAGCGATCGTGGTCCGGGATCCTGGCGTGGCCGCCGTCGTGGTGCAGCTCCTGAAGGACGACGATGCGGGGCGTGCCTCCCTGCTGCTGGCGTCTGCTGTGCCTACAGGGGACGCAACCTCCGGCCCGGACACACCCTTGCCGGCGGGCGCACGCTGGGCTGTGGCCCTGGCATCCGCCAGTTGCGGGCCCGACACCGCGGTGGCCGCGCTCCTGACCGGGGTGGCAGTTGTTGAAGACCTGGAGGGCGCGGCGCTGCTGGTCGCCAAACGCCCGGACCTGACAGCCGTGACCCGTGCCGGCGACGTGTTCACCGCCCTCACGGTCACCGGCGGCTCGGCGAAGGCGCCGTCCCTGCTGGAGGTGCAGGCCGCCGTGGACGACGCCGAGGCCAGGCTGGCTGTTGTCACCGCGGATCTGGAACGGAACAGGTTCGCACTGGCCGGCGCGGAGGTTCGGCGTGCCGAAGCCCGGACGAGGGCAGAGGCTGCCCTGGACCGACTGCACGATTCCGACGCCCGGCTCGCGGCCGTGGCCGAAAAACTCGGCCACCTGAACTCCATCCTGCGCAGCGCCGTCGGCGAAAGCGACAGACTGGCCACGTCGCTGGCAAGGGCGGAGGCCAATGTTGTGGCAGAGGAGCAGGCGCTCGCCGCCGTTGCGGCGCGCCTTGCTGCGGCACAGGAGGCGCCAGTCGAAGACGAACCCTCTACCGAACAGCGTGATGCCCTCGCCTTGGCGGCATCGTTGGCCAGGTCCGCGGAGATGGACGCGAGGCTCTCGCTCCGCAGCACGGAAGAGCAGCTGACGGCCACCCGCAACAGGGCTTTGTCGCTGGAACGTGCCGCGGCCACCGAACGCCGGGCACGTGAAGAGGCCGCCGAACGCGCGCGGCGCCGTCGGATCCAGGCCCAGCGGGCGGCCGCTGTCTCCGCTGCGGTGGAGCTGGCCATCCGGTTCATCGACGTGTCTGTTGAGCTGGCCAGGCAGGAACGAGACCTTGCCGAAGAGAACCGGGAAGAGCGGGACCGCGCACTGCTTGAGACCCGGACATCCAATGACACCCTGACCCGCGAACTGGCGGAACTGACGGACTCGGTTCACCGCGACGAACTGGCCCGCACGCAGCAGCGGGCACGGATTGAAGCCCTGGAAACACGTTCCATCGAGGAACTCGGGATCACCCCCGACGTCCTTGTGGCGGACTTCGGCCCGGACGTTCCCGTGCCCGTCCCCGCAGAGGAAAGCGGCGACAAATGGGCGGCCCTGCGGACCCCCGTTAACGACGACGGCACACCGGTCCCTGAAGGCAGGCCCTTTGTCAGGGAGGAGCAGGAGAAACGCCTCCGTAAGGCCGAAAGGGACCTGTCAGCCCTGGGAAAGGTCAACCCGCTGGCACTGGAGGAGTTCGCCGCCCTGGAGGAACGGCACCAGTTCCTCAGCACCCAGCTGGAGGACCTGAAATCCAGCCGCAAGGACCTGCTGGACATCATCAAGGAGGTGGATGACCGGGTCCAGCGTGTCTTCACCGAAGCCTTTGAAGACACCCGGGACCAGTTCGTCCACGTCTTTGAACGCCTCTTTCCCGGCGGCGAAGGCCGGCTGGTCCTCACGGACCCTTCGGACATGCTCACCACCGGAATCGAAGTCGAAGCGAGACCTGCCGGCAAGAAAATCAAGCGGCTCTCACTGTTGTCAGGAGGCGAACGGTCACTCACCGCCGTCGCCCTTTTGGTGGCCATATTCAAAGCCCGCCCCTCGCCGTTCTATGTCATGGACGAGGTTGAAGCGGCCCTTGATGACACCAACCTCGGCCGGCTCATCACCATCTTCGAAGAGCTCCGGGAGTCCAGCCAGCTGATTGTGATCACCCACCAGAAACGGACTATGGAAGTGGCTGATGCGCTGTACGGCGTCACCATGCGCGGCGACGGCGTGTCCACCGTCATCAGCCAGCGGCTGGGCGCCGACGTATAGCGTCCGCGCAGGTGGCCGCCCCTAAGGCCTGCCACGTTTGTGAGAAGCTAGGGGAGTGAATGACATCCTCCCCATTATTCTGTCCATTGTTGCTGCCCTGGCGGTTATTGGCGGGCTGATCCCGGTCCTGTTGAAGACGCGGAAGAACATCACCCAGTACCCCGGGACCCGCGACGCCAATGACCCCGTCACCGGCGGGGGAACACTGCTCGAGGATTCGCCCGTGGTTCCGGCCGAGCGCAACGCCCCCGCCGGCGTCGACCTCGACGACCTTGAAGTTACCGATGTTCCTGATGACGTGGCCGGCCTGGAAACCATCCAGGTTGAGACCCCCCTCCCCGTTGCCGGCCGCCTGACCCGCCTCCGCGAGCGTCTGGTCCGGTCGAACAACATCCTCGGCAAGAGCCTGCTTGCGTTACTCTCCAGCGACAAGATCGACGAGAACGTCTGGGATGAAGTGGAGGAGACCCTCCTTCTGGCCGACCTCGGCACCGAACCCACCATGCAGCTGGTAGACGCCCTCCGCGAGCGCGTGAAGATACTCGGCACCAGGACCCCCGAGCAGGTCAAGGCCCTGCTCCGCGAGGAACTGATCAAGTTGGTGGACCCCACCATGGACCGCGCGCTGCGCACCGACAGGCACGCGGACAAGCCGGCCATCGTGCTGGTGGTGGGCGTCAACGGTGTGGGAAAAACCACCACCGTGGGCAAGCTCGCCCGCGTGCTTGTTGCCGAGGACAAGGACGTGCTGCTCGGCGCGGCGGACACCTTCCGCGCCGCGGCCGCCGAGCAGTTGGCCACGTGGGGCCAGCGTGTGGGTGTACCCACGGTGAAGTCCGACGTCGACGGCGCAGACCCAGCGTCCGTCGCCTATGAGGCGGTCAAGGCCGGCATTGAGCAGGAAGTCGACGTTGTTATGATCGACACCGCCGGCCGGCTGCAGAACAAGACCGGCCTGATGGACGAACTCGGCAAGGTCAAGCGCGTCATCGAGAAGCTGGCGGAAGTCGACGAGGTTCTGCTGGTTCTGGACGCCACCACCGGCCAGAACGGCCTGAACCAGGCCCGCGTCTTCGCCGAGGTTGTAAACATCACCGGCATTGTCCTGACCAAGCTGGACGGGACCGCCAAGGGCGGCATCGTGGTGGCCATCCAGAAATCACTCGGTGTGCCGGTTAAGCTGATCGGTCTTGGCGAAGGCGCCGATGACCTGGCCCCGTTTGAAGTCGAGAGCTTCGTTGACGCCCTGCTGAACTAGGGAGCGGGTCTCCCGAACACTGGGTTTAAACAACGAGGGGTGAGATCCCGCCGCAAAGCCGAAGCTTTAGTGGCGGGATCTCACCCCTCGTTGCCTTAGTACTTAAAATTCAGGACCGTTGCGGTCCCCGCGGTCAGCTTTAAGGTCTGAGTCTCAGACCCGTAGCTGAAGCCCTCTACAGTGGCCCGGTCCGCCAACGGAGTCGGCGTCGTCTGCCCGGCGTCGATCGTCGTGGCGTCCTGTGCGTCATAGCTCGGGCCGGTCAACTGTGTCATGGTCCCCGTGAGGGCCCGGCCCGGAAGCGTCAGTGAAACATCCAACTGCGCGTTAACCTTCGGGTCGTTCTCGTTCACGATTACTACGCTGGTGCTGCCGTCTGCCTGTTGGAGAGCGTAGGCGTAAGTCAGTCCACCACCCTGTTGATCCAGCTTCAGGAAATCGCCGGATCCCAGCGACGCTGCCATCGAGAGCCCGAAGTACGATGCACGTTCAAACATAGTGCCGTCCGGCTTGAGGTAGGCTCCGCCCGAGCAAATGGATGACAGGGGAGGTCCGCCCTTGCAGGTCAACATTGAGCTGTGGAATCCCAACCGCTGGATTCCGTTCTGTGCGGAGGCAAGGACGTAGTCGACACTCCACAGGGCAGAGGCGTGGGTCCTGCTTGTGGGGTTCGCACCATCGCAGGCCGAGATTCCCGTCTCGGGGATCCATACCTCGAGGCCTGCCGGGCGGGCAACCTTGAAAGCTTCCTGCTGGTAAGCCAACGTGCGATCATGCATGTTCGCCGTCAGCAGGTTAGCCATGGTGGGTGCGCTCTGCGGATCCTTCGCGTCGCAGCTCGTCAGCGGGTAGTGGTGCAGCGACAGTATTTTCTTCTGCGGAACCTCGGTATCCGCAAAGGGCTGCCACCAGGACTCTGCATACGCTCCGGGACCCAACAGGGGAACATTGGGAGCTACCGCATGAATTGCCTTGGCATATTCCTGGAGCTCGGCCGTGAAATCCTTCAGACCCCAGCTCGAAGGCCGGACACCGCTTGTGGGGAAACCGTTCGGCTCGTTGCCTACGGTGATGCTGACCAACCGCGTCTTGAAGATTTCGGAAGCGTACTTGGCCATGTCGGCAGCCCTGGCGGGGTCATAGTTGCCCAGGTCCACGGTCAAACCCACTGTGGCGTCTGCAGCTTCCAGAAGCGTGTTGACACGCTGCAAGTCGGCGGGGGTGACAGCCCGGACGGGGCGGGGTTTGTCGCCGGTCAGGTTCGAGGGAATCCGCTCCCCGGTTGATGTCCAGAACATGCGCCTGTCCACCGAGCTTCCGCCGAACCGGACGAGAGGCTTGCCCAGGCCCTGGAGGAGCCCGACCATCTCAGCGTTGCCACCATTGAGGTTGGGGTCGGCGAGATCAGTGGCTTCGAGGGAAAGGCCCACAATGCCCTGGGGCAGGGAAGTCCCGGTCTTCTCGGATGCCACTTTCACGCGGAGCGGCTCAACGGGAGTCAGAGGCGAGCCGGCTGGCGGTCCGGCCTGCTGGTACATGGTCACGGCCGGCGCCGGTGGGAGGGCCTTTGTGGGGGTGGGGGTCGCGGAAGAGGTTGGCTCTGCAACGACCTGAGCGGAAGCATCCGGTCGGAACAGTTGCGTGGCCAGTACCAGAGCAGCAACAACGACAATGGCAATCAGCGCAAACGGCCACCACTTCCGGAAGCCGCGCTTGTCACGGCCGCGTCTCTCCTGTGCAGGAAGATCGGGGGGTAAGGGATCAGAATGGGACATGCGGGTTTCTCCAACGTTTGGGTGGCTTAGGGCCAAGCCTAACCAATGCTTGTGAAGTGTCGGCTACCGGGACGGGCCTTGGGGGTCAGTTCCAGCCCGCGCAGAACTTTCGCGGACGGGGATCCAGCAGGCGGCCGCGAGCACCAGCACAGCGCCGGTAACGCCGAAGGCCCAGCCGTACCCCAGCCGGTCCGCCAGGATGCCCACCAGCACCGGTCCCGCAATGGCACCAACGTCTGAGGTCATCTGGTACGCGGCCAGGACCCGCCCGCCGGACCGCTCATTGCCGATGACGTCCGCGACGGCGGCCTGCTGGGCGGGTCCCAGCAGGCCGGACCCCGCCCCGGCCACAACCGACGCGGCCAGGAACCAACCCAGGTGGGACGTGAAGCCGATGGCGGCCGTGGCGAGCCCGGCGACCAGGAGCCCAACGACCATCAGCGGACGCCTGCCCAGGCTGTCCGCCAGCCGGCCGGAGAACGTCAGCGCTGCGGCATTGCCGGCAGCAAAGACGGCCAGCGCCAGGCCTGCGGCCTCCGGACCGGCGCCGAGCGCGGCAACAGCAAACAGCGGGACGGTGGCCATCCGCACACCGAACGTGGCCCAGCCGTTGGCGAAGCTGGACATCAGCGCCGAGCGGTACGCACCGACTCGCCAGGCCTCGATGAACGGCATGTCAGGGGCGCGGCCCACTGTGGACCGGGCCGCGGACGGCGCGTGGCTGAGCTGGGTCTGCACCACCGCGGCAGCAAGGATCAGCGCGGCCGCGTAACAAAGGAACGGTACCCGCAAGCCGAACCCGGCCAGCAGCCCGCCCACCACCGGGCCCAGGACGCTGCCGATCAGGAACGCGGACGCGTAAGCGCCGGATACCCTGCCCCGGCTTTCCGGCGGCGCCAACCGCACCACAAGGGCCATCGACGCCACCGTGAACATCACCGAGCCCACACCGCCAAGCCCCCGGAAGACCAGGAGCTGCCAATAGTCCTGGGCAAAGGCGCACGCCGCGGTTGAGACCGCAACAATCAGCAGCCCTGCCACGTAGATCGGCCGCTCGCCCCATCGGGCAATCAAGGCCCCGCCCGCCGGCGCGAACACCAGCCGCATAAAGGCGAAGATGCTCACGATCACGGCGGCGGCCGTCGCCCCGACGTCGAAAGTGGTGGCGAACTGGGGCAGGACCGGCGCCACCAGCCCAAACCCGAGGGCAATCAGGAACGCCGCAGCGAGCATCACCTTGATGTCGCGCGGAAGCGCGGGCCTCTGCGGGCGGATAACGGACAAAATCCGCATTGTGGCGCGGCTCACGCGAGATGGTGCCGTCATGGGGCGGTTTCCTTGCAAAGTAGGCAGCCGAGGGTCGGCGGCAGTGGTGAAACATAACCGTAACAAGCCAGATATGCACCATTTACTTCCGGGAGGTTGTTGTAACAAGCCGGCAATGTAAATCCTCTGCGGGCGAAACACGGCAGCGACAGACTCGATACAGGACGCAAAAGGCGTTAGTAAGGCGGAGCATTCCGCAGCATCGATCATAGGGAGGACGTGCACCATGGAACTTACCGCAGGTCACGTATGGCTCATGGTGGCAGCAGCACTCGTGCTGTTCATGACACCAGGTCTGGCATTTTTCTACGGCGGCATGACGCGCGCCAAAGCTGCACTGAACATGATGATGATGAGCTTCATCTCCATCGGCATGGTCGGCGTGGTCTGGGTCCTCTGGGGCGCTTCGATGAGCTCCGGCGAAGGATTCCTGCAGATCGTCGGGAACCCGTTCGCCACCTTCGGCCTTGAAGGCATCACCACCCCGGACGGGCTCATCAAGGTCGGCTACGCCGCCACCTTCGCCATCATCACCGTCGCCCTCATCAGTGGCGCGATCGCAGACCGCGCCAAGTTCGGCGCCTGGACCGTCTTCGTCCCCGTGTGGGTCACCCTCGTCTACTGCCCCCTGGCCTACATGGTCTGGGGCGGCGGCCTCTTCGGCCCCGAAGGCGCCATTGGCCAGGCCCTCGGCCCGGCCATCGACTTCGCCGGCGGCACCGTGGTCCACATCAACGCCGGTGTGGCAGCCCTCGTACTCGTCCTGATCATCGGCAACCGCCGCGGCTTCGGCAAGGACCCCAACCACCGCCCGCACAACATCCCGTTCGTGATGCTCGGTGCAGCCATCCTGTGGTTCGGCTGGTTCGGCTTCAACGGGGGCGCGGCCACCACTGCTGAGCAGGGCGGCCTGATCTGGGTCAACACCCTCGCAGCCCCGGCCGCCGCAATGCTCGGCTGGCTCGTAACCGAACGTATCCGCGACGGCCACCCCACCTCCCTTGGTGCTGCCTCCGGTGTGGTTGCCGGCCTGGTTGCCATCACCCCTGCCTGCGCCAACGTCAGCCCGGTGGGCGCCCTCGGCCTCGGCGTCATCGCCGGTGTCGCCTCGGCCCTGGCCGTCGGCCTCAAGTTCCGCTGGGGCTTCGATGACTCCCTCGATGTTGTGGGCGTGCACTTGGTCTCCGGCATCATCGGAACGGTTGCCCTGGGCTTCATCGCCCTCCCCGCCGACGGTGTGGGCGGCGGCCTCTTCTACGGCGGCGGCCTGACTCAGCTCTGGGCCCAGCTCGCTGCAGCCGGTATCGCCATTGCCTACTCCGCAGTCCTTACGGCAATCATCGCCTTCGCCATCCACAAGACTATGGGCTTCCGCGTTTCGCAGGAGCAGGAAGCTGTTGGTGTTGACCTCAGCCTGCACGCTGAGACTGCCTACGAGTTCGGTGTGGGCGGCCAGGGCGGGAGCTTCCAGCCGCTCCACGAACTGATCACGGGCAAGGCATCGGCCACAGAGGGCAAAGCTGCCGGCGTCAAGAAGACCGAGCCGGCAGTCGGCAAGGAGAGCGTGGAAGCATGAAACTGATTACAGCTATAGTCCGCCCGGAGAAGCTCGAAGCCATCCGGGAAGGCCTGGAGTCCTACGGCGTCCAGGGGCTGACGGTCAGTGCGGCCAGCGGCTACGGCCGCCAGCGCGGCTACACGGAGGTCTACCGCGGTGCTGAATACAACGTGGACCTCCTGCCCAAGATCCGGGTGGAAGTCCTCGCCACGGACGAACAGGCCGATGACATCCTGGACGTCATCATCGCCAGTTCCAACACTGGCCGCGCCGGCGATGGCAAGGTCTGGACCGTGGACGTCTTCGAAGCGGTCAGGGTCCGGACCGGCGAACGCGGCGTCGCCGCCATCTAGCTGTTCCAGCAGTCTATAGATCCATACGTAGGAACGGGCAGGGAACCTCGAAAGGTTCCCTGCCCGTTCCGTTTGTTCCGGCGTACCCAACCGCCGCCGATTAGCCAGCCAGCACTTAGCCGGCCGCCGCGGAACCTGGCCATCCGGCGGGACCGGCCGAACCGGCGTCGTACTTTTCCAGCGGAACCGTGCCCCGCTGCCAGGCTTTCAGGACGGGCTCAAGAATCCGCCAGCAGTCCTCGGCGGTGTCGCCGCGCACCGAGAGCAGCGGATCGCCGCTCAGGACGCCTTCCAGCACTTCGCCGTAGGGGAGCAGCTCAGAAGCGCTCAGCTCCGCATTCAGCGTTGTGCGGCTCAGGCTGAACATGCTGCCAGGACCGTTGACGTCGACATCGAACGCCAGGGTATCCGGCCCGAACCCGATCCGCAGCTGGTTGGGTGAGTCCACGCCCGTGAAGCCTCCCGGCAGATGCGGGACGGGGCGGAAAGTGACCACGGCCTCCTTGCGTTTCAATCCGAGGGCTTTGCCCGAACGCAGGATGAACGGAACCCCCTTCCAGCGCCAGTTGTCGATGTCCACCCGGACTTCCGCCAGGGTCTCCGTCCCGCGGGCGGCATCCACCCCGTCTTCCTGCGCATAGTCCGGGACGTTCCTGCCGCCTACCGAACCCGCCGTATATGTGGCCCGGCGAGTGGATTTCGCGTACGGCGCGCTGATGCTGCTGGCGCGAAGCACGGCCGCGATGGCGTCCCGAAGATCCCGCTCCCCAATGGTGGCCGGCGGCTCGATGGCCATGAGGGCCATGATCTGCAGCAGGTGGCTCTGGATCATGTCGCGCAGGGCGCCGGCATTGTCGTAATACCTCGCCCTACCTTCCAGCGCCAGGTCCTCGTCGAAGATGATCTCGACCTTTTCCACATGCTCGCGGTTCCAGACGGGTTCCAGGAAATTGTTCGCAAAGCGCAGGCCAAGGATGTTCAGCACCGTCGCCTTGCCCAGGAAATGGTCCACCCGGTGGATGTGGTCCTCCGGCACCAGCGCAGCGAGCGTGTGGTTAAGGGAACGGGCCGAGGCCTCACTGGAGCCGAAGGGCTTCTCCATGACCAGCCGTGTTCCGGCCGGAACCTGGTCGCGGTGCAGGGACTCGCAGGCCAGCTGGCTGACATGGGGAGGCAACGCAAAATAGATGGCGGTGGGGCCTTCCAGTCCAGCCAACAGTGCCGCGAGGGTTCCGTCCGCCGTAACATCAAGCTGGTGGTAAGCCGTGGCCTTCGCCAAGGCGGTGAGGGCCTTTTTTCCAGCCGTGTCGGCGGCCTCCGCGGCGGGGGCGAAGGCCTCGTGGACCCGGGAACGCCACTGTTCCGGTGTCCAGGCGTCGGATCCGGCGCCTACCAGGGTCAGCCCATCAGCCCGGCCGGTAGCCACCAGCCGGGCCAGTCCCGGCAGCAGGAGGCGGCCGGTCAGATCGCCTGAGGCGCCCAGAATGAGCAGGGTTTTTACACTTGTTTGGCTCGTCACCCTGCCAGCATGCCATCCGGCAAGCCCGACTTGGTACCCTAGATAGTCGAGTCCCCCCTGTAAATCCACTGAAAGAAGTGCGCGGCGCGTGTTCAATTCACTCTCTGACCGGTTGACAGCAACCTTCAAGAATCTCCGTGGCAAGGGCCGCCTCACTGAGGCCGACGTTGATTCCACAGTCCGGGAGATCCGCCGCGCCCTCCTGGATGCCGACGTCGCCGTTTCCGTGGTGCGTGAGTTTACGGCCCGCGTCCGCGAGCGTGCCCTCGGGGCAGAGGTATCAGGGGCGCTGAACCCTAGCCAGCAGATCGTCAAGATCGTCAATGAGGAGCTCGTTGAGATCCTCGGTGGCGAGACCCGCCGCATCCGCCTGGCCAAGACCGGCCCCACCATCATCATGCTGGCCGGCCTCCAGGGTGCCGGTAAGACCACCCTCGCGGGCAAGCTCTCCAAGTGGCTCAAGGCCCAAGGCCACAGCCCCCTCCTGGTGGCATGTGACCTTCAGCGGCCCAATGCCGTCACACAGCTCCAGGTTGTCGGCCAGCGTGCTGGCGTGCCTGTTTTCGCACCGCACCCCGGAGCCACCTCGGAACTGGAGCACCCCGCCGGTGACCCGGTCGCCGTCGCCCGCGCCGGCGTCGAGGAGGCGCGCCAGAAGCTGCACGACGTCGTGATTGTTGATACCGCCGGGCGCCTCGGTGTTGACGCCGAGATGATGGAGCAGGCGAGCCAGATCCGCCGCGCCATCGTCCCCAATGAAGTGCTGTTCGTTATTGACGCCATGATCGGACAGGACGCCGTGAACACGGCTGTCGCGTTTGACGAGGGTGTGAACTTCACCGGAATCGTGCTGTCAAAGCTCGACGGCGACGCCCGCGGTGGTGCTGCCCTGTCAGTTGCGTCGGTCACCGGTAAGCCGGTCATGTTCGCCTCCACCGGCGAAGGCGTGGATGACTTTGAGCTGTTCCACCCGGACCGCATGGCCTCCCGCATCCTGGACATGGGTGACGTCCTCACCCTGATTGAGCAGGCCGAGAAGAACTGGGACAAGGACGAAGCCGCCCGGATGGCGAAGAAATTCGCCGACCAGGAAGACTTCACCCTGGACGACTTCCTCTCCCAGATGCAGCAGATCCGCAACATGGGCTCCATGAAGAAGATGCTCATGATGATGCCCGGTGCGCAGAACATCCGCGAGCAGCTGGAGAACTTTGACGAGCGCGAGATCGACCGGGTCGAAGCGATCGTGCGTTCCATGACGCCGCACGAACGCGTCGCCCCGAAGATCATCAACGGCTCCCGCCGGGCACGCATCGCCCGCGGTTCAGGTGTGCACGTCTCTGAGGTCAATGGCCTGCTGGAGCGCTTCGGCCAGGCCCAGAAGATGATGAAGAAGATGGCCCAGGGCGGCGGCATGCCCGGAATGCCGGGGATGCCCGGAATGGCCGGCCCCGGCGGTGCGCGGAAGGGCGGCAAGAACGCCCCGAAGAAGAAGGCCCGTTCAGGCAACCCTGCCAAGGCTGCCCAGGAGCTCAAGGACGCCGAAGCCCGTAGGGCCGGCGCGGCGAAAGCTCTTCCCACGGGCGCGTCGTTCGGCCAGCAGGGCGGCGACTTCGATCCTTCGCAGTTGAACCTGCCTAAGGGATTCGACAAGTTCCTCGGCAAGTAACCACCCCTCTTGGCTGGGTAGCAGCAAGGGTTGTGTTGCGCATTCACGCCGACACTTACTGCTGCCCAATCGGGATGTCGGCGCCGTGGAATAGGGTTGGGTCATGTTCAAACAGCGGGTAGTGTTCGTGCACGGCGCCGGACTTTTCGGTGCGGCGGCGTGGACGCGCCAGCACGGAATGGCGCTCACGTACGACGCCCTGTTCCTGCGGCGGCACGGCTTTGACCCCGTTGCTGAGCCCCTGGAGTCCTCGTTCGCCGAAGACACCGCCATCATCTTGCGCTCACTGGCCGATGACGGCCGCGGTGCCGCCGGCGGCCACGTTGTGGCCCACGCCGAGGGCGCCATTGCGGCCATGATGGCCGCCGTCGAACGCCCCGACCTGGTGTTTTCCCTCACGCTGGTTGAACCGGCGTGCTTGTCCCTGACCGCCGAACTGCCGGCCACCTCTGCCCACAGGGCGCTGATGCAACCGCTGTTCGACATCCGGCGCCAGCTCAGCGACGACGACTTCCAGCGTGAGTTCGTGCGAAGAATGTTCGCAATGGACCTGCAGGAGCCCGCCACACCGGAGGAGAAACGGTCAGCTCGCCGGCTCCGGTTGCAGGCACCTTCCTGGGATGCCCCGCTGCACATTGTTCCGGGAGTTCCCACCATGGTCTTGACTGGCGGCTGGGAACCGCTCTACGAGGAGATCGCCGGATATCTGCAGGAAACCGGCGCCCTGCACCGCATTGCTGCGGGAGGACACCGGCCCCAGGACTCTGCCGAAGGTGACCGAGCCATCCGGTCCTTCATCGCCAGCGTCGGCAGGTCACGCTCGGTGCAGGCATCCTGAGCAGTCAGCTCCCGGCAGGGATCCGAAGCTCGGGGAGGTAGACCTTCCCGCCGGCGGCCAGGAACTCCGCACTCTTTTCGCGCATCCCGCTGTAGGCCTCGGCTATGGCCGCCTGCGAATCTGCGGAACCGTATTCGTCCCTGATGTCCTGGCTGATTTTCATGGAGCAGAACTTCGGGCCGCACATCGAGCAGAAGTGCGCCGTTTTCGCCGGCTCGGCCGGCAACGTCTCGTCATGAAAGGCCTCCGCTGTAACCGGGTCCAGGGACAGCGCGAACTGGTCCCGCCAGCGGAACTCGAACCGGGCCTTGGACAGGGCATCGTCCCGTGCATGGGCGCCCGGGTGGCCCTTGGCAAGGTCGGCTGCATGGGCGGCGATCTTGTACGTGATCACCCCGGTCTTCACGTCGTCCTTGTTCGGCAGGCCAAGGTGCTCCTTGGGCGTGACGTAACAAAGCATGGCTGTGCCGTAGCGGGCGATTTCGGTGGCGCCGATGGCGGACGTGATGTGGTCATAGCCCGGGGCAATGTCCGTGACCAGCGGCCCCAGTGTGTAGAACGGTGCGCCCTTGCAGAGTTCCTGCTGGCGTTCCACGTTTTCCCGCACCAAATGGAACGGGACGTGCCCGGGACCCTCCACCATGACCTGCACATCGAAGTCCCACGCCCGCTGCGTCAGCTCCGCCAGGGTGTCCAGCTCCGCGAACTGGGCGGCGTCGTTGGCGTCAGCCGTCGCTCCCGGGCGCAGTCCGTCGCCCAAAGAGAACGCGACGTCGTATTTGGCGAAGATCTCGCACAGCTCGTCGAAGTGCGTGTAGAGGAAGTTCTCCTGGTGGTGGGCCAGACACCAGCCCGCCATGATCGCACCGCCCCTGGAGACGATGCCGGTGACGCGGTTGGCCGTCAGCGGCACATAACGCAGCAGCACACCGGCGTGGATGGTCATGTAGTCCACACCCTGCTCGCACTGCTCAATGACGGTGTCCCGGAAGATTTCCCACGTCAGTGCGTTGGCCTCGCCGTTGACCTTCTCCAAGGCCTGGTAGATGGGCACCGTGCCGATGGGCACAGGGGAGTTGCGGATGAGCCATTCCCGCGTGGTGTGGATGTCGTCGCCGGTGGACAGGTCCATCACCGTGTCGGCGCCCCACTGGGTGGCCCACTGGAGTTTGTCCACTTCCTCGGCGATGGAGCTGGTCACGGCGGAGTTGCCGATGTTCGCGTTGATCTTGACCAGGAAGGCCTTGCCGATAATCATCGGTTCGGATTCCGGGTGGTTGATGTTGTTGGGGATGATGGCGCGACCGGCAGCGACTTCGCTGCGGACCAGTTCCACGTCGCAGTTCTCGCGGAGGGCAACGAATTGCATCTCGGTGGTGATGTGACCCTGCCGCGCGTAGTGCATCTGGGTGACGGTGTGGCCGTCGACGGCGCGGCGGGGCACTGGCTGTGCCCCTTTCCACTCCGCAGAGGCCGCGCCGCGGCGCACGGCAGACTTGCCGTCGTCGAGCAGGTTCCGTTCCCGTCCGCTGTAGGGCTGGGTGTCGGCGCGGGCGGCGATCCACTCCGAGCGGAACGGGTTGAGGCCCACCACCGGATCGCTGCCCGGACCCGCCGTGCGGTAGGTCTGGAAAGGCCCGTTCGCCTCACCGTTCGGCGACGGCTCCAGTGCGATCTCGGTCACTGGAACCTGGATGCCCGTTGCTTCATCGGTGATATACGCCAGCGAGTGGGACTTCAGTGACTGGGTTTCTGGCTGGAGCGGTTGATCCTGGTCGGCCCCACTTTGGGCAGGGATCAGCTGTGATTCTTGTGTATTCAATGAATACTCACTTCCTTCGCCGGCATTACCCGGACAGGTTCAACGGTCGCAGGCTGCGTCAGCCCGATCTCAGCCCCTGCAAGGGCTCCCGTGTGGTCAAGTCGAAGCTACCACAGGCCGCGGGCGGCCCGGTGACAGCAATCACGAAACGGGGTCGCAACCTATCCGTTCAAGCACTTGAATTAAATTGAAGCTTCAAGTAAATTGGTGGTATAGCCGCCTTCGACTGAAGGCCAATGGACCGGGAGCGTTCAATGACTGCAGAAGCCACCAGCCGGGATCTCCTTCCTGCCGACCTCTCCATGGGCACCGTGATGCTCAAGGTGGGCGACATGAAGCTGATGACCGATTACTACCAGCGCGCACTCGGCCTTGAGGTTGTGGCCGAAGAGGATGGCGGCGTCTACCTTGGCCGCCTGCAACGTCCGCTGGTCCATCTCGCGGCCGCCCCGTCCCTGAACCTGCCAGGCAGGGGAGAGGCCGGGCTGTTCCACACGGCACTGCTCTTTGATGACCAGGCGTCACTGGCTGCCACGGTAGCCACCACAGCCCAGTACGAACCCCGGTCCTTCACGGGCAGCGCCGACCACCTCGTGAGCGAGGCCTTCTACTTCAATGACCCCGAGGGCAACGGCATTGAACTGTACTGGGACAGGCCCCGTGAAAACTGGTCCTGGAATGGGAAGGATGTGGTGATGGACAGCCTGGCACTGCCGCCGCAGCGCTACCTTGAGCAGCACCTGACCCAGGAGTCCGTGGCCGGCCAGCAGGCCACCGAAGCCGGGGTGGGCCACGTCCATCTCCAGGTGGGTGACGTCCAGTCGGCGCACCATTTCTACGTGGGCACGCTGGGCTTCGAAAAGACGGCAGGCTGGCACGGGCAGGCGCTGTTTGTCTCCGCCGGCCGGTATCACCACCACATGGCCATGAACGTATGGAACAGCCGCGGCGCCGGTCCCCGCAAGGACACCCTGGGCTTGGGTGAAGTGCTCATCGAGGTCACTTCCGCGGACGACGTCGGTGCGCTCGCCGACCGTCTGAAGGTCGCCGGCGTGGCCTCGCACCACACGGGCGCCGAGCTTCGGTTCGAGGATCCGTGGCGCAACAGGATCCGTGTCGCCGTCCGCTGAGCACGGATGCCCAATGTGCGGGGCGCCTTGTACTAGGCTGATTCTGAACGGCCGGGGCGGCATCTGATGCAGTCCTTCTGGGCCGCACCGTCGACGGAATGAGGGCTGTTCCCATGGGCTTCACTGAAATTTTTGTTTCCACTCACGATGCCGCGCTGAAGCGGGCGGTCGTCCTGGATGCGGGTGGCACCCCGGCGGGCCAGGCCCTGCGGATTCCCGGAATCAGCGATTTCGAAATCGAACAGCTGGGTGATCTTGCCGGTGCTGCGGTGCACGCCGGTGGCGCTGACTACGAACTGGCCATGGTTGACGTGGCCAGCGATTCGCTCCTTGGGGTTCCGCCGGCCATGGTGCGTGCCCTGGCGGACCTGCTCAGTTATGAGACTGAGGGGGAGGGCAATGTCCTGGATGAAGTCGCTGAAAAGTGGGCCGCCCAGGATGACATGCCCTTCGGCGTGGTCGAAGCCCGGGCGTATGTCCAGAAGTTCGCCGAGTTGGCCAACTCGATCGATGACGCCGCGCGTACCGGGGTCTACGTCTGGTCGTCCTAGGCCTGCCGTGGCCGGCCGGCTGCTCCATCCGTACGTGTCAAGTCGAAATCCGGACGCTGATCTGGCACAATAAATAGGTACTCGATCTGCGTGGCCCCTCTCTCCGCGTCTGGATCCTGTCCTTTGAACCCGCAAGTATGGCCCGCCCCACGGGTGCAGAACGTCGGTTTACCCCTTTTCTGAAACAGGAGTGACCACAAAAGTGGCCGTAAAGATTCGCCTTAAGCGCTTTGGCAAGATGCGCGCACCGTACTACCGCATCGTCGTTATGGACGCACGCTCCAAGCGTGACGGCCGTGCCATCGAAGAGATCGGCAAGTACCACCCCACCGAAGAGCCCTCATACATCGAGGTTGACGCGGACCGTGCCCAGTACTGGCTCGGCGTCGGCGCACAGCCGTCCGAGCAGGTTGCCGCGATCCTCAAGATCACCGGTGACTGGCAGAAGTTCAAGGGCCTCCCGGGCCAGGAAGGCACCCTGAAGACCAAAGCTCCGAAGGTTGCCTTTGTCGCCCCGGAGAAGGGTTCCGTGATTATCCCGGAAGCCATCACCAAGAAGTCAAAGCAGTCTGACGCAGCCGAGGCCCCGGCCGAAGCAGAGACCACCGAGGCTGAGTAGATTGCTGGCAGAAGCGCTCGAACACCTCGTCCGGGGAATCGTTGATTCGCCTGACGATGTCAAGGTCAGCTCGAAGAACAACCGCCGCGGGGACACCCTCGAGGTTCGTGTTCATCAGGATGACCTGGGACGGGTGATCGGCCGCCAGGGCCGCACCGCACGGGCACTGCGCACCGTTGTGGCTGCACTGGCAGACGGCGAACCGGTCAGGGTCGACGTCGTCGACACCGACCGCCGCCGCTAAGCGCTCGGCAACATCAGTTTTTGCTCCGGCCCTTCCACCAGCAACGGTGGAGGGGCCGGAGTGCTTTCACCACATCGCCTAATCCCGGCACGATCACAGACAGAGGAACAGATGCAGCTTCAGGTGGCACGAATCGGCAAACCGCATGGAATCCGCGGCGAAGTGACGGTCCAGGTGCTGACCGACGCTCCCGGGGACCGGTTCGTTCCCGGTACGGAGTTTGTGGTGGAGCCTGCATCCGCCAGCGCACTCATTGTTGAGAGTGCGCGGTGGAATAAGGACATCCTGCTGCTTGCGTTCGAGGGAATCGAAACCCGCAACCAGGCAGAGACCCTGCGTGGCGCCAAGCTCTTCATCGAGACCGAAGAGCTGGACGAGGACAACGACGAAGGCTGGTACGAGCACGAACTCGTGGGGCTCGAAGCCCGCGTAGGCTCGCAGGTGGTGGGCAAGGTCGCCGCCCTGCACACGTTGCCTGTCCAGGACCTGCTCGTGGTTGAAACACCGGAAGGCAAGGAAATTCTGGTCCCGTTCGTGGAGCAGATCGTGCCGGAGGTCAATGTGGCCGACGGCTTTGTCCTGCTGACGCCGCCGGACGGACTCTTTGAGGTCAACGATGGCGAAGCCGCTGCCGGCGAACCGGAGGAAAACGCGTAGATGAGAATCGACGTCGTCAGTATCTTCCCGGAGTACCTGGCGCCCCTGGAACTCTCGCTCATCGGCAAGGCCCGCCAGGACGGCCTGCTGGACCTGCGCGTCCATGACCTGCGTGATTTCACCACGGACAAGCACCGTTCAGTGGACGACACCCCCTACGGCGGCGGTGCCGGCATGGTGATGAAGCCGGAGCCGTGGGCGCAGGCGCTGGCTGCTGTCGCCGCAGGCGCTGGAGCAGGCGCCGAAACCACGGAGCACGGGTCCGCCAAGCCGGTGTTGATCGTCCCATCGCCGGCAGGGGAGCGTTTCAACCAGGCCCTGGCCTATGAGCTCGCCGAAGAGAATCAGCTGGTTTTTGCCTGCGGCCGCTATGAGGGCATCGACGAGCGTGTCATCGAGTGGGCGGAAGAGCACTTCACGGTGCGCCCCATGAGCCTTGGCGACTACGTGCTGAACGGCGGCGAAGTGGCCGTTCTGGCGATGGTCGAAGCCATCGGCAGGCTGCTGCCCGGCGTGGTGGGCAACCCCGATTCCCTGGTGGAGGAATCGCATTCGGACGGGCTGCTGGAATACCCCGTGTACACCAAACCGTCCAGCTGGCGGGACCGGGATGTCCCGGCGGTGCTGCTGAGCGGCAACCACGGGAAGATCGCGCAGTGGCGCCGCCACGAGCAGTACCGGCGGACGGCGGAACGCCGCCCGGACCTGCTGGAAACGTTCGACGCCGGGAAGCTGCCGCGTGCCGACCGGACAGCTCTTGGCGACCTCGGGTACGACGTCGTCGACGGTCACCTCCGGGCGCGGCGGCCGGCCGGGACCAACCAGGACGCCGGAACCGACCCCTCACTCTGAACCGGCGCGGCGGCGGTCTGCGGCGATTGGCTGTAGGCCTGTGAGTGTGGCAAAATTAGTCTTTGTGTCTGCTGGGTCCGCACCTGCCACAGGGGGAGCGCAACCAACAGCTGGACACCCCGGGACCTTCAATCAGTGAAGGAACCGGACCCACTTAACTTTCGGCGGTAATTCCCGGTGCTTCCGGGCTTGCCCGCCGTGACCCAAAGTGAATGACCCGTGGCGTTCACCAGGAGTGCAATTATGCATATTCTCGATTCCGTAGATGCAGCCTCGCTGCGCACCGATGTTCCCGTCTTCCGCGCGGGTGACACCCTCAAGGTTCACGTGAACATCATCGAAGGCAAGAACTCCCGTGTCCAGGTATTCCAGGGCTTCGTCCTGGGCCGCCACGGCGATGGTCTTCGCGAAACCTTCACCATCCGCAAGGTCTCCTTCGGCGTCGGTGTGGAGCGTACCTTCCCGGTGCACTCCCCGATCATCGACAAGATCGAGGTCGTCTCCAAGGGTGACGTCCGCCGCGCGAAGCTTTACTACATGCGCGACCTGCGCGGCAAGGCTGCGAAGATCAAGGAAAAGCGCGACTTCCAGCCCAAGAAGTAAGTCCCCAGGGACCTACAAAGCAGGCCCAGCCGTATCAGGCCAGCGCCGGAGCCCTTCGCAACAGCGCCCCAGGAATACGGATCATGGACCAGACAAAACGCCAGCCCAGAAGAATGGGCTGGCGTTTTGTGTTCCTGGCAGTTCTCCTGGCAGTGGCCGTCAGCGGCCTGGTCCGGTCGCTGTGGCTGGATGTGTACTACATCCCGTCCGAATCGATGGAGCCGGTCCTTGCGGACGGGGACCGCATCCTGGTCTCCAGGACAGACTTCCACGCCGAACCCATCCGGCGGGGCGACATTGTGGTCTTCGATGGCAGGGGTTCGTTCGCACCCCTGAACAGTGGCAAGGGCCCCGTCCTGGATTCCTTGGCTGCGGCCGGGCAGTGGCTGGGCCTGGCCGGCAGTGACACCACGTACGTCAAGCGAGTTATCGGCCTGCCGGGGGACACCGTAGTCTGCTGCGATGCCGACGGAAAGATCACCGTCAACGGTGCGGCACTCGATGAGCCGTACCTGTTCAACGGAGACAGCCCAAGCAAGCAGGTCTTCAGCGCGATGGTGCCTGACGGGAGGCTGTGGCTGCTCGGTGACCATCGCTCGGCGTCGGCTGATTCGCGCAGCCTGCTCGGTGCGCCCGGCGGTGGCATGGTGCCGATGGACCGTGTCATCGGCAGGCCGGTCCAGATCGTCTGGCCACTTGATAGATTTGCTGCAGTACTACGGCCGCCAGCGGCAGGATCAACAACAGAGGACGGACAGTAAATGCCCGAGAACAATGCGCAGACACCCGAGCCGCCTCGCGATGGCGCTCCAGGTGCCGACGCCGACGGTATGTCCGCCAACACGATTTCCGGCGGCAGGACCTCGGACGGTGTGATGGCCGACGATGCTATTGCCAACGGTGGCGACTCGGACGACGTAGCGGACGGCAGCCCGGCGCCACCGTCCGGCAGGCGGTCCTCGGCACCCACTACCGAGCCCGACGCGCCCAGCCAGCTCTTTGTCTGGCTGAAGGAGGTTGCCACGGTGGTGGTGATCGCGGTGGTGCTGTCCTTCCTGATCAAGACCTTCCTGTTCCGCGCGTTCTATATTCCGTCCGAGTCCATGGTCAGCACCCTGGACGTCAACGACCGCATCTTCGTGAACCTGCTGGTTCCGGAGCCGTTTTCCCTCTCACGCGGCGACGTAGTGGTGTTCCGTGACACCAAGGGCTGGCTGAGCACCGCGCCGGATGAACCGAAGGGACCGTTCACATGGGTCCAGGACGGACTGACATTTGTGGGACTGCTCCCGGACAACTCCGAGCAGCACCTCGTCAAACGCGTCATCGGGCTGCCCGGCGACGAGGTGATCTGCTGCGACGACGGCGGTAAACTGACCCTCAACGGATCCCCTATTGATGAAACCTATGTCAACGGGGCTGAAGAACCCCAGATCCGCGCCTTCGACGTCGTTGTTCCGGAAGGAAAGGTCTGGGTCATGGGTGATAACCGGAACCACTCCGCGGATTCCCGCTCGCACATGGAGTCCAATGGCGGTTTCGTCGACCTCGTGGACGTGGAAGGCAAAGCCGCCGTGATCGCGTGGCCGCTGAACCGGATCACGGTCCTTGATAACTATCCGGCCGTCTTCCGGAACGTGCCTGCGGGAGGCTGACAGTGTCCGCAGTGATGCCGGCCACTCCGGCTCCGGCCACGGCCTCAGTCAAGGCCCCGGCCCGCCAGGCGGCCGGTGTCCGCTCCAAAGCACCGACGCTTCGGCATGAGCGGACCTTCAAAGCGCAAGGTGCCCGCTACCTGGCGGGCGTGGACGAAGTGGGCCGCGGGGCGCTGGCAGGACCTGTGAGCGTTGGGATCGCCGTCGTGGACCTCCACACCCAGAAGCCCCTGGCCGGTGTGCGGGACAGCAAGCTGCTCAGCCCCGCCGAACGGGAGAGGCTGGAACCCCTGGTCCGGCGCTGGAGTGTTGCGTCTGCCGTCGGGCACGCTTCTGCGCGGGAGATCGACGCGTTGGGGATCATTGCTGCGCTGCGGCTGGCCGGTACGCGCGCCTGGCAGGACATCCTTGCGGCTGGCATCAGCCCAGATGTGGTGTTGCTCGACGGCAGCCACAACTGGCTCTCGCCCGCCGGGCAGCCTTCCCTGTTTGACGAGCCACCGGTCGACGTCGCATGCACTGCCCCCGTACACACCAAGATCAAGGCGGACATGCAGTGCCTGAGCGTGGCCGCCGCCAGCGTGATTGCGAAGGTGGAACGCGACGAGCAGATGCGCGGCCTGCACAGTGAATACCCCGGGTTTGGCTGGGACGTCAACAAGGGCTACGCCACGGCAATTCACCGTGACGCGCTCCGCGCCGCCGGAGCCACACCGTACCACCGGGTGAGTTGGAACCTCCTTGGCGGCGAACTCTGATTCCCTGCCGCACTGGTGCCTGCCGCACTGGTAGGGCTCACGCGGCGCGGACGCTGCGACTGCGGCGCCCTGGATGGTGCAAGATGGAAGCATGAGTGCTGAGGATCTTGAAAACTATGAAACCGACATGGAGCTGCAGCTCTACCGTGAATACCGCGATGTTGTCGGGCTCTTCAGCTACGTTGTCGAGACCGAACGCCGCTTTTACCTCGCAAACCACGTTGACCTGCAGGCCCGAAGCGCCGACGGCGAGGTCTATTTCGATCTGACTTTGCAGGATGCCTGGGTGTGGGATGTGTACCGTTCGGCACGGTTCGTCAAGACTGTCCGCGTCCTGACGTTCAAGGATGTCAACGTCGAAGAACTGCCCCGCAACGAGGAACTCGCCCTGCCGAAGGATGTTGACCTCGGCAACTGACGCCGGCCACTGTTCCTCCACAGCGCGGCTGTATTGGGGCGATTTTCCGGGGTTACCCACATACGCCAGTAGCCTCCTGTCCTCCGTTGTCCTGCCACCGCAGGCTGGTTGCGGAGGTAGAAATGAAATCCAAAGACCTGTTGGGTCGGCGCGGCGAGGAGCTCGCGGCCGGCTATCTTGAATCGCTCGGCATGCTGGTGGTGGAACGCAACTGGCGCTGCACCGAAGGTGAAATAGACATCGTGGCCCTTGACGGGGACTCCCTGGTTATTGCAGAGGTGAAGACCCGCCGTTCCCTGGACTACGGGCACCCCTTCGAAGCCGTTGGGCCGGACAAACTCGCCCGGCTGCATCGGCTTGGATCGGCGTGGTGCCGGGACCGGGAGCTCCGGATGCCGCTACGGCGCGTGGATGTCATTGCCGTGGTGGATAACGGCGCCGGCGAACCCTTGGTGGAACACCTCAAGGGCGTGGGGTAGATGGCGCTGGGCCGGGCCTACTCCGTGGCGCTGGTGGGTTTGAACGGGTACATCGTCGAGGTGGAAGCCGACATCGGCCAGACTTTGCCGGCATTTGTGATCCTGGGCCTGCCGGATGCCGCCCTCAACGAAGCCAAGGAGCGGATACGTTCCGCGGCCAAAAATTCCGGAATTCCGCTGAGCCGGCGGAAGATCACGGCCAACCTCATCCCGGCGTCGCTGCCCAAACGCGGTTCCGGCTTCGACCTTGCCGTGACCATGGCCGTCCTGAGGGCCGCAAACGACATCAAGCCCACTGGACGGACGGTCTTCATCGCCGAACTCGGATTGGATGGCCGGCTGCGCCCGGTGCGCGGCATCTTGCCGGCAGTGATGGCATCGGTGCAGGCTGGCTATCCGGACGTGGTGGTCGCACACGCAAATCTCGGCGAAGCGGCACTGGTTCCCGGAGCTAACGTCCGCGGATACCGCACGCTGGCGCGGCTCGCGCTCGAGTTCGGTGCCGACCCGCAGGAGCTCGCACTGGACTTCGAACCGGAGGACGAGGCCGGGCACTGCTATTCCGAACCAGGGGCTCACTCCGTACCTGACATGGCCGACGTCTCCGGGCAGGGTGAAGCCAGGCGTGCCCTCGAGGTGGCCGCGGCTGGGGCACACCATCTGCTCCTGACCGGACCTCCGGGAGCGGGCAAGACCATGCTGGCCGAAAGACTTCCCGGTCTCCTGCCGGACCTTGCCGACAATGAGGCCATGGAAGTCACCGCCATCCACTCGCTCTGCGGTCTGCCCTCATCCGCCGTTCAGCTTGTGCGGCGGCCGCCGTTCGAGAATCCGCATCATTCGGCCACAGCGGCCGCCATCATCGGCGGGGGATCGGGGTTGCCCCGGCCGGGTGCGGCATCCCGGGCCCACCGCGGAGTGCTTTTCCTGGACGAGGCCCCGGAATACGAACGGCGTGTCCTGGACGCCCTTCGCCAGCCCTTGGAGAGCGGCGAGCTGGTTATCCACCGCTCGGCTGGCACGGCGGCCTATCCTGCCCGGTTCCAGCTGGTCCTTGCCGCCAACCCTTGTCCCTGCGGGAAGGCCTCGGGGAAGGGCCTGGACTGCACGTGTACACCTATGATGCGGCGCCGCTACGTGGCCAGGATGTCCGGTCCGCTGCTGGACCGGGTTGATATCCAGCTGCAGGTGGAGCGCGTGTCGCTGGCCGACTTCGGCCAGGCGGGCGCCGAAGAAGATACAGCCGCCGTGGCCCGGCGGGTCGGTGACGCACGCCGGCGGCAGGCCGAACGGCTGCAGCCGCTCGGGATGGAAACGAACTCGCAGGTGCCCGGCCGGATTCTCCGGGGGGCACTGCGGTTGCCGGCCGGCGCCACCCGGATACTGGACCACTCACTGGAGCGGGGGGTGCTGACAGCCAGGGGCTATGACAGGGTCCTGCGGCTGGCGTGGACCCTGGCGGACCTGTCGCACCGCGACATGCCCGACACCAACGACATCGGCCAGGCCCTTGGCCTCCGGCAGGCTGCCTCGGCAGCTGCGTGAAGGAAGTAGACCACATGGACAACGAACGGATCGCCAGGGCCGCCTTGTCGCGGCTTATGGAACCGCAGGACGCTGCCGGACTTGCCCTCGTGCAGGCCACCGGTGCACTCGACGCCCTGAAAATTGCCACCGGACAGGCGGCCGCCGGCCCGGACCTGGAACGGGAGATCACCGGATTACTGGCGGACAACGGTGCCGGAACCAGCTGGGCCGGGATGGCGGCCTGCCTCAAACGCTGGGCGCCCCGCATTCCGGATCTGGCGCCCGAGCGGGACTTGGCCACCATGGCACGCCTTGGCGGCCGGCTGATTGTCCCGTCGGACGATCTCTGGCCTGCCCAGCTCGGCGACCTGGGGATGCAGGAGCCTATCTGTCTGTGGTGGCGGGGCCTGGAACAGGAGCTTCCCGGCCCGGCCCGGAGCGTGGCGCTGGTGGGGTCCCGCGACAGCACCAGCTACGGCGCCTCGGTGACCGGGGACCTGGCCTACTCCCTGGCCCAGCGGGGCTTCACGGTGGTTTCCGGGGGCGCTTATGGCATCGATGCCCACGCGCACCGGGCTGCACTGGCCGGGGGATCAGCGGCGGTGCCTACCATCGCGGTGATGGCCGGTGGTGTGGACCGGTTCTACCCGTCCGGAAACGAGGATCTCCTGCGGGCGGTCTGCAACCAGGGAGCGGTGCTCGCGGAGGTGCCGCCGGGGTCGGCGCCCACCCGCTACCGCTTTCTCCAGCGGAACAGGCTGATCGCGGCCCTGGCCGCCGTGACGGTGGTGGTGGAAGCCCGCTGGCGGTCCGGTGCCCTGAATACGGCCCACCACGCGGAGACCCTTGGCCGGGCGGTGGGAGCTGTGCCGGGATCGGTTCACAGCGCCAACTCCGCTGGCTGCCACCGGCTGCTCCGGGATGGCGGCGCTGTCTGCGTGACTGACGCCGCGGAGATCGCCGAGTTAGCCTCCCCTAGCGGCCTGGGGCTAGCGGAGCCCGGGAACGCACATGTGGCTGACCATGACGGACTTACCTTGGAGGACCTGATCCTTCTTGACGCCCTGCCACTGCGGTCCACCACGTCGGTGGACAAGCTCTGCGCAGTTGCAGGCCTCAGTGCGGACTCCGTCCGGGCCGGGTTAGGCAGGCTAGGCCTGCTGGGGCTGGCAGCTTCAGAAAGGGGCGGCTGGATACGGGCCAAGGAATCCGGGTAGTTGCCTGTGTCCGGCACGGGAATGCCCGCGGACTTCTGGGACAGTGGAAGAGTGGATAATCAGGAACTGTCGCGGGCGTTCGAGCAGGCACTTGCGGACTTCGGCAGATACCTGACCGCCGAGCGGGCCCGGTCCGGGCATACACTTCGGGCATACCTGTCCGATCTTCGAAGCCTTCTGGAATACGCGGCCTCCGAGGGTGTCACGGATCTGCCAGGCCTGGAGCTGGGCACCCTCCGACGCTGGCTCGGGGCGCAGAGCCAGGCCGGAATATCCCGGGCCACCCTTGCGAGGAGATCGGCCACAGCGCGTTCCTTCACCACGTGGGCCATGCGGGAAGAACTTATCGAGACCGATCCTGCCCTCCGTCTCAGGGCTCCCAAGCCGGAAAAGTCACTGCCAGGGGTGCTGCAGTCCCAACAACTCCTCAGGCTGCTGAACAGTCTGGCGGCAGCCGCGGCTGACGGGTCACCCGTGCCGGTGCGCAACCGGGCCATGGTGGAGCTTCTTTACGCCACTGGGCTGCGGGTGGGGGAGCTGGCCGCCTTGGATGTGGACGACCTCAACCCGGACCGCCGGACCCTGCGGGTTGTCGGCAAGGGTAACAAGGAAAGGACGGTTCCCTATGGCGTCCCGGCCGCCGTGGCCGTTGACGACTGGCTACGCAGGGCCAGGCCGCTCCTGGCCACCGGGCAGAGCGGACCGGCACTTTTCCTGGGCACCAGAGGAAGCCGTGTTGACCAGCGTCAGGTCAGGACCGTGGTGAACGCACTCTTCGAAGCTTTGGGCGACACTTCAGCAACCGGTCCGCACGCGCTGAGGCATAGTGCGGCAACGCACCTGCTCGATGGCGGGGCCGATCTTCGTGCGGTCCAGGAAATCCTGGGTCACAGTAGCCTCGCCACCACGCAGATCTACACCCATGTGTCCGTTGAGCGGCTACGGAGCAGCTACCAGCAGGCCCATCCCCGGGCCTGAGAGCCGGGGACTCCCGGCAACGCGGGGTAATTGCAGGACCGTGTCACCTGTGGCGAATCGCACTGGCGTAATTACGCGGTGTACGGCACAATAAGAGTCACGTCCGGCAACTTTCAAGTTTCGCTTGAAGCTCTTTCGCTTCGCGCGTCATTCGCAAGTCCGGACACAGCTTAATAATCAGGCAGGGAACACCGCCGCTGGAACATAAGTACCGGGCAGTTTCATCCAGGCAGAGGTCGTTGGGGAAGACGTACCTACAGCTATGGAGGATGGAATGTCTGTTGCAATGACCCGTGGTGTGCTGTTTGTTCACTCAGCCCCTACAGCACTGTGCCCGCACGTTGAGTGGGCTATTGGATCCGTCGTGGATAAGCGGACGGATCTTGAGTGGACCCCTCAGCCTGCTGCGCCCGGAATGTTCCGCGCCGAGCTCTCCTGGACCGGAACCCCGGGAACCGGATCGCTGCTGGCTTCCTCACTTCGCGGCTGGGCCCATCTGCGCTACGAGGTGACTGAAGAGCCGAGCCAGGGCGTAGATGGCGGCCGCTGGTCGCATACCCCCGAGTTGGGGATATTCCACGCCACCACGGATGTCCACGGCAACATCATGGTCTCTGAGGACCGCATCCGTTACGCCTACGAATCGGGCGCCGGAGATCCCTCTGCCGTGTACCACGAGCTTTCCCTAGCCTTAGGCGAGGCGTGGGACGAGGAACTCGAGCCGTTCCGCCATGCAGCCGAAGGCGCACCGGTCCGCTGGCTGCACCAGGTCGGCTGACGCCGTCGGACAGCACTCTGTCGTACTTCCGGTCCGCTGCCCCGGCATAAGCGCCGGATCGGAATGCGCGCTCCATAGCAAAAGGAGAGGCCCCGCCACGTGGCGGGGCCTCTGCTTGTGTCTGGGGTACTTGCTGTTCCCGCGTTGCTGCTAAATGCTGCGGACAGCGATCACGGCGTTGTGGCCGCCGAAGCCAAACGAGTTGCTCAGCGCCACGATGTCGCCTGCCGGCAGATCCCTCGCCGACGTGACGACGTCGAGCGGGATCTCCGGATCCTGGTTCTCAAGGTTGATGGTGACCGGGGCCTTGCGGTGGTACACGGCCAGAACGGTGAGTACTGCCTCCACGGCACCTGACGCGCCCAGCAGGTGGCCCATCTGTGACTTGGTGGCGGACACTGCGACGTCGTCGAGGTGGTTCCCCAGCGCCGCGCGGAGGGCCGTGTACTCCGGCTTGTCACCTACCGGCGTGGACGTGGCGTGCGCGTTGACGTGGACAACGTCCTCAGCCTGGATCCGGCCGTCGAACATGGCCGCCTTCAGCGCCCGGGTGGCGCCCAGGCCCTGGGGGTCCGGGGCGGTGATGTGGTAGGCGTCAGCCGTCACGGAGGTGCCGGCCAGTTCGCCGTAAATGCGGGCGCCGCGGGCAATGGCGTGTTCCTCGGCTTCGAGCACCAGCGCGCCTGCGCCTTCGCCCATTACAAAGCCGTCGCGGCCCAGATCGTAAGGGCGTGAGGCGCCCTGGGGGTCGTCGTTGCGGCGGGAGAGCGCCTGCATGGACGAGAACGCGGCCAGGGGCATGGGGTGGATGGCTGCCTCGGCGCCGCCGCACATGACCACGTCGGCCTTGCCGGAGCGGATCAGCTCCAGGCCCAAATGAAGGGCCTCGGTGCCCGATGCGCAGGCCGAAACCGGGGTGTGGGCGCCGGCACGGGCGCCAAGGTCGAGGCTTACGGCTGCGGCGACGCCGTTGGGCATCAGCATCGGCACCGTCATGGGCAGGACGCGGCGCGGGCCTTTTTCTTTCAGCGTGTCCCAGGCATCCAGCAGGGTCCAAACGCCGCCGATGCCGGTGGCGAAGGCGACCGCAAGGCGGTCGGGGTCAATCTCGGTGATGCCGGAATCGGCCCAGGCTTCACGCGACGCGATGACGCCGAACTGGGTGGACGGATCCATCCGCTTGGCCTCCACGCGGCTCAGGACCTCCAGGGCGGGCGTGGAGCAGCGGGCAGCGAAGTGGACCGGCAGTTCGTACTTGGCGACCCATTCGTCTTCCAGCGTGCGGGCACCGGAGACCCCCTTCAGCGCGTTGTTCCACATGGTGGGTACGTCGCCGCCGATGGGCGTGGTGGCACCCAGACCGGTAATGACTACTTTGCGTGTCATTGGATCACTCTCTGTCGGTGGGCAGGCCGTATCCGGATATCCGGCGGGGTCCCGCGTGTAGGGCAGCTGGCTGCCGAAAAATGTGGTGGGCTGCCGGTCCGGCGTAAGCACGGACCGGCAGCCCAGTCAGCCATAAGGGGCTGAATCCGTGGTTAGGCCTGTGCGCCGGAGATGAAGCTGACGGCGTCGCCCACGGTCTTGAGGTTCTTGACCTCTTCGTCCGGGATACGCACGCCGAACTTCTCTTCGGCGTTGACCACGATGGTCATCATGGAGATGGAGTCGATGTCCAGGTCCTCGGTGAAGGACTTGTCCAGTTCCACAGCCTCGGGGGCAAGGCCGGTTTCTTCGTTGACGATTTCTGCCAAGCCGGCCAGGATCTCTTCGTTGCTAGCCATTGATGGCTCCTTTTCTTGTTATTGCCGGCAGGGGGTGCCGGAAACGCTGCAGTCCGCGGATGCGGCCTGTTTTGGGGGTGTTCCTAAGGAAGGACGATTACCTGGGCGCCGAAGACCAGCCCGGCTCCGAAGCCGATCTGGAGTGCGAGGCCGCCGCTGAGCTCAGGGTTTTCCTTGAGCAGGCGGTGGGTGGCCAGGGGAATGGAGGCCGCCGAGGTGTTTCCGGCATCGGCGATGTCCCGGGCCACCGTGACGGATTCGGGAAGTTTCAGTTTCTTGACCATCTCATCGATGATCCGCATGTTGGCCTGGTGTGGGATGAACGCAACAAGGTCTTCGGCCTTGACGCCGGCGGCGTCCAAGGCCTGCTGTGCCATCTTCGCCATTTCCCAGACAGCCCAGCGGAAGACCGTCTGGCCGTCCTGGCGGAGTGTGGGATAGAGCTCCTGCGCTTCCTCGAGCAGTGCAAAGTCGCCGGACTCATCGGACTGGCGGGCAGCCATGCTGAGATCACGGACATCGAGGATGGAACGCGTCATGCCGATGGCGTCCCACTTGCTGCCGTCCGAACCCCACACTGAGGGTCCGATTCCGGGAGTGTCGGAGGGGCCGATGACAACAGCACCCGCGCCGTCGCCCAGCAGGAAGGAGATGGTGCGTTCCCGGTTGTCGATGACGTCGGAAAGCTTCTCCGCGCCAACCACCAGCACGTAGGTGGCGGTGCCGGAACGGACCAAGGCATCAGCTTGGGCGATGCCGTAGCAGTACCCGGCACAGGCGGCCGAGATGTCGAAGGCAGGTGCCGGCGTCGCACCGATGCGGTCAGCCAGGGCGGCGGCAGCAGACGGCGTGGCGTACGGGTGGGTGACGGTGGAAATGATGACGGCGCCCAGCTGGGAGGCTTCGATGCCTGCCTGCTGCAGGGCCTCCCGGGCAGCACCCTCGGCCATGTCGATGACGCTGACGTCGGCGGCGGCCCGGTGCCGGGTCACGATGCCGGTCCGCTGCCGGATCCATTCGTCCGAGGAATCAATCCACTGGCAGACGTCGTCGTTGGTGACGATGACGTCAGGCCGGAATACCCCGAGGCCGAGGATGCGGCTGTATTCATTGACGGGAACCTGTTTCAGCGTGGGAACGCTCATGCATTTCCCTCCAGTTCTGCGAAGAGTGCCAGTGCGGCCGTGAGGTCGTCCGGCGTTTTGACTGCAACGGTCTTGACGCCGGGCATGCCGCGCTTGGCGAGCCCCGCCAGTGTACCGGCCGGGGCCAGCTCAATGACACCGGTGACGCCGCGCCGCACGAGTGTTTCCATGCAGAGGTCCCAGCGGACCGGCCGGGAGACCTGCGCGATGAGGCTCTCGACGGCGGCATCGCCGTCGGTCACTTCCCGTCCGTCAAAGTTGGACAGCAGGGGCACCTGTGGCTTCTGCGGCTTGAGGCCCGGCCTGAGCGCCTCAAGGGCGCTCACGGCGGGGGACATGTGTGAGGTGTGGAACGCGCCGGCCACCTTCAGCGGGATGACGCGGGCCTTGGCTGGCGGGTTGTCCGCCAGTGCCTTGAGCTGTTCAAAGGTTCCGGCTGCCACGGTCTGGCCCGCGCCGTTGACATTTGCCGGTGTGGCCCCGGTGGCCTCGATGGCGGCCAGAACCTCTGCAGGGTCCCCGCCCACCACGGCACTCATGCCGGTGGGGGTCACGGCAGCGGCGGCGGCCATGCTGTTGGCGCGTTCACGGACGAACGTCATGGCTTCCTGCTCCGTGAGCACGCCGGCGAGTGCCGAGGCAGTGATTTCACCAACGGAGTGACCGGCAAGGATCACCGGAAGCGTGCCGAGTTCGACGTCGAACAGCGACTTCGCGGCGACCAGCCCGGCGGCAACAATCAAGGGCTGCGCAACGGCAGTGTCCTTGATGGTGTCCTCGTCAGAGGTAGTCCCGTGGGCGGTCAGGTCGATGCCTGCGATCTCACTGAGGGAGGCCAAATGGCCTGCTACCGAAGGCAGTTCCAGCCAAGGGGCCAGGAAACCCGGGGTCTGTGAGCCCTGTCCAGGGCAGACTATTGCAAGCACGTATCCAGCTTTCCAAATTACGGGGTCATCCAGGGGTGTTTGTCTGCACCAAGCTCAAGGGGTCAGATTGTAGGAAGTCTACAACGACTCAGGACTGATTCCGCGCCGGATGACGCTCTGTCGGTGCTTTTGGCGGTGCCGAAAGCCGGCCGACTACCAACGCCGCCTGCAGCACAAACGCCTCCCGAGGAAGCAGCGGATCCCAGCCCGTGACGTCGCAGACGCGCTTGAGCCGGTACCTGACGGTGTTGGCGTGGACAAACAATTCACGGGCAGTCGCCTCGAGGGAATGACCCAACTCCAGGTAGGTGCCCAGGGTCTCGACCAGCCCGTTGGAGGCAGCGACAAGCGGGCGGTAGATGTTCTTCACCAGAGAGCGGCGCGCAGCTTCGTCACCCGAGATGACGCGTTCGGGTAACAGGTCGTCGGCGGCTACTGGCCGGGGAGCGGCGGGCCACGCCCTCGCAGCGGTCAGGCCAGCAAAGGCCGACTGCGCTGATCCGCTCGCCTCCAGCAGGGAACCGGCTTCCGGGCCGTAGACCACCGGCCCGGGGGCGAACATTTCGCTGAGTTTCAGGTACGCGGTCTCCCGGTCCTGGACGCCGCCAAGAATCAGAATCAGCCGGTCGCCCTGGATACCCACCAGCGCATCCTCGGCGTAGCGGCCCGCCAGGCGGCGCAGTTCGCTGACGTAGCTGGCACTGGGTTCAGACGGTGAATTGCCCACCATAACAGTGAACCTCTCCTGTGCCTTCCAACCCAGCGCGGCGATCCGGGACCGCAGTGCGTCCGTATTTTCGCCACGGAGGATGGCGTCCACGATCAGCGCTTCCAGCCGCGTATCCCAGGAACCACGGGATTCTGCGGCCCTCGCGTAGACGTCCGCCGCCGCGAAAGCCACTTCCCGTGAGTACCGCAGTACCGCTTCGCGGAGGGAGGGCTGGTCAGCTTCGGGGGCGATGACCGGCACCTGGTCTTCCACAACTTCAACCACGATCCGGATAAGCTGGAGCGCCTTCTGGAGGCTGATGGAACGCGTCAGCTCCGTGGGGGCCGTCCCGAAAACGTCGGAGAGAATCCACGACGGCGAGCTGGGCCGCTCATACCAGGTGACAAACGCTGCGATGCCGTTCTGCGCCACCATGCCCAGCGCCGAGCGCTCATCGGAGCTGAGCCGTGAATACCACGGCAGCGATTTCTCCAGCTGGCGAAGGGTGGTGGTGGAAAGCTGGCCCACGCTCGCCCGGAGCTTTTTCAGGGTTTCGGATTTCTCCGGTGTCATGCTGCGCGAGGACGGCTTGCGCTTCACGGGCGGGGTGGTTGGCTCTGGCATCCTTCGAGCATACGGTGCCTGCCCGGCAAGCTCCATTTGTGCGAAGGCTACAACGTTGTTGGACCTGCATCACAGACGGCATCATGTACAGAAACGCCGGGAACGACGACGGCGACCCTCGCCTTTCGGTGAGGGTCGCCGTCGTCGTTCATTTACGGTGTCAGCAGGAGTTGATCAGGACTCGCCGCCCGCGTTGCCGGTGGAACCGGCGTTGACGTTGTGCAGCTTGTACTTCTCGATCGCCTGGGCCGGGGCCTGGGCATCAACTTCGCCGCGGCGCGCCAGCAGTTCAAGGGAACGGACCACGATGGAGTGGATGTCGTTCTTGAAGAAGCGGCGGGCAGCTGCACGGGTGTCGGAGAAGCCGAAGCCATCCGCACCCAGCGTGGCGAACTCGTTCGGTACAAACTGGCGGATCTGGTCCGGAACGGCCTTCATGTAGTCCGAGACCGCCACTACGGGTCCTGTGGCACCGGCAAGCTGCTGGGTCACAAACGGGACGCGGGCGGGCTTGCCCGGGTTCAGGAACGCCTCTTCCTCGGCGGCCATGCCGTCGCGGCGCAGTTCGTTCCAGGACGTCACGGACCAGACGTCGGCGGAGACGCCCCAGTCCTCGGCGAGCAGCCGCTGGGCTTCAATGGCCCAAGGAACCGAGACACCGGAAGCCAGGATCTGGGTCCGGGGACCGTCGATCTTCGCCGGAGCCGCGAGGTAGATGCCCCTGAGGACACCTTCCACGTCGAGCTCCTCGGGCTCCGCGGGCTGCGTGATGGGCTCGTTGTAGACCGTGATGTAGTACATGAGGTTCCGGTCAGCCGAATCGGGCCCGTACATGCGCTCGATGCCGTCCCGGATGATGTGGCCCATCTCGTACCCGTAGGCGGGGTCGTAGGTGACCACTGCCGGGTTCGTGGAGGCAAGCAGCGGGGAGTGCCCGTCGGCGTGCTGGAGTCCTTCCCCGGTCAGGGTGGTGCGGCCGGCAGTGGCGCCGATGATGAAGCCGCGGGCCATCTGGTCCCCGGCGGCCCAGAAGGCGTCGCCGGTGCGCTGGAAGCCAAACATGGAGTAGAACACGTAGACCGGGATCAGCGGTACCCCATGGGTGGCGTAAGCGGTGCCGGCTGCGGTGAAGGCTGCAACGGCGCCGGCTTCGTTGATGCCGGGGTGGATCAGCTGGCCCTGCGCCGATTCCTTGTACGCGAGGACCAGGTCCCGGTCCACCGACAGGTAGTTCTGGCCCTTGGGGTTGTAGATCTTGGCCGTGGGGAAGAACGCGTCCATGCCGAACGTGCGCGCCTCATCGGGGATGATCGGCGCGATGTGCTTGCCGAAGTTCTTGTCCCGCATCAGGTCCTTGAGGAGCCGGACAAACGCCATAGTGGTGGCGGCCTGCTGCTTCCCGGAACCGCGCTTGGCAACCTCGTACGTTTTTGCTTCCGGGAGAGCGAGCTCCTGGTGCTTGGAACGGCGCTCAGGAACAGAACCGCCCAGCTGGGCACGGCGTTCCATCATGTACTGGATCTCCGGCGCATCGGTGCCCGGGTGGAAGTACGGAGGCTGGTACGGGTCCTTCTCCAGCTGCTCGTCGGTGACCGGAATCCGCAGGTGGTCGCGGAACTTCTTCAGGTCATCGAGGGTGAGCTTTTTCATCTGGTGGGTCGCGTTGCGGCCCTCGAAGTGGGGTCCGAGTCCGTAGCCCTTGACCGTTTTGGCCAGGATGACGGTGGGCTTGCCCTTGAATTCGGTGGCTGCCTTATACGCCGCGTAGACCTTGTGGTAGTCGTGGCCGCCGCGCTTGAGGTTCCAGATTTCGTCATCGGAGAGGTCCGCGACCATGTCCTTGGTCTGCGGGGTCTTGCCGAAGAAGTGCTCGCGGACGAACCCGCCGGATTCGGCCTTGTAGGTCTGGTAGTCCCCGTCCGGGGTTTCGTTCATGATCTTCACGAGCGAGCCGTCGGCGTCTTGGGTGAGCAGGTCATCCCACTCCCGGCCCCAGACCACCTTGATGACGTTCCAGCCCGCGCCGCGGAAGAACGCTTCGAGTTCCTGCATGATCTTGCCGTTGCCGCGCACGGGACCGTCGAGGCGCTGGAGGTTGCAGTTGATCACGAAGTTCAGGTTGTCGAGGTTCTCGTTCGCGGCGAGCTGGAGGAGGCCGCGGGACTCGGGCTCGTCCATTTCGCCGTCGCCCAGGAATGCCCAGACCTGCTGGTCCGAGGTGTCTTTGAGGCCGCGGTTGTGCAGGTACCGGTTGGACTGGGCCTGGTAGATCGCGTTCATCGGGCCGATACCCATGGACACGGTGGGGAATTCCCAGAACTCCGGCATGAGGCGCGGGTGCGGGTAGGAGGAAAGCGCGTGGCCTTCCTTGGACTTTTCCTGCCGGAATCCGTCCAGGTCCTCCTCGGAGAGCCGGCCTTCCATAAACGCGCGGGCGTACATGCCGGGGGAGGCGTGGCCCTGGAAGAAGACCTGGTCACCGCCGCCGAGGTGGTCCTTGCCGCGGAAGAAGTGGTTAAAGCCCACCTCGTACAAGGTGGCGGCGCCGGCGTAGGTGGAGATGTGCCCGCCCACGCCGATGTTCGGCCGCTGCGCCCGGTGCACCATAATGGCGGCATTCCACCGCATGTATGCCCGGTACCGGCGCTCAAACTCCTCGTTGCCGGGGAACGCTGTTTCCTGGTCCACCGGGATGGTGTTCACATAGTCCGTGGTGGTGACCATCGGAACTCCGACGCTCTGCGCGCCGGCGCGCTGCAGCAGGCTGCGCATGATGTATTGGGCACGTTCCGTGCCCTGTTCCCTGATCAGTGCATCCAGGGACTCAACCCATTCGGCGGTCTCTTCCGGATCACGATCAGGCAGCTGGTTTGTCAACCCGCTGAGGATATGGGAGGTATCTTCTCCTGCAGCCACGTCCAACCTCTCTTTGCGCGCATGCATCGGCGCCCACATGCCGGGCAGGGTGACTGTCCGGCATGAATGCGACGTGTGCGACGTATCGGTTACAACAGCCCGGTCATGTGCGCCGGGCAGGGTCCTATCACGCCTATGTCTGCCATTGAGTTCCAGGCGGTCGCCCCGCAGGCATAGTTGTCACCAGTCACTCTAGCTGTGACTCCAGCGCGATGCGTAGCCGCGTCTATGGCGTCCCTGTTGTATTTCGCCGTCATACTGGTTGTGTGACGAAAGCCGCTGCAACGCAGGCTGACAGCGCCGGATGTGACGCAAAATATGGCGAATCGCGGTGGTGGCAGCTTGAAGCGCAGGCACAAAGGGTGTTGGCTGGGAGTAATGGAAATCACTATGCGCATTGCATGTATTAGGCATTGGAGGAACACGTGAGCGAGGCCGACGCCGCCACTTCGGTAAATGTGGCGGAAAAATTGGGTTTCAAAAATGGGGATCTGATTCAGGAGTTCGGTTACGACGACGACGTCGATTTCGACTTACGTGATGATATTGAGGACCTGACAGGGTCCGAGCTCCTGGACGAGGACGACCACGACGTTGCTGACGCCGTCATTTTTTGGTGGCGGGACGGCGATGGGGATCTGGTTGATACCCTCATGGATTCCCTGACCACCTTGAGTGAAACCGGGGTTGTTTGGGTGCTGACGCCAAAGTCCGGGCGCACCGGGTATGTCTCGCCGGCGGAAATCCAGGAAGCGGCGCCCACTGCGGGCCTGCACCTGACCACCTCCGCGGGCGTGTCGAAGGACTGGAGTGCCACCCGCCTGGTTAGCAGGAAGAACAAGTGACGGCAGCCCTTGCCGTAGCCGGACAGACTGTTCCGGCGGTGGGGGAGCTTGCCCCGGACTTTGAACTCGTGAACCAGTTCGGAGAACCTGTCCGGTTGTCCACTTTCCGCGGCCAGAACGTTGTGCTGGTATTTTATCCGTTTGCATTTTCGGGTGTCTGCACCGGTGAGCTCTGTGAAATCAGAGACAACCTTGCCGCGTTCGAAGATGCAAGGGCCACAGTCCTGGCGGTGTCCGTGGACAGCAAGTTCAGCCTGCGGGCGTATGCCGAGAAAGAAGGCTACGGCTTTGACCTTCTGGCCGACTTCTGGCCACACGGCGCCGTCGCCAGTGAGTATGGTGTCTTCGACCCGGAGAGCGGCATGGCTGGGCGCGGGACGTTCATCATCGATGCAACCGGAACAATCCGCTACGTTGTGGTGAATCCGCGTGGCCAGGCCCGCGAGCTCGCTGACTACCAGGATGCTCTGGCAGGCCTGGAACAGAGCTGACGCCGCATGGACCAGCAGCCGCACGGCATCGGCCTGACGGGCTTCGCGAGCCTGCCGGCCGCTGACCCTGCTGCGCTGTCCAGCGCGGATCTACAAGGACTGGAACGCGTCAGGGAGCTGTTGTCTGGCAGGCAGCTGGCTTTACTGACTGGCGCAGGGCTGAGCACCGATTCGGGCATTCCGGACTACCGTGGGCCGGACGCCGTGCCACGTTCACCCATAACCTACCAGGAGTTCGTGCGCGAGGCCGCCAACCGCCAGCGCTACTGGGCACGGAACCACATCGGCTGGTCCAAGTTGCGGCGCGCGGATCCAAACCCCGGGCACCGTGCGGCGGCAGAACTGGAACGGCGGGGCCTGCTCACCGGGTTGATCACGCAGAACGTGGACCGGCTGCATGAAGATGCCGGCAGCCGGAATGTCATTGACCTCCACGGCCGTTACGACCGGGTGGTCTGCCTGGATTGCCAACGCACGTACACCCGCCACCTGCTTGCGGAGGTGCTCGAAGAACTGAATCCCGGCTTCCTTGCGCGCGCCACCACGTCCGGCCTGGTGAAAATGGCGCCCGACGCCGATGCCACTGTTGAGGACACGGCGCTGATCAGCAGTTTTGTGGTCGCTGCCTGCCCCGCCTGTGGCGGAACGCTTAAGCCTGACTTTGTCTACTTCGGCGAGAACGTGCCCAAGGAGCGCGTGGAAGACGCCTACGTGATGGTGGACCGCGCCGCCGCTTTACTTGTTGCAGGATCATCACTGACAGTAATGAGCGGACTGCGGTTCGTCCGTCACGCGGCCAAGGATGGCAAACCTGTGGTGATCATCAACAGGGGCGACACCCGGGGTGACCAGTACGCCACCATCAAGCTGCACGCAGGCGTCAGCGAGGCACTGACCTGGCTCGCCGCCGAACTCCCCGATCTTGACCCATGACGGAGACGATGCGTCGATTGGCTTTTCTTCCCGACCGTCAGGTAGAGTTTATGTTCGTTGGTTGACGCGCTGAGGCGCGAAAAACCTGCAGTTTGGGTCTTTAGCTCAGCTGGTAGAGCGCCACGTTTACACCGTGGATGTCATCGGTTCGATCCCGGTAGGACCCACTACCAAACCCCGTTGTTCCTGGCCCACTGGCCGGGACCAACGGGTTTTTTGTTGCCATGAGCGGTTCGGGGCGTAGGGCCGTCGCATGAGTGTGGTTGGGGTCGAGTATCCGCGTGGCAGGAATTCCCTCATGGGCCCCATCTGTCAGATGCGATTCGGCCAAGTCGCAATATTGTCAGTGGCTGTCCTTAGTGTTCCCGCTATGGAATATGTGGTGGTGAAGATGGCCCATGACGGCAGCCCGACGGCGGTAGTCATCAGCGGCAGAGAATGGGCTGTGGGTGCCGACGCAGTGAGATGGTTTGAGCGCGTGAGTTGGTGGGAGGCGGAGCGCCGTATGCCCAAGGGGCTGGGTCGTGTGGACGTTGAAGTGTTGCAGGTCCAGGTGCGCCTGGGCCACAATCCGCATTCCGCGCTGACAACCATGATGCTGGAGCGCGACGGACTCGGCGGCGGCTGGAGGCTGAGGGAGGCCGTGGTAGACGCCGCCTGAATTCGGCGGCAGATGTCCAGAGCATATTTGGGCATTGGAAAACCCTCCACCGCGACTATTGGGGGATGCCGCGGTGGAGGGTCTGAAATGAATATACCGTGAACTTCCCGCAACAAACAAATGCCACGCGAACAGTCCTGCAAGGTGCGGCGGACGGCGCCCTGACTCAGGCCCCGAATCATCAATAAGCCATTATGATGGTTACTGTTCAGCAGAATGAACGCATCTACGCGAAGCGCCCCGGCGTGCCGATCGAAGGAGAATCATGGCCGATTCCCGCACCCCCCGCTCCTCCGAAGGTTTGGGGAGTACGTCACCGGCGCCGGCGGTCACGCGTGCCGCCGCCGTCATGGACGCACTGGCAGCCTCTGCTACTGGACGGCTGACGCTGAGCGACCTGGCCCGCGAGTTGGGTATCCCCAAGTCGTCCACGTCCAACCTGTTGCTGGCGTTGGAAGAAGCCAGGCTGATTAGCCGTCACGGCGCCGAATTCACGCTCGGCCGGAAGCTCGTGGAACTCGGTGCTGCATATCTGAGCCGGCTCGATGAAGTGCAGGAATTCTACCGGTTCTGCGAACAGGCGCCGACCCTTTCCGGGGAGACGGTACGCATCGCCATGCTGGACGGAACGAACGTCATCTATCTGGCCCGCTACGAGGGGCATCCGGCGGTCCGCCTGACGTCCAATATCGGCGACAAGATGCCGGTATCCCTGTGTGCCGTGGGCAAGGCCCTGGTCGCCCGCCTTCATGACCATGACGTCGACGCAATGTTTTCCGATGACGTTGAACTTCCGGTCCTGACCCCGAAGTCTCTCCGCACCGGAGCCGAGTTGAAGGCACAACTGACCACCATCCGGGAACAGGGCTATGCCTTCGAAGATGAGGAATCCACTACGGGAGTAGTCTGCCTCGCTGTGGCGGTGCCGACGCGCGGCGCCCACGGCCCTAGCCTTGGCTTGTCCGTCACGGCTCTTAAGGCCACATATTCCGCGGAGCAGGGTTCCCAGATGGTCAAGGAACTGAACGAGCTGGCGCGGTCCCTGGGTAACCCCATGGGCTGAGCGCACAGCCGTGACGGGCCGGCCCAACGTTCATAACCCCGGTTGTAAACAAATATCCGGCAAGCACTTGCTCCGTGTTCAACTTGCTGTACTCTGTTCAATATAGTGATCGACGCCACGGGGTGTCCTCGCTATCCCACTAGGCCAACGGGGGCCTGGAGTGTTTTTGAGGGAGTTCTTGTGACAGCTCGTACTAAATCACCGCAGACTGACGTGGACGGCGCCGCCGTCGATCCGGAGCAGCTGCGAAGGGCAACTCTTGCCAGCTCAGTAGGCTCCGCACTGGAGTACTACGACTTCTACATCTACGGCCTCGCCTCGGCCTTGATCTTTGGACCGTTGTTCTTCTCGCCGCTGGGTCCGGAGGGTGCCCTCATTGCCTCGTTCGCCACCTACGGTGTCGGCTTTGCAGCACGGCCCTTCGGTGGACTGGTGTTCGGCTACATCGGCGACCGCTACGGCCGCAAAATGGTCCTGATCCTCACCATCGCCCTGATGGGAACGGCAAGCTTCGCCATCGGCTTGCTGCCCACTTTCGAGCAGGCAGGTATGCTGGGCGCGGTCCTCCTGGTGACGCTGCGGATTGTCCAGGGTCTCGGGGCCGGGGCAGAGCAGGCCGGCGCCACCACCCTGATCTCGGAAGTCGCACCGCGCCGCCGTCGTGGGTTCTTTGCCTCGCTTCCGTTTGTCGGCATCCAGCTCGGCACTCTGCTGGGTGCGGGAACGTTCGCACTCATCGCCATGGCGGACAAGTCCGTCCTGCAGGGCTGGCTCTGGAGGGTGCCGTTCCTTGCCAGCTTCATCCTGATCGCCGTTGCCATCTTCATCCGACTCAAGCTCAAGGAAACGCCTGCGTTCCAGGAGTTGGAGAAGCACAAGAACGTGGTCAAGAACCCGATCAGCGCGCTCTGGAGGCACTCCAAGAAGAACGTCCTCATTGGCATCGGCCTGCGCATGGGCGAGAACGGCAACTCTTCGATCTACTCGGCGCTGTTGGTCTCCTTCATGAGCATGCCGGCCGGAGTGTTCGCAGGAAACAACTCCATCGGCCCTGTGGGCCTGTTGATTGCCGCAGGATTCGCCGCTGTCTTGGTGGTCACCTTCGGCGCTCTGTCGGACCGCTTCGGACGCGTCCCGGTGTACCGCTACGGTGCTCTGTTCCAGGCCATCATCGCGTTTCCTGCCTTCTACCTGGTCACGCTCGGCAATGTCACCCTGGTGTGGATCGTCATGGCCGTGGGCATCGCCATCGGCGTGCAGTCGATGCTCGGCCCGCAGTGCCCGCTGCTCCCTGAGCTGTTCGGCTCGCAGTACCGCTTCACGGGTGTGGCTATGAGCCGCGAGATCTCGGCTGTGCTGGCCGGCGGTCTCGCGCCCCTGCTCGGTGCCCTTCTGTTGGCCGCCACTAACCACTCGTGGCTGGTGCTGTCCATTTACTCCCTGGTGTTGGCGCTCATCTCCTTCGTCACCACCTTCTTCACTCCGGAAACTGTCGGCCGCGATCTCCTGACTACGGAGGACGCCAGCTAGGCACTCCATTAGTGCAATAGGCGGCCTCCCCGGTTGGGGAGGCCGCCTATTTCTGTGCCGGCTGTTGTTTGGGCGCCGCTAGTGCTGCTGCGGCAGTGCCCCTTAGTAGAAGTGGACCGGGTCCACCAGATGGGGCAGCTCGCCGCCGTCGAGGAACGTGCGCAGGTTGCTGCTGAAGCGTTCCGCGATCAGGCGGTTCTCCGCGGCGCTGAGCGCCGAGGTATGCGGCGACACCATAACCTTGGGGTGGTTCCACAGCGGGCTGTCCTGGGGGAGTGGTTCCACGGCGAAGACATCGAGGCAGGCGTAGGAGACCTGGCCGTTGTCCAGGGCCTCCAGCAGGGCGTCCTCGTCCACCACGGTGCCGCGGCCCACGTTCACAAACACCGTTCCCGGCTTCATGGCGGCGAACACCTCACGGTTGAACAGCTTTTCCGTGTACGGCGTGCCGGGCAGGGTGTTGACGACGGCGTCTGCCGTGGCGAGCAGCCCGGGCAGTCCGTCGTTGCCGGCAACCTGCTCGATTCCTTCGATCGGCTCAACGGTTCGCTTGGTGCCGCTGACAGTCATGCCCAGGGCGCGGGCGATCCGGGCCGTCTCCAGGCCAATTTCGCCCAGGCCGGTCACTACCAGCGTGGACCCGCTGACCAAGCGGGTGGGGGTCCGAAGCTCGGGCCACACCTTGGCGGCCTGGTCCTGTGCCAGCTCGGCGCTGCGCTTAAAGCCGTTGAGGATCCCCAGGGCAGCGAATTCTGCCAGCGGCAGGGCATGGACGCCGGCGGAGGTGGTCACCTTGAATTTGAGGAGGGTTTCCTGATCCAGCCCGGAGGCCTTGACGGCACCGCCGGCGCCGGCGGCCATGGCGTGGACCCACTGGAGCCGTGGATTCTCGCGTGCGATGCGGGCCAGGCCCGCGGGGCTTTCGTTGGGCAGGCCGTACAGCACCTGCGCCTGGTTGAGCATGGCCCAGTACTGTTCCTCCTGCGCAGGGGTCCTTTTGAAGTCCGGATCCCCGGAGTGGTCGGCCGGAAAACGCTCCGGCGGAAGCAGGTCCGGCTCGTAAAGGACAGTTACGGAGGGGTCTACGGCGCGGATGCGCTCCACCAGCTCTGCTTCGAGCGGGACGGCGATCGCGACGGTGGTTAGAGTCGTCATAGTGTTCATCATACTGAATAGCGGCTAGGATATTGGACAGATTTCCCTTCATTAACCACACAACGATGTGAGTCGAGGCCTATTTATGGAAGACAGAACAGCGGGCTTTGTAGGCCTGGGGCTGATGGGGCTGCCGATGGCGGTCAATCTGGTCCGCGGCGGCTGGGCGGTCACCGCCTGGAATCGATCCGAGGGACCCCTGCAGGAGCTTGTGGCGCAGGGCGGCCACTCAGCGCCGGACGTTGCATCCCTGCGGGACCTGCCAATCATCGCCTTTATGCTTCCGGACCTGTCCTTCATCGAAGAGGCTTCGGCGGGGCTCTTGGCGAGCTGGGATGAAACGCCGCCGCAGGCCGGCACTACCGTGGTGGTCACAAGTTCGGTCTCACCGGCAAAGGTCCAGGACTTCGGGCTCCGGGTACACGAGGCAAGCCATGGCCGCGCCGCCGTAGTGGACGCCCCGGTCAGCGGCGGCACCAAGGGCGCAACCGACGGGACACTGGCCATCATGGCCGGCGGTACCGCCGACGACTTCCGGCGGGTCGAGCCCTTCTTCAACGCGATGGGAACCACCGTCAGGCACATAGGCCCCCTGGGCGCGGGGTCGCTCGCCAAGGCCTGCAACCAGCTCATTGTGGTAACCACGACGGCGGCGCTCGCCGAAGCGGCCGAGCTCGCCGAGCGCTCCGGGATGGATCCGGCGGCGCTTTTCGACGTCCTCGCCGGCGGCCTTGCGGGCAGCCGTGTGCTGGAGAACGTGGGACCGCGCCTGGTCCGGAAGGACTACACACCCACAGGCCCGGCGAAATTCATGCATAAGGACCTGTCCTTTGTGCTCGAATCAGCACGTGCGGCCGGCGCTGCCGTACCGATGGCCACCGCCTGCGTCGAACTTTACGCGGAGCTCAAGCGCCAGGGCCTTGGCGACCAGGACCTTGCCGTGGTCCGCCAGGCCATTTCGAATCTGAGCGACAACACCAATATCGCGGGACCTGCGGAGACCGCAACGAAAGGGACAGCTGCACCATGAGTGGACTTTTTGATTTGACGGGGCGGGTTGCCTTGGTGACAGGCTCGAGCAGGGGGATCGGCAACGCCCTGGCCCGGGCGTTGGCGGAGGCCGGGGCCACCGTGGTCCTCAACGGGATCAACGAAGAGCGGCTCAAGGCAGCCGAAACTACCATGGCTGCGGACTTCGCCCCCGGGCAGGTGCACAGCATTGCATTTGACGTCACTAAAGACACCGAGGCTGCGCGGGGTGTTTTGTGGGTGGAGGAGCAGGTGGGGCCGTTGGCGATCCTGGTGAACAATGCGGGGATCCAGCATCGGGTGCCGATGCTGGAGCTCGATGTTGCGGATTGGGAGCGGGTGATCAGGACGGATCTGACGAGCGCGTTCCTGGTGGGGCGTGAGGCGGCCCGGCACATGATCCCGCGGGGGAAGGGCAAGATCATTAATATCTGTTCGGTGCAGACGGATCTGGCCCGGCCCACGATCGCCCCGTATGTGGCGGCGAAGGGTGGGCTGCGGAACCTGACCCGGGCGATGACGGCGGAGTGGGCGGGCTCCGGGTTGCAGATCAACGGGATCGCCCCGGGTTATATCCATACGGAGATGACGCAGAACCTGGTGGACGATGAGCAGTTCAATGCCTGGATCCTGGGCCGGACCCCGGCGCACCGGTGGGGCACGGTCCGGGACCTGGCCGGTCCGGCGGTGTGGCTGGCCTCGGAGGGCTCGGACTTTGTGAACGGGCAGACGATCTTTATCGATGGTGGAATGACGGTGGTGGTCTGATGGGCATCGAAACAGTGGCTCAGGGGACCGAAGATACAGCGCTGCGGGTTTCTGGTGCGGCGGTGGTGGCGTATGCGGCCGGGGATCTGCGGATCGAGGAGGTCCCGGTGGCGGCCCCGGCCCCGGATGAGGCCGTGGTGGAGGTGGCGT